>CAKPGD010000041.1 GCA_934154515.1 uncultured Clostridia bacterium
TTTACAGCAAGCATCATAGCTTGTTCTGGTTTGTTTTCCATCATAACTCTTGCAGATGTTTCTTTCATTCCACCAATGTATCCAGAATGATGTCTGTAAACTTTTTGGTCTAATTTTTTTCCTGTTAAAACAGCATCTTTACAATTGATGATAATAACATGATCACCAACATCCATATGTGGTGTGTAAGTTGGTTTATGTTTTCCTCTTAATAATTTAGCAGCTTCAGTTGCAACTCTACCTAAAGGTTTGTTAGCAGCATCTAAAACATACCATTTTCTTTCAATTTCACTTTTTTTAACGCTATGTGTTGTATTATTCATGGTAATAAATACCCTCCATTCATTATATAATATTATATTTATATGAAACTTTTTAGTATTGAACTACCGGGGAGAAGTTCTTTATTAAAAAAGTTACATTTCACAATATGCTATATTATTCTAATACAAATATTGAAAAAAGTCAAGAAAAATAAAAAAATAATTTAACTATTGACATTTTGAAAAAAATGGTATATTATAGTTATGTTGAAAAAAGAAGAAGTTATCCACTTCTCACCTTAACTTTGTGGAAAAAGGTTATTAAATATTTGTTTCTAGTGAATAACTAGTAGTATATTTATGTGTGAGTGGATTGACTTTAATGTCAATCTTTTTTTATTAAAATTTTGGAGGTGTTTTATATCAAACAAGATTTACCAATTAATGAACAAATAAGAGCTAGGGAAGTTCAAATAATTGATGCGGAAGGAAACAAAATTGGTCCAGTTTCTATTAATGAAGCTTTAGATATGGCTTATGATAAAAAATTAGATTTAGTTTTAGTTGCTCCAAATGCAGAAATTCCAGTATGTAAGTTGATGAATTACGGAAAGTACAAATTTGAACAATCAAAACGTGAGAAAGAAGCAAAGAAAAAACAAAAAACATTTGAATTAAAAGAAATAAGAATTACCCCTAATATAGAGGATCATGATTTTGGATTTAAATGTAAAAATGCAAGAAAATTTATTGAAGATGGGAACAAAGTAAAAATTACAGTTAGATTCCGTGGAAGAGAATTAAACTATGTAAAACAAGGAGAAACAGCTTTAAATAAATTTATTGAAGAATTATCAGATGTAGCTACTCCAGAAAAGAGACCTATTTTAGAAGGTAAAAACATGTTTATTATATTAGCTAAAAAAGTGGAAAAATAAATAGAGCTAATTTAATATAAATAATTAATTATATAAAACAAAAAAAGAGGAGGAAAATATTATGCCAAAGTTAAAAACAAATAAAGCTGCAAAGAAAAGATATTCTTATACAGCAACAGGAAAAGTTAAAAGAACAAAATCAAATAGAAGACATCTTTTAGCAAATAAAACTTCAAGAGCAAAATCAAGAGGAAAAATACAAGATGCTTATGCAGATAAAACATGTGAAGCAGGAATTAAGAAAATGTTACCATATGGTAATTAATGAAGAATGATAAAGAGGCAAGGAGTGTTCTTTGTCAAATAAAAAGAGGAAGGTGAAAGAAAATGGCAAGAGTTAAAACAGCAGTTATTACTCGCAAAAAACATAAAAAAATATTAAAAAGAGCAAAAGGTTATTATGGAGCAAAACATTATAGATTTAGAATGGCTAAACAAGCTGTTATGAAATCAGGAATGTATGCATATGTAGGAAGAAAAGATAAAAAATCTAACTTCAGAAAATTATGGATAGCAAGAATTAATGCTGCAGCAAGAATGAATGGAACAACATATAGCAAATTAATCAATGGAATGAAAAAAGCTAACATAGTTGTAAACAGAAAAATGCTTGCAGAATTAGCTGTAAATGATCCAAAAGCATTTACTGAAATAGTAAAATTAGCAACAAAATAAGAATTAAAAAATAAAAATAAAAAGCAATCTTCAAGATTGTTTTTTATTTTTGTATAAGTAAATTCGTAAAGTAAAAAATACATAAGAAAAATTCGTGAAACAAAAAAATAAATGCAATTTTGTAAAATAAATGCAAAATGTATGATTAAATACAGAGTATATTATAAATACAGGATAAAGAAAAATTTGAATTAAATTTAAACTAAAATTTAAATTATTCTTGACGAAATAAAAAAATAAAGATAAGATAATATTATCAGATAAGTAAAGCAAAAAATAAAAGCACAAATTAAAAGTATAAAACAAAAGTATAAAACAAAAGTATAAAACAAAAACATAAATTAAAATCATAGAACAAGAATATAAAAGTAAAAAAGTAAAAAAATTAAACAAAAGAAAGGAAATGATAAAATGAGAATAGGAATTGATATAGATGGAGTATTAACGGATATAGAAACATTTTTAGCAGATTACGGAACAAAATATTGTATAGAAAACAATCTACCAATTAACATTAAGCAAGTAGATTATGATGAAACCAAAACATTTAACTGGACAGAAGAACAAACAATAAAATTTTGGAATAAATACATTATATATTATGCTACAAAATATCCAGCAAGAGAATTTGCTTCAGAAATAATTAAAAAATTAAAAAAAGAGGGACATGAAATATATATTATTACCGCAAGAAATGATTATGGCGTTCCAGAGGAACATATAGGAAAAATGAGAAGTGAAATAGTACCTAAATGGCTAGAAGAAAATAAAATTGTATATGATAAAATAATATACACAGAGGAAAGTAAATTACCATATGTAGTAGGAAACTATGTAGAATTAATGATAGAAGATTCTCCTCAAAATATAATAGAAATATCAAGTAAAATACCAACATTATGCTATAACAATTTATATAACCAAAAAGTAGAAGGAAAAAATATTACAAGAGTATATAGTTGGTATGATATATATAATAAAATAAAAAATATGAAATAGAGGGATAACAGTATGTCAAATAGATTTGAAAGAACTGAGCTATTAATAGGAAAAGAAGCTTTAGAAAAATTGAAAAATTCAAAAATAGTAGTATATGGAGTAGGAGGGGTAGGCTCTTACGTAGTAGAAGCCCTATCAAGAGCAGGAGTAGGACATTTAGTATTAGTGGATTTTGATGATGTGGATATAACTAATATAAATAGGCAAATAGAAGCACTAGATTCAACTATTGGAAGATTGAAAGTAGAAGTAATGAAAGAAAGAATATTAGAAATAAATCCACAAGCAATAGTCGATATATATAAACCAGATGAAGTAGAAAATGGAGAAACAAGCTTAATAGATGACACTGTAACTTATGTAGTTGATGCAATAGATACTATAACAAATAAACTTAAAATAATAGAAAAAGCAAGTAAAGAAAATGTAAAAATAATATCAGCAACAGGGGCTGCAAACAAATTAGATCCTACAAAGTTTGAAGTAGCAGACATATATAAAACTTCTGTATGTCCGGTATGTAAGATACTTAGAAAAGAATTAAAACAAAGAAATATAAAAAAATTAAAAATTGTTTATTCAAAAGAAGAACCTTTAAAAATACAAAAAGAAGAAACTAACAAAGAATTAAACAAAGAAAATATTGACCAAAATAGCAAAGAAAAAATAAAAAAAGAAAAAAAACCAAGAAAACTATTAGGAAGCATTTCTTTTGTACCTTCAGTAGCAGGTCTAATTATAGCAAGTGAAGTAGTAAAAGATATAATAAAATAAAAAAACAAGAATTTCTATAGGCTCGTAAGCTTTAAACTTCTTATGATAATCTGTTAGAAATTCTTGTTTTCATTATTTACGTTTATTGTAAGAATCATCTTCATAAAGCTCTTCTATATAAACATCTTTTTCTTCACATCTATTCATAAAACCTATTTTAGCCATATTATTATTTATTTCCTGAATCCATACAGGATTATCATTGTAGTAAATATCCTTAATTTCTTTATTATTAACAATTTCAAAAGCTCTTTTATTATTCATATGTACCTCCTAAAAATATAATTTATATAAGTATATACAAGCTACACAGAAATATTCATTAAAAAGTTGAATAATAAATAAAAATATAGTATACTTTAACTAGTGCAAAAACAAACTAAAAGATAGAAAGAAGTGATAAAATGAGAATATTAGCAGTAGGAGATTTAGTAGGAGAAAATGGAGTAAAAAAATTAAAAGAAATTTTACCAAAATTTAGGCAAGAAAATAATATAGATTTTGTAATTGTAAATGCTGAAAATTCAGCAGGAGGAATGGGAATAACAACAAAAATATTTAACGAACTAAAAGATTTAAAAGTAAATGCAATTACAATGGGAAATCATACATGGGGAAAAAAAGATATTTTTTCTTTTATAGATGATCCAATACTTATAAGACCAGCAAACTATTCAAGAGGAGTAGTAGGAAAGGGATATAACATATTTACTTGCAAAAATAAAAAAATATGTGTAATAAATTTAATAGGGAGAACAGAAATTGGAGTTCAATCTGATAACCCATTTATAAAAGCAGATGATATATTAGAAGAAATAAAAGGAAAAGCAGATTATGTAGTTTTAGACTTTCATGCAGAGGCTTCAGCAGAAAAAATAGCTATGAAATGTTATTTAGATGGAAGAGTAAATATTATATTTGGAACTCATACACACGTACAAACAGCAGATGAAGAAATAACTAAAAAAGGTACAGGTTTTATTTCAGATATAGGAATGACTGGACCTTCAAATTCAGTAATTGGAATGGATATAGACGCATCTGTAAAAAGATTTGTAACATCACTTCCAGAAAGATATAAATTAGCAGAAGGACCTTGTAAATTTAATGGATGCATATTTGATATAGATGAGGAAAATTGTCGAATAAAGGCAATAAATAGAATAAATATAAAATAAATGACGAAAACTTACGAAATAAAGTAAAAATACTCGAAAAATTCTGGAAAAAATTTCCAAAAAACACTAGACATTTTATTATATTTGTATTATAAATATATATGTAATTCAAATAAAAATAAAATTATAGGAGGCAAAAGATGGAAGTTTTAAAAATCTCATCAAAATCTAATCCAAATTCAGTTGCAGGAGCAATAGCTGGATTAGTAAAAGAAGAAAACAAAGCAGAAATGCAAGCAATTGGAGCAGGAGCTCTAAACCAAGCAGTGAAAGCAGTAGCAATTGCAAGAGGGTTTGTAGCACCAGCGGGTGTGGACTTAGTTTGTATACCAGCATTCGCAGAAGTAGAAGTCGAAGGAGAGGACAGAACAGGTATTAGAATTATTGTAGAGTCTAGAAAATAAAAATTTTAATAGGGGCTAAATTGATATTTAATAATCAATTTTAGCTCCTTTTTACATAGTAAAAATTATAATAAAAAAGTATTAAATAAAATTATAATTGAAAGTAAGAAAAGCAAAATAGGATTTTAAGAATAACAAGAAAAAAGTAAAAATCACTTGAAAAAATGCTGTAAATAATATATTATAAACAGGCAAGGAGGAAAAAGTGAAGTCAAATTTATTTAAATATATATTTATAATATTTGCAGTAGGAATAATTGCTTATTCGATATATGCAATATGTTTTAAAAATAAAGAAAATCCACACGAAGAACAACAAACAGAAGAAGTAGTAGAAGAAACAAAAAAAGACATAAGACTTGGAATATCAAACTATGACACTATAAATCCTTTAATATCAAATAATAGAGAAGTATTAAATGTAGCAAGATTAATATTTGAACCTTTAGTAACTATAACAGAAGATTATAAGGCAGAAATGTGTCTTGCAAGCGAAGTTTCTAAAATTTCAGATACATCATACGTTATAAAAATAGATAATAATAAAAAATGGCAAGATGGTTCATCTTTTATAGCGAAAGACATTCAATTTACAATAGACAGATTAAAAGAAGGAACATCAGTATATGCATATAATGTAGAAAAAGTAGTAAGTGTCGAAGTATTGGATAGCTCAACGGTAAGAATAAATTTATCAGAAGCAGTTCCATTTTTTGAATACAATTTAACATTTCCAATTTTGCCAAATAATTATTATATAGATGAAGATTTTTATACAAGCACTAAAATACCAATGGGAACAGGAATGTATAAAATATCGAAAGTAGAGTCATCTAACATAACATTAGAAAAAAATAATAGATGGTGGAATAAATCAAAAGAAGACTCTAAAATAGAAACAATAAATATAAAATTATTTTCAGAAGTTGGAGAGGTTTATAATAGTTTTAAATTAGGAAACATAGATATTTTTACAACGGCAAATTATAATTTAGAAAATTATATAGGAACAATAGGATATGCAAAACATGAATTTAAAGGAAGAAACTTTGAATATTTAGCATTCAATTGTCAAGATAGTATTTTAAAAAATACAGAAGTAAGGAAAGCAATAGGTTATGCACTAGACAAAACAAACATAGTATCTACTGTTTATAACAATAATTACGTTATATCAGACTTCCCACTAGATTACGGAAACTATTTATATTCAAATACTTCAGTAAGTTCTGGTTATAATCAGGAACAAGCAAAAAAAGTATTACAAGATACAGGTTGGGAATATAAAAATAACAAATGGCAGAAAAAAGAAAATTATACAACATCAAGAATAAACTTAAAATTAACAGTAAATAAGGACGATGAAAACAGAGTGGCAGTAGCAGAAAATATAAAAAATCAATTAGCGCAAATAGGAATAGCAGTAACAATAAATAAAGTTTCTTCTGCTCAATATAATACAATACTTCAAAATAAAAATTATCAAATGATTTTAACAGGAATATATAATTCATATAGCCCAGACTTAGAAAAGATTATAGGAGATAGCAATTTACAAAATTACAGCAATGAGGAGTTGACTACTATATTAAATGAAGTAAAAAATATTAGCGACGAAAATTTACTAAAAGAAAAATATAAGAGAATAGTAGAAATATATAATGAAGAATTACCTTTTTTAAGTCTATGTAGAAATAAAGTAACAGTAGTTAGAAGTCAAGGTTTAGCAGGCGAAATAAATCCAAATAATTATTGCTCATATTATAGATTTTTTACTTGGAGTAGAATGTAAAAATAAATAAAATTTAGATAAAAAAGATATTCTAAAAGAGTTAAAGTAAATATAAAAAATAGAAAAAAATTATAAAAAGTACTTGACAAATTTTTAAGTTACGATATAATAAAACAAACAAAGATTTACGAAACAAATATTTAGGAGGAAAGATAAAATGAGTAGTCAAAATTCAGAAAAAATGAAAGCATTAGAAGCAGCATTAGGACAAATAGAAAAGCAATTTGGTAAAGGTTCAATAATGAAACTAGGAGATTTCCAAGCAATGAATGTAGAAGCAATACCAACAGGAGCACTAAGCCTAGATATAGCATTAGGAATTGGTGGTATCCCAAGAGGAAGAATTATAGAAGTATATGGTCCAGAATCTTCTGGAAAAACAACACTTGCACTTCATATGATAGCAGAAGCACAAAAAATGGGTGGAGAAGCAGCATTTATAGATGCAGAACATGCATTAGATCCAGTATATGCTAAACACCTAGGTGTAAATATAGATGACTTAATAGTATCACAACCAGATACAGGAGAACAAGCATTAGAAATAGCAGAAGCTTTAGTAAGAAGTGGAGCATTAGATGTTATAGTAATAGACTCTGTTGCAGCTTTAGTTCCAAAGGCTGAAATAGATGGAGATATGGGAGACTCTCATATAGGTTTACAAGCAAGACTTATGTCTCAAGCTTTAAGAAAACTTGCAGGAGCAATAAACAAATCTAAATGTGTTATAGTATTTATAAACCAATTAAGAGAAAAAGTTGGAGTAATGTTTGGAAACCCAGAAACAACTGCTGGTGGTAGAGCATTAAAATACTATGCATCTGTACGTTTAGACATAAGAAAAGTAGAAAACATTAAACAAGATGGAGAAGTAGTTGGAAACAGAGCAAGAGTTAAAGTTGTAAAAAATAAAGTTGCTCCACCATTTAGAGAGGCTGAGTTTGATATCGTATATGGAAAAGGTATTTCAAAAGAAGGAAATATACTAGACATAGCCGTAAACTTAGACATAGTAGAAAAGAGTGGTTCATGGTTTAGTTATAATGGAGAAAGAATAGGACAAGGAAGAGAAAATGTTAAAAAATATTTACAAGATAATCCAGAAATAGCTAAAGAAATAGAAGAGAAAATTAGAGCAAACTTCACAGAAGCTTTTGAAAAAAGCTTAGGAGATGAAGAACCAGAAGAAGATGACAACCTAGATGATGAAGAATAATAAAAACGCCAATAATGTAAACAATAATGAAATTAAATAATATTAATCTAATAATATTAGTCTAATAATAAGTAATAATAAAATAAAAAAATTAGAAGAAATTAGAAGAAATATATTATAAAATATTATAAAAATAGAAAACAACGATTTTTGAAGATATCGTTGTTTTTTATATATACGTAATTATTGCAATAATTAAAGTTATTGCAATAACTTATAAATAGCTTTAGCATAAATATTAGTAGCAATCATAAGTTTATCAATACTAATAAACTCGTCAACTTGATGACACATATCTTTATCACCAGGAAAATTCATACCAAAGGAAATAAAATTATCAAAAGCTCTAGCATATGTTGCTCCGCCAATAGCAATAGGCTCAAAATTTGTATCACATTCCTCATTAAAAATATCACATAAATCTTTTACCAATTTATTATTTTTATCAATAAACAAAGGATCTAATTTAGATAATACTGTTACATTAAAATTAGTAAAATATTTATTATAAACATCAACAACACTCTCTATTGTTGTATGAATAGGAATTCTTAAATTCATTCCAATGTAAAGTTTATTATCTTCAATATAAAGTCTAGAAGTATTCAAAGTCAACTTTCCAGATTCATCTTCTACATTTAAATTCATACCTTTACCAGAATAATCATTCCCAATATAAGTACAAAAATTAGAAAGTAAAGGCAGAGACATTTTATAACTTTTAAATAATTCATTTAAAACTAACAATAATGGAGTAATAGCATTCTTACCTAAATCAGGGTGAGCACTATGAGCAGCAACACCATAAGAAGTTAATTTAATAGAAGAATTATCTATTTTATAAATATCAATTTCATATTCTTTAGTAACAATATAATTTTTTAAAATAGAAATAAGATAATCCATTTTAACAGGTGGACTAGTCTTTAAAGTAACACTACAAATTTTTGGCACTACATTAAGAGCATTGTTATTACAATCAACTTCCTCTATTTGTATAGGCAAATTATTATTAAGTTTATCAGAAATACAAATAGAAAGAACTCCTTTTTCTGCATAAATACAAGGAAAATCAGCATCAGGACTAAAACCAACAGAAGGAATTTCTTCATGAACTTTATAATAATTAATACACTCCCAGTCTTTTTCCTCATTAAGACCTACAATAAGTCGTACTCTTTTATTAATAGTTATATTATTTTCAACACAATAGTCCATAACAGCTTTCATAGCATATAGAGAAGCAACAACAGGACCTTTATCATCAATGGCTCCTCTACCATATAAATAGCCATTATTAATAGTAGGAATAAAAGGAGAAAAATCCCAGTCATCTTCATTAGCAGAAACAACGTCTAAGTGACCAATAATTCCTATTAAATCTGAACCTTCACCAAATTCTGCATAACCACAATATCCATCTACATTTTTTGTTCTAAAACCTAAAGAATTAGCAAGAGAAAGAAAATACTTAAGCACATCAGAACAATCTTTACCAAAAGGAAAATGTGAATTAGAAGTAGGTGTAGAAACACTAGGATATGTAATTAAATCGCATATAGAACTAATTATATTTTTTTTATTATTTTCGATAAATTGTTTAAACATAATAAACCCTCCTTATTATATATATATGAAGCTTGTTTAATATTATAACATTAATTAAATAAAAATGGGATAAAAAAGAAAAGGCACCCATCAAAAGTAGATAGATGGGTGCAAGGAGATAATCTTATTTTAGAAAATCCAAGTCATGTCTAGAAATAGACTCATATACCGAAGAGTAATTCTCATGAGATTTTTCTATGTTGATGGTAACAACTTTAAAATCACCTCTATCATACTCTGGGTCAAGATTTTCTTTTGAAAGCTTTAAACTTTTTAAAAATTCTAAAAAGTCATTATACCGCTTTCTAGCAACTACATAAACGTAAGTTGTTTTGTTACTTGAATTTGAAATGTTGGGTATACCCACTATAGTTGTCATATACATATTCTCCTTAAAAATATAATTCTAAGAAACCTTAGATAACTATATTATACAACAAATTGCTCAATATTGCAAATATTATGGAAAGTAAAAAATGTAACAAACCTATTAAAGTAGAAAAAACAACAAAAATATACAAAAATAGCAGAAAGTATTTTTTCGAAGAAAAACTTATTGACTTAACAAATATTTAATAGTAAAATGATATAAAATAAGTAGTAACTTAGTTACATAATAAATGAGAATATTCAAAAAAGATAAAAAAAGAACAAGCTGAAAATGAATAAATATGTAACAAAAAGTGAAAAATAAAACAAAAGAAGGAGATAAAAGAAATGAACAAAGTCAAAAGTAAACTAAAAAATCAAAAAGCAATAACATTAATAAGTCTAATAGTAACAATAGTAATTTTAATTATATTAGCTGG
>CAKPGD010000042.1 GCA_934154515.1 uncultured Clostridia bacterium
TCTTTTGCTATTTCATCTATTATTCCAGACATCATTTTACATGGCATACACCAAGTTGCATAAAAATCTGCAAATACAATTTCATTATTATTTATAATATTTTCAAATTCACCTGAATTTTTTATATCTTCTATCATATCATCTCTCCTCCTATATAATACTTTCTTACTCTATTTTTTCTATATTCACTTTGAATTATAACATATTTTTATTTCATGATTTAATTTTTTTATATTATATACTTTTATATATTATCCCAATCTCTTCTTCACTAAAATCAATAGGATTATTTTTCATTCTTTCGATATTAATTGATTTAACTAAAATTTGTATATCATCTTTATTAATTTGTATTTTAGGTAGGTTACATTTTTTTACAATACCAAAAAACTTTTCAATCGATTTTGAAATATTTTCACATTCAAATATATTAGCAATTTGAAATAACGTCTGTTTCAATTCAATATTCTCATATGATTTTTCAAGTAATTTTTTCCAAATAGGAATTAAACATAAAGCTACTGCATGTCCATGACTTATTCCATATTTAGTAGTTATTTTATAACTCATAGCATGTGCAGAAGTTGTTTTTGAAATATTAATTGCTTTTCCACTATAATTTGAAGCAATCAACATATTTTTTCTACTAACTTCATCATTATCTTTTATATATTTCTCATAATTATTTAAAATTAGTTTTATACACATTTCAGCATATTTTTTACTTTCTATTGTTGCCATTTTAGACCAATATGACTCAATTCCTTGGCATAAAGAATCAAGTAGTGTTGCTTTTTTTTGATAATCTGATAATGTTTTTAATAAATTTTCATCTAATACTACTAAATCTGGTAATATAGATCCATGCTCTATTGACATTTTCTTTTCATTATAATACATTACTGCAAAATTAGTTGACTCACTTCCAGTTCCTGCAGTTGTTGGAATTGCTATATGTTTTATATTACTATACCCAAAATCTTTTTTTAAAAAGTCTTCTTCATTTTTCATTGTTGAAAAAATTTTAATACATTTTGCTACATCTATAGTGCTTCCTCCACCTATTGATATTATTTTACTATATATTTTTTTCTTAAAAAGCTTTACTCCGTTTCGAATTTCTTCATATTTCGGGTTAGATGAATATTCACAAAATATTGTAAAATTATAACCTTTTAGCATATCTAATATACTACTCGAAAATCGTCTGCTTGTAACAATAAATACTTCTTCATTTTTACTTAAATACTTCTTTAATGCTTCACTATATGGCATATTCTCAATTTCTTGTTCTCTATAATCCCAATATTTTATTTCATTTGAGACTCTATCATAGTCTTCTTTATTATCAATTTCTTCTATATAATCATTTTTATATGACATTCCATAAATTAAAATTTCATTTGTAATATCATTTAATGCATTTTCAGCATAAACCTTAGTATTTCCTTTTTTTACATATTCAGCCACTTTATCTTTCCAAACTCTAATATCTTCAGCCCTTAATTTATATAATGGTTGAAAAGTAAAACAATCCTTATCAAAAATTGATATTGAAACTTCTTTCAATATATTGTCCTTAAATCTTCCTTTAAAGTCTTTGTCAGGTAATTTCTTTTTTTCATTATATAGACAAATAGATTTTCTTTCATCTTCTAGTATTTTTCTTATTAAATTTTTATTAAAAACTAAATCTCCATGCATAAGTAAAATATCATCATTCAAATAGCGACTTGCATTATTCATTGAAACAATGTAATTTGTGTTTTTATAATCTAAATTTTCAACAAAAGTAAAATTCAACATACTATATTTATCTGTAATCTGATATATTTTTTCTTTATAAGGACCTACAGTAATTATAAAATCTTTTAATCCCGCTTCACTTAATATTCTAATTTGCCTTTCTAAGATTGTTTCTCCATTATATAATTTTACTAAACATTTAGGCTTGTCTTTAGTTAATTCATTCATTCTGCTTCCAACTCCTGAATTAAAAATCAAAACTTTCATATTATTTTCCTCTTAACTTTTTTTGAAACATTTTTTTATTCTCTTTAGGTACCGTTGTTGGTCTTCCTAATTCTTTTCTTGATTTATCATTTGTATTTATTATTAATGCAATCTTTCCATTTTTCTTTAATATTTTAATACTTTTATTTAGTTCTTCCAAATTATTAACAATAATAACTTTTTCAAAACCAAATCCTTCTAATATTTTTTCAAAATTCAAATAATTAGCAATTGTTGGTTGCCTTCCAACTGATTCATGACATCCATTATTAATTAATATATATTTAAAATTACTTCTTGCATTTTGAATCGCAATAGCCAATCCTCCCATATGCATAATAAATGCTCCATCACCATCTATACAATATATGTTTTTTTCAGTAAATAAACTAATTCCCAATACTAATGATGAAGTATGCCCCATTGATCCAACAGTTAGAAAATCATTTGAATGTATTTGATTATATTTTTCTCTAATTTCAAAAATTTCTCTGGACGTCTTACCAGTTGTTGAAACTATATATTCATTGTCATCTATATTTTTTATTATTATATCTAATGCTTCTTCTCTTGTAATTACATTATGATTATCGTTGTCTATATCTTTATCATATTTTGAAAATGTATCTTTTTTTATAATTAGTGCTATTGATTTATTAGTTTGATTAATATATTTTCTACATTCTTTAATCTGTTCTTGATAATCTTCATTCACAATTAAATATTTTATTCCTAATGTATCTAATATTGGTAAAGTAAGTTCTCCTTGTTTTATATGTTGAGGTTCATCTTTTATACCTGGTTCTCCCCTATATCCTATTATAAGTAACATTGGTATTTCATAAACTTTCTCATCTGCAAGAGATAATAAGGGATTTATGGCATTTCCTATTCCAGAGTTTTGCATATACACAACTCCAATATTGCCTGTCGCAATATTGTAACCACACGCAAGTGCAATAGCATTTCCTTCATTTGCAGCTATTATATTTCTTTGATTGCTACATGAATTCTTAATACATAAACATAACTCTTTAAGTAATGAATCCGGTACACCTGTAAAGAAATTAAAACTATTATTATTTAAACATTCATAAAATTTCTTTGGTTCAATCATTTTTTCTCTCCTACTATTTCTAATATTTCTTTCATTGAACTGCAATATTCTTGACTTGCTTCAAAACTTCGTTCATCTTTTAATATTTTCTTAGCTGTCTTTAACATTGCAGAATAAGCACTTCTTAATAAATGGTTAGCATAAATTATGATATTAGCACCATACCCATTTAATTCTTTTTCTTTAAATTGCGAATATGTAGTTGGTACCACTATAAGTATAATCTTAGGAAATTTTTGTTTTACTTTCGTTAAAAATTCTACAATTTCTGCCCCATCATTTTTATAACTATGTATCATTATTCCATCTGCACCAGCATTTATATATTCTTCAGCCCTTTGCATTGCATCATCAATTCCCATATCAGCAATAAAGCTTTCAATTCTTGCAAATATCATAAAATCATCTGTTTGTGTTACTCTTTTTCCCTGTCTAATTTTTTCTGCAAATATCTCTTTTTCTTCTAATTGTTGTTCTACTTTATTTCCATATAAAGAATTTTGTTTTAGTCCTTTTTTATCCTCAATTATTATTGCTGACACACCAATTCTTTCTAAAGTTTTTATATGTTGCACAAAATGTTCTATTTTTCCACCAGTATCTCCATCAACAATTATAGGTTTTGATGTCACTTCCATTATTTCTTCAATTGTATTTACTCTACTAGAAAAATCAACAACTTCATTATCTTCTTTTCCTTTTAAAGTTGAATCACACAATGAGCTAATCCACATTGCATCATACTCTTTATTCTCCACTTTTGTATTTTCTACAATCAAACCAGTTAATCCATTAGAAGCTTCCATTACTCTTATATATTCTTTTTCTTTCAATAATTTTTTTAACTTTTTTCTTCTTTCTTCTGGCATATTATTCATTTTCATAACTCCTCTTAAATAACATTCTATAAATAAGTTGTCCATTTAACTTAAAAAATTTTTGTAAATTAATAATAATATTTTCTTTTTTCATATACTTATTATCTTCCTTATTTTTTTCTAAATTAACTTCTGACAATAAATACCCTTTTAATAAATCATCTATTTCTTTTATATTATATTTATAATATTTCTTTTTTAACTCAACACATTCAGATAATTCTATGACTCTTCCAACAAAAGACATACATGTATGAGCTTTAAAAATTCTAATTCCATGGAATATTGGCATAGTAATCATAGAATAAAAATTAAAAATATATTCTTTATCATTTTCAATCTTATCTATATATTCAATAATTTTCTCTTTATTATACTGTGATATTTTAATTTTAAAAACTTTTACTTTAACGTTTTTATTCTTTCCAAAAGCATAATATTCTCTTTTTTCATGCATAAAACCTGCATCAAATGGTGAATAATGTTTTCTTCGTGAAAATGTTATAAAATCTTCTAAATTTTCATCTAGTGAAATTGCTATATGTGTATATTCATATCTAGTTATTTTTCTAGCAATTCTTCCAAGCCCCGTTAATGCCTTTACTAAAACAATATATATATATTCATCTTTTTCCATTATTTTTCCTTTTTATCTTTTTCTTTTAATCTTTTAAATAATTGTATTTGTAATCTAATCATTTCATAATACATTGGAATTCCACCAATTATAAATATTATATCTGCAAATTTAAAACCAATTTTTTCAAAATTTACTATTGGTGTTGTTCCAAATATCATTCCACCTATACAAAGTAAAATAAAAAGAAGATGTGTTTCTATTGGACCTAATCTTGGAAATAAAAATTCATTCAAATATAATATGTAATTCATTGCTGTAAATATTATTAAGGCATATACAGGAACTAAAAAAATAGCTATTTTAAAACTTACAAATCCAGAAAAAGATAGTGCAATTATTAAATATGTTATATGTAATATATCTGTTAATAAATCAAAATATCCTCCTGCTGTAGAAGACATACTTCTGGTTCTAGCAACATAACCATCTAAATCATCACAAATTAAATGACATAATATTCCTAATATTGTTCCCAATAGAAAAAAAGAATTAATCTTCGCTAAAAATGCACATAAAATTCCTATCATTCCACCAATTGCACCAATTAATGTTATTTGATTTGGTGTCATATTCTTTGGAATTTTCTTTCCTAATGTTTTATATAGAAATTGTTGAAATCCTGTTTCTAATTTACTTGGTATTATTTTCTTTACTTTAGATTCATTTTCCTCTTTATTCATCATCATTACTCCTTTTATTTTTAAGCATATTTTTCAAAAAAGATTTTATATAATCTTTATAATCAATAAAATCATATACGCCTTCTTTTTGGGCTTTTAAAAATAATTTAATTAATAATTTATAATAATTAAAATAATATCTTCGTACACTTAATTTTTCTGGTTTAGCAACAACATGTAAATAATCCCAATGAGATGGATTATCTGTAATTAATCTATCTTTATAGCGAATATAATTATCTGTTTTCATTTCTGGTGTATATATAGAAATTGCAACATGTTTCAAATTATGTTCTTTTATCCAATTATAAAGATTTCTAAAATCTTTTGCTTCATAATCCAATCCAACTATAAACATCCCCATAATATTTATTCCAAATTTATTACAGATTTCTATACTTTTTTCATTATTATTTATATTTGAATTTTTATTATATTCGTTTAATTTTTCATTATCGATACTTTCTAATCCAACTAAAACATAGTACAAACCTATATCTTTTAACTCTTTCATTATCTTTTCATTATTTGCAATAAAATCAGCTCTTCCATAGCATATATATTTTTTAGAGATTTTTCTTTCTTTTATTAATCTTATAAATTCAATTATTCTTTTTTGATCAAATAGAAAATCATCATCAACAATATATATATTATCGGAATTTATATTTTCAATTTCATCTACAACATCCTTTATATCTCTACAAGAATATACCCCCATATTCATTTTGTTTCTATGACAAAATTCACAATGATAGGGACAACAATATGCTGTTCTTACCCATGCAGAATGCTCTAGTTCTAGATATCTATAATTTTGTGGATGCTCATAAAAATAACTTCTATCAGGTAATGGCAATTTTTTTATATCAAACATTACTTGTTTATTTTTTTTCCAACCATCCTTTGTTTTATAGCAAATTCCTTCTATATTTTCTATTTGTAGGTTATTATTAAAAAATTCATATTCTATGATATCTAAAATTTTATATATATCAAATGTTGTCAAAATATAGTCTACAAATTCTTTATACATTCTTTCATAACACAATTGAGCATGTAATCCACCAATAATTGTAATTATATTTGCATTATGTTTTTTAGAAGTCGCACAATATTCAATCATAAAATTTTCCTGTCTTGTTCTTCCACAAACATAAACAACATCTGGATTATATTCTTTAATCTTTTCTTCAAATGACCTTTTTTCAACTTGTCCATCATAAAGGTATACGACATGTTCATTTTGTTTTAGTATTGTAGATATATATTCTAACTCTAAACATTCATTTTCTATTATTCCTACGAAATTATATTTTGTTCTTGATATTTCTGGATGTACCAAAAGAACTGTTAATTTATCTTTTTTCACTTTTTGTTTTCTCCTCCTCTTCAAGTTTAGAATATGCCACTTTTCCTACTAGAGTTCTAGGTAATTCATTTCTAAATTCATATTCATATGGCCACGAATATTTAGCTAGTTTTTTTTCACAACATTCTTTGATTTCTTTTAAAATTTCATCTTTTTTTTCATAGCCATCTCTTAACACAATAAATGCTTTAGCAACTTGTATTTTATATGGATGATCTATTCCAATCACACATGACATTAATACATTAGGATTTGAATCTATTACATTTTCAATATATTGTGGATATAAACAATATCCTGAACTAACAATAACTCTTTTTAATCTTTGTTTAAAATAAACAAATCCATCTTTATCCATATATCCTAAATCTCCTGTATAAAGCCACACTCTACCATCATTATGTTTCTTTAGAACCGCATTTGTTTCCTTTTGATCATTTAAATACCCTTTCATAACGGTTGGTCCACTTATAACAATTTCTCCATCTATATTATATTGTACTTCTTCCTCCGTATTTGGTTTAACTATCTTATAATACATATCTGGATAAGGAATACCTATACTTCCTTCTTTATAGTATTTCATTGGTGTTAAGCAACTTCCTGTCACACATTCAGTTAATCCATACCCCTCTCTAATCTGTATATCAGCACCATGTTCTTGGAAAAATTTATCAACCTTCTTTTTTAAATTTACTGAAAGTGTATCCCCTCCTGAAATAGCACATTTTATAAATGATAAATTACATTTCTTCATTTTAGGATTTTTTAACAATGCTTCATATAGTGTTGGAACTCCTGCAATTATATTAGGCTTATATCTTTTTATTAGTGTTCCAAAAGTTTTTACAGTAAATTGTGGCAATAGTATGCTTGTTCCGCCAAAATATTGAACCGTATGAATGCAAATTCCGAGTCCAAAACCGTGAAAAATTGGCATTATCGCCAATCCCTTATCCTTTTCTTTTAAACACCCACATGCTTCAAAACTTTGCATTGCCAAAGCATTAAAATTCATATTGGTTAATTCTATTCCTTTAGGATATCCAGATGTTCCCCCACTATATAAAATTGCTGCAACATCGTTTCCTTTAAAATTCTCTCTTATTTTATTATTATAGTTCTTTCCAAGATTTATAAATTCTTTCCAACTTAGACTAAAATCATTTTTTTCTAGTTTTACTTTTCTGCCTTTTGTTAATTGATATCCTATTTTCATATATAATGGCATTGAATCTTTTGCTGAGACAATAATACATTTTTTCAACACTGTACTCTCAAATATATGATTAATCTTATTAAATGCTATATCTATTGTAATAATATATTGGCTATTAGTGACATTACAAAAATGTTTAATTTCTTCTTCAGCTGACAATGGATGTATCATATTAGCAATTGCACCAATTTTATTAAGAGCATAAAAAGCAATAATTGCTTCTGGAGTATTAGGCATACAAATGCTTACTCTATCTTTATAATTTATCCCCATAACTTTAAATGCTTTTGCACATCTATTTATTTCATATATCAAATTTTTATATTTTCCTTTTGTTCCATAATAATTATAACTAATATTATCTGGATGTTTTTGAGCAGATTTTTCTAACATTTTATAAACTGATATATTAGGATATTTTAAATTTTTATTTATTCCATCATAAAATTTATACCATGGTGTTTTTATTTTGTTCATTTTTCTTCATTCCTTGAATCTATTATTAATTTTTTTATTGTTTCATATAATATTTGATTTGCCTCTTCAACATCTAATTTTGACACATCTAATGGTTCTCCAAATACTATTTTTAAATTTTTACTTCTAAATTTATAATCTCCTGTAATTGCGTATGGAATAATTTTACTATTAGTTCTTTGTGCCATAATTACAGTTCCATATTTAAATGGTAGTAATATTTCATTAGTATAATTTCTCTTAGCCTCTGGTGAAATATTTATTACTCTTTCATTATTTAAATACTTTATTGCAGTATTCAATGCCTCTTTATTATGTTCAGCCTTTAAATCTACTGGTATAGTTCCTACCGCTTTAAAAAGCCATCCAAATTTTCCATCATGTAAATCTTTTTTTGCTAATGTATGAACTACACGTTTAGTACATGAATCTACAAAAATTGGATCAAAAGCATGTTTATGATTTCCAGCAATTATTACCTTTCCTTCTTTTGGAATATATTTCTTATTTATTATTATCGGATTATAATATAATTTAAATATTGCTGTAAATATTGGTCTAAAAAAGCTATATAAAATTTCATTTTTATTTTTCATTTTTTCCTCTTTATACTTAATCTTATTCATAATAATATTTATATCACAACTTTTTTCTTATTTCAATCATTTGCAAAAAGAAATATTCTTCATCATATTTTCTATAAATATCAAAAAAGCTATCGCCATATTTATAGCAACAGCTTTTTGGTTATTCCTTATTTAGATTGTTGACTCTCTCCCTCCTCTTCCATATCATGGACTGCAAGGACAATGTACTCTCGTGCATTGCCATTTTCGTCTCCGTCAACGGCACATTTGCACTGGAACAATTCGGACTGGTAACAAGTCATCTTTCTCTTGATAACCGTCCCACAAGCATCACACTTGAATTCGGCTTCAACATATTCCCCCTTGGGAACTTCGATGACCACAGGAAATTTTACTGCCCTGGTCTGACCATAACGACGATCATTGTACGACTCGTAAACACCTCTCCTGTTTTGGTTAGGATTCACAGTCAGAGTAGCATGTACCTTATCCGATGCAAACGGATTGTGCGCACAGCCAGTCATAACGGCCATGGTCAGAATGATGGTAGCGATTGCAGAGATGTGTTTTCTCATCTTGTCTTCCTCCAAATAACTCTTTGAGTTCTAATAAAACTCAACTGGTTTTATGTTTCTTACACATATATATTAACATAATGTTATTAATAAATCAAATTAATTATTTTAATGTATTTTATAAGTTTTACTTATAACTATTAAGATATTTTATTACATTCAGCCCTGCTATCATTCCATCATTTACTGCTTTAGAAATTTGTAATATTCCAACTATACAATCCCCACAAGCAAATATACCTTTAATATTTGTTTCCATTGTCTTATTAACTTTTATTTTATCATTTTCTAATACTAATCCAATTTTTTTGGCTATATCTGTACTATCAGCAGTACCTTGTGCAATAAATATACCATTTACATCTATGTCAGTTCCATCAGAAAATTCAATTTTCTCAACTTTTTCATGCCCAAATATTTCTTTTATAGTTTTATTATTTATTTCTACTTTTTCGCTTCTTATATCTGGAACTTGATTTCCATTTGTTAATATTGTGACTTTTTTCACAACTGGCAATAAATCATTTACTTCTGATATAGCATAGTCTCCACTTCCAATTACTGCAACGTCTTTATTTCTATAAAAGAATCCATCACAAATAGCACAATAACTTATTCCTCTACCTTCAAATTCTTTTACACCATCTATTTGTAAAGTTTTTTTCTTTGTTCCCATTGCTATTATAACTGTTTTAGAAATATATTCATCTTTTGTTGTCTTAATTTTAAATGCTGTTTCTATCATTTCGA
>CAKPGD010000043.1 GCA_934154515.1 uncultured Clostridia bacterium
GTCATATATTTATGAATACTTTTTAAATTTTTTAAACTAAAATCTGTGAAAAGAATAGCAATACATTTGTTAAGTTTGCTGTAATCTTGACCTTTGTTAATATTTTGAGTATACATTTTGCTTAAGTAAAATAAAATTCTTTTTTCAACATTGTTTTCGTTAACAAGTTGCATTTCTATGTCACAGTCAATAGAGTTATTTATTTTAGCTCTAATATCAAGAATACCAAGTTTATCATTATACAAATCTTCTTCTAAAATCTTATTACGGTCAAGATTAATATTAGTAACAGGTTCTTTTAAGATAGAGTTTAATAGGCTAATAGTAATATTTTCGTTACCGGCATGGCCAAAAACACGCTTAAAAGTATAGTCATTTTTAAGTTGTAATAATTCTATAGTCATCACATCCGATGAATGTAATTTTATAAAAAATTGGGATTTAATTAGATAAGAATAATCTAATTAATATAGAGATTAAATATATT
This sequence comes from uncultured Clostridia bacterium, assembly GCA_934154515.1. GTDB lineage: Bacteria > Bacillota > Clostridia > TANB77 > CAG-508 > UMGS1663. The sequence continues at coordinate 488 of CAKPGD010000043.1, forward strand.
TAATTTAACTTTAAGTATATTAACATAACATAAAAAGAAAAGAAAGCAAAAATAGCAAAAAGATATAAAAAAATAGCAGAAAATATTTTTTAAGAAGAAAAACTTGTTGACTTAACAAATAAGAGAAAATTATATGCAGGCGACGAATCAAGAGCAAGAAGGAATAGCAAATATGGAAGTAACAATAGATCAAATAACAGGAAAAACAGGTAATACAGACATAGGACCAGTAGCAGGAGGAAGTTTGCATGAAAAGTGGCAGTGGAGAATTAGTTCTTCGCGGAGGAGCATACTATCATTCAGGATCAACAGTTCCAGCGGCACAACGTAGTGTATATGATGGAAATACAAGCAATCACTTAGGTTTCCGTGTTGTGCTTTATAAGTAAAACCAAACTCTTTAGTAAGTTAAACACAAATGAGACTAAAAACATAAGCTGATAAATTTGAAATACAGAAAAAAATTGAACTTTATTTTTATAATAAAATTTATAAAAATAATTGCTCAAAGTTTTCTACTGTGATATACTTTAGAAAAACATTAGGAGGAATAAAAACGTGCAAGAAAAAACGAAAGAAAATAAAAAGCAAATAGAACAAAAATTAAAATATATAGGACTAAAACTAGAAGAAATACCAAAGTGTTTAGAAAATACAGAAAAAATAAGATATAGACCATTAAAAACATACGAAGACAATAATTATAAAATATATAAATATGTAAATGTAAAAGATATAGAAATATACATAACACCAGTAGATAGACTAGAAAGCGTTAGTGATAAAATGAAAAAAGCAAAGCCTTTATCTTTTTATATGACATCACATGATGAAGAAAATATAGAAGAATATGAAAGCTTTTTAAATATGATAAATAATTTAGATATGGATAAAATAAAAGAACTTGAAGAAGAACAAAAAAAGTTAAATAAAAATATTCCATACGAAATAAAATATAGTAACAACTATATTTGGCAAATATACTATTCAGAAGCAGAAAATAAATATTTTATGCTATTTTCAAGCAACGAGAATAATGCAGAATGTCTATTTTATCTAATAAAGAAAAAAATATCAGCTGTAAAATCAAAGAAAAAAGAATTAATATATGTACCAATTAGTCATATGGAATATACTAATAAAATACTTAAAAAATCAGAAATAGCAGATTTAGAAAATTATTTGTGGCTATTTACAAAAGAATGGCCAAGTATATATGAAGTATATGATGAAAAAGAAAATGCTTCCATAGAAATAGTTGGTAAAACTACTATATACGAAAAAGTAAAAAGCATTTATAAAATAAGTTTAAAAGATAAAAAAGAGGCTGAAAATACATTTAAACTAATAAAAGCTCTATTTATATTACAATCAAACGAAGAATATGAGTATGAATTTAAACCACATATAAATGAGCAAGGCGGATTAGACTTTTGTTATAATATGAAAAAAATAACTTATGAAAATCTATCTGAATTTATAAGACAAGAAGTAGAAGTAAAACAAGAGAAAACAGAAAAAATATATCAAAAAAATATTGTAATTGCAGAAAAATTAGAAATGCTTAATGAAACTGTAAAAAAACAAAAAGAAGAATTTTTAGTAAAAGAAAGGCAAATTACAACTTTCTTAGAGTGCAAAAAAAGCTTTTTTGGAAAAGTAAAATACTTTTTTAAGAAAGGTACAAAAATAAAAAATGAAGAAAAGATACAAATAGAAGCTGAAGAAGAAGCAAAAGTAGAAATAGAGCAGATAGAAAGAATAGAAGAAAAAAATTTATATACAATAGAAGATTTATTAAATGTATGTGAAGTCTTGAAGAGAGAAGAACAACAGCTAAAAAATGCAGAAATGGATAAAAAGGCTTTAGAAAATAAAAAGGAAAATTTAGAAAGAAAAATAAAAAATGCAACATTATATATAAACGAAATAGAAAGCCATAAAAAAAGTATTTTTGACTTTTGGAAATTCACTAATAAAGACGAAGTAAGTATGCTTACAGAAGCAGAAAAACAAGAAAATGAAAATGCAAATAAAATAAAAAGAAAATTTGACTATGAAGAAGACATAGAAGGATTTGGAGAAAAATTAGATGACAAACAGAAAATGACTTTAAGCAAAAATGAATGTGATGCGATGTTTGCAATTAGAAATGATTTAACAACATTTAATTTATTAAATAAAGAAAAATTATTAAAAAAAGATGATACTCAAATTCAAAAAATATTAAAAAAATTACAAAAAGAGTATATGGATAACATAGACGAAGTAACAGCAAAAGACTTTGATATATTTGGAAATGTTGCTCAAGATAAGACAAAAATAAAAGTATTAAACAATATAAAACATAGAGAGGTAGAAAAAGATAAGTATAATATACTAAATGTAAATCCAAATACAACATTAGAAGAATATAAAGAAAACATAGAAAATTATAGAAAACTATTAAAAGAAGCATATGGAAAAATAGTGTTACCAATAGATGTTTCACTATATAAACTGACAGATGAAGAATTAAAAGAAAATTCTTTTGAAATAATGGATTTGAATCCAAAAACAGAAATAAAAACAGAAATGCTAGCTTATGAAAAATACGATACTATAAAATTGTATAGATTAAATGTTAAAGAAAAAATGCCAATACTTGCATATACAAATATTGCATATTACGATGATTTAAATAGAACATTGCCATTAGGTATGAATGTTGAAACAAAAGCTTTAATAGATTTATCAGAATTTGATATGAAGCTAATTTCTAGAAAAGATTTTAATATAAATTATATAGAAAATGAATTTGCGAATAGTATAAAAACAATTGAATTATATGAATATGACTTAGAAATTAAAACAAAATAAGTGTAAGAAGGAGGCAAAAGAAAAATGATAAAAAGAGCAATAATAATAGTATTAGATGGATTTGGAGTAGGAGAACTTCCAGATGCAAACGTATATGGAGATGAAGGAAGCAACACTATAAAGGGAATATATGATAATTACAACTTACAAATACCTAATATGAAGAAAATGGGAATCTACAATATAGAAGGTATAGAAATTAAAGAACAAGAAGAAATGCCAATAGCATCTTTTGGAAAACTTGCAGAAAAATCAGTAGGAAAAAATAGTCCAGTAGGACACTGGGAAATTTCAGGGCATATTACAACACCAGGATTTACAACATATCCTAATGCATTTCCACCAAAATTAATAGAAGAGTTTATTGAAAAAACAGGAGTAAAAGGAATTTTATGCAATGAAGTAGGCTCAGGAACAGAAATATTAAAACGCTTTGGAGAAGAACACATAAAAACAGGATACCCAATTATATACACTTCAGCAGACAGCGTATTCCAAATAGCAGCACATGAAGACATTATTCCAGTAGAGAAATTATATAAAATATGTGAAATAGCAAGAAAAATATTAGATAGACCAGAATACAATGTGGGAACAGTAATAGCAAGACCATTTATAGGCGATAATGCAGAAAACTTCACAAGAACATATAATAGAAAAGATTTCGAAAGCAATACATTTGGAAAAACAATGTTAGATGTAATCAGTAGTAATGGAAAAGATGTTATATCAATAGGAAAAATACAAGATTTATTTAGTATGAGAGGAATAACAAAAGCATATCATACAGAAGGTAATGCAGATGGAATAGAAAGAACAATAAGTGAAATAAAAAAAGACACAGAAGGATTGATTTTCACAAACTTGGTAGATTTTGATATGCTATATGGACATAGAAATAATATAAAAGGATATGGAAAAGCATTAGAATATTTTGATAGCAAACTACCAAAAATAATGGAAAATATGAAGGAGACAGATATGCTAATAATAACAGCAGACCATGGAAATGACCCTTCAACACCAAGCACAGATCACTCAAGAGAATATATACCAATGCTTGTGTATGGAAAAGAAATAAAAGAAAATGTAAATATAGGAACAAGAAAAACGTATGCTGATATAGCTGCAACAATACTAGATATATTTAATCTAGAAGATTTAAAAACAGGAGAAAGCTTTAAAGAAGAAATCTTAAAAAATAAAAATTAGAGAAGTATAAAATTAAAAAATATTAAATAATAAAAAATAAAAAAATTAGTCTTAAATCCGGACTAATTTTTTTATGCAATTTAATTGATATATGCCTCAAAAAACTTGACAAATAAGCCAATAAAATATACAATTAGCCTAGTAAATTTATACAAAAATAAAAGATGAAAGAGGAAAAAATGGAATATATAAAAACGTTATGGAAAAATAAAAAACTAATATGGCAGTTAGGAAAAAGTGATTTTAAAAATAGATTTGCAAGTACAAGTTTAGGAACAATATGGGGATTTTTACAACCATTCATATTTATGATAACTTATGTAATAGTATTTGAATATATATTACACACAGGAAGCAGTGGAAACTATAATTATGCAGTATGGTTTATACCAGGAATGGCAATGTGGCAAACTTTAAATGATATGATAATGTCTGGAAGCAATTCAATAAGACAATACAGTTATTTGGTAAAAAAAGTTGTATTTCCAGTGGATGTAATACCAAATATATCAATTGTAGCGTCAAGTTTTGTTGGCTTATTCTTATTCCTAGTTGCAGTAGGAGTAGCAAGTGTATTTGGAAATCCACCTAATGTCTTAATACTTATATATATAATATTTGCAATGTATTGCTTTGTTATAGCATTCACAAGATTCACATCAGCAATAACAACAATAGTACCAGATTTTGCAAATTTATTAGGAATAGCAATGCAATTATTTTTCTGGTTTACACCAATTATATGGAATTTAACTATGTTAGATGGCCATCAAATATTATCTAAGGCTTTACAATGCTTACCATTTACATATTTAGTAACAGGAATGAGACAAGTATTTATAGACGAAAATATGATAATAACAGCTGAACACGGACTATATACAATAGTATTTTGGACTATAACAATAGTAATGTTCATATGGGGAAATTACGTATTTAAGAAAAATAAAAAAGACTTTGCAGATGTATTATAATGTTAATAAATTTAAAAAACATTAAAAATGAAATAGATACAAATAAAGTGTAACGATCATCTTAAACACTAACTAGATTGAAATAACAAAAAAGAAAGGAACCTTAAATGGACGAACAAGAAAACATAATTGAAATAAATAACTTAACAAAAAGTTATAAAATGTATAATAGTAAAAAAGCAAGAATGTTAGAAGCTATTCTTCCTAAATGTAATAAACATACAGAATTTAAAGCGTTAAACGAATTAAATTTAGAAGTAAAAAAAGGTGAAGTACTAGGAATACTTGGAAAAAATGGAGCAGGAAAATCAACACTTCTAAAAATTATTACAGGAGTAGCAGTTCAAACTTCAGGAAGTATAAAAGTAAAAGGCAAGATAAGCTCACTTTTAGAGCTAGGAACAGCCTTTAATATGGAATTAACTGGAGAAGAAAACATATATCAACATGGACAAGTAATGGGATTAACAAAAAAAGAAATAGAAGAAAAAAAGCAAGAAATAATAGACTTTGCAGACATAGGAGACCATTTATATCAACCAGTAAAAACATATTCTTCAGGTATGTTTGCACGTTTAGCATTTGCATGTGCAATAAATGTAGATCCAGACATTTTAATAGTAGACGAAGTTTTATCAGTAGGAGATATGGCATTCCAATTAAAATGCTTCAAAAAATTCGAAGAGTTTAAGAAAAAAGGAAAAACAATACTTTTTGTAACACATAATGTTTCAGACGTCTTAAAAAATTGTAATAGGGCAATAATATTGGAACATGGAAACAAAACTTTTGACGGAGATGTAAAAGAAGGTGTAGAGCTATACAAAAAAATAATTACAGGAAATGACGATAGAAAAAAACAAAAAGAGAAAGAAAAGCAAAAAGAAATAAAAGTGAAAAATAAAGAAGAGGATAAAGATAGTTGGAAAATTCATTTTAATCAAAATCCTAATTTAATAGAATATGGAAATTTAAATGCAGAAGTAATAGACTATGGAATATTTGATGAAAATGGAAATTACTTAAATAGTGTAGATAACGAAAAAGAAATAATACTAAAATCTAAAGTCAAGTTCAACAAAGAAATAGATAATCCAATATTTACAATGACTATAAAGAATTTTAATGGAATAGAAATTGCAGGAACAAATTCAATGATAGAAAAAATATATCCTGGTAAATTTAATGCCGGAGATATAGCAATAGCAGAATTTAAACAAGTTTTACCAATAGCACCAGGACCATATACATTATCTTTTAGTTGTACACACATAAATTCTAAAGGAGAATTAGAAGTATTAAATAGAAAATATGAAGCACTTCTTATAGAAATAATGTCTAATAAAGACTGTGTAGGAATAGTTAAGTTAGATACTAAAATGAAGGTTGAAAAAGCAAATTAAGAATTAGAAATTTGTAAAAAGAAAGGGTAAAACCAGTAATGAAGAATAAAACAAGAAAAATATCTATACTTATACTAGTTATTTTACTATCAATAATAGGTATAAATATATTAAAAAATAATAATACTATAACTTTAATACAATTGTCTCCACAAACTAAATCTCAAATGATGGGATATATTATTAAAACAAAAAACAACAAAATGATAGTAATAGATGGAGGAATAGTGGGAGATACCGATAATCTTATGAAATATATAGAAGAGCATAACAACAAAGTAGATTATTGGTTTTTAACACATAATCATAATGACCATGCAAGTGCATTTACAGAAATTATAAATAATAAAAACATAGAAGTAGATAATGTATATGCATCATTAAACGAGAAAGAATGGTATGAAATAAATGAACCTACAAGAGCAGAATTTTCAGATTATTTAATAGATACATTAAGCAGTGATAAGTTAAAAGGAAAAGTTAAATCTCCTGAATTAAATGAAAAAATGGAAATAGACGGGATAAATGTTGAAATATTAGGAATAAGAAATCCAGAAATAACAGAAAATCCAGGAAATGAACAAAGTATGGTAATAAAGTTTGATACAGGAAAAACAACACTTTTAATATTGGGAGATACAGGAGAAAAATCTAGTGAAAAACTATTAGAAAATCAAAAAGAAAAATTAAAAAGCGATATGGTTCAAATGGCTCATCATGGACAAGCAGGAGCAACACAAGAATTATATAAAGCAATAAATCCTAAAATTTGTTTATGGCCAACACCAGACTGGTTATGGAATAATGATAATGGCGGTGGAGAAAACTCTGGGTCATGGAAAACTTTAGAAACACGAAAATGGATGGAAAAAATGAGCGTAAAAAAGAATTACGTAGCAAAAGATGGAGATATAGCAATAAAAATAAAATAAAAGGAGATTATCATGGATAATAGCACAAATATATTAAAATGGTATCCATTCAAAGAAAATGCAAAAATATTAGAAATATATGATGAAAATAGTGTAATAGATAAATTAGAAAAAAAGTTAGAAGTAGATAAACAACAAGTAAAAAGCTTAAAATTAGAAGAAAAATACGATTATATCACTTTGATAGGAACTTATGAATATGCACCAATAGTAATAGATGGAGAAAAGCCATATTCTAATTTTTTAAAAAAGTTAAAAGAACACTTAAATAAAAATGGAAAAATATTATTAGCAATAGACAATAGACTTGGAATTAAATATTATGCAGGAGCTAAAAACAAATATTATTCTAAAATATTTGGAAGCGTAGAAAGCGAAATAAGACAAAACAAGCCCAATTTATTATTAAAAAAAGAATTAGAAAAGTTTATAAAAGAAGCAGGATTTAACAATTACAAATTTTATTATCCAGTACCAGATTATAAAAATGCTAATTCTATTTTCACAGACGAGTTTCTACCAAAATCTAATCACAGTAAAATATTATATCCAGTAGATTATGAAAATGGAAGTATAATTGTTTTTAACGAAATAGAGGCAATAAAAGAAATATGTGATAATGATATGTTTACATGTTTTACGAATTCATATTTAGTAGAAATTGGAAAAGAAGAACTAGAAAACGATATAAAATTTGTAAGTTATAATAATTTAAGAAAAGAAAAATATAAACTAGTTCTAACTATTTGTAAAAATGAAGTAAAGAAAATCGCAGAAAATAAAAAATCTATAAGTCATATAAAAAATATAGAAAAAAACTTAGAAGAATTAAACAAATTAGGATTCAAAACAATAGAAAAAGTAGAAAACGAAAAAATAATAAGCAACTTCATGAAGGAAGAAGAACTAGACAAAATAATAGTAAATAAAATAAAACAAGGCGAGATAGAGCAAACATATAAAGAAATTGCAAATTGGTATAAATATATAAGTGAAAGACTAGAAAAAGCCGAAGAAGGGGAACAAAGCATTTTTGAAAAATCTAATATAGAAGTGCCAAAAGAAATAATTAATAAGATGAATTTTGTAAAACAAGGATATATAGATTTATCGTTTGAAAATATTTTTTGCAAAGAAGACTATGTATTTTATGATCAAGAATGGAAATTCGAAAATGTACCATTAGAATTCATTTTATATAGAGCACTTAATAATTTATATACTTATAATGCAAGAAAAATTGAAACTAAAATAAGAAAAGAAGAATTATACAATAAATTTAAAATTAATGAATTTATTATATATTTTGAAAAATTAGAAAAATGTATACAAGAAGAAATATTAGACGAAGAAACTATACAAGAATATAGAAGTAAGATAAGTTCTTATTATAGAAATATTGAAGAATTAGAAGCAAATTATCAAAAAGAAGTGAAAGACAATAAAATTTTACTAGAAAGATGTAAAGAAATAGAAGAAGAAAAAGAAAAAATAAAAGCAAGTTACGAGAAATTACTAAACGAGTACAATACATCTAAAGGATGGAAAATAATAAAAGGCGTTAGAAAAGTCTTCGGAAAGGGAAAATAACTATGAACATAAGGTTTCAAATTAATAGAGCAATAGAATTTTATAGAAAAAATGGCATTTTAAAAACAATAAGAAAGATATTATTTAAAATAAAAAATAGAATTTTCACATCTTCAAAACAAATAAAATTAGATAAAGAAGAAAATGAAAATTATAAATTATGGATAAAAAACAATGAGCCAAACGATAAAGAAATAGAAGAACAAAGAAATTATAAATTTGAGTATGAACCTAAAATAAGTATTATAGTACCTATGTATAATACAAAGGAAAAGTACTTAAAAGAATTAATAGACTCAATAATAAACCAAACTTATAAAAATTGGGAACTATGCCTATCTGATGGTAGTGATGAAAAAAGAGATTATGTAGAAAAATTAGTAAATATAGATGAAAGAATAAAATATAAATTTTTAAATGCCAATAAAGGAATTTCTGAAAACTCAAATGAAGCCTTAAAATTAGCAACAGGAGATTATATAGCATTACTAGACCATGATGATATATTACCAGTATTTTCTTTATTTGAAGTAGTAAAAGCTATAAATACTGATAAAGAGGCAGAATTTATATATACAGATGAAGATAAATTACTAGAAGAAAAAGAAAACAGAATGGGACCACATTTTAAACAAGATTACGCACCAGATACTTTTATGAGTTATAATTATATATGCCATTTTTCAATATTTAAAAAGAATTTAATGGAAAGAATAGGTGGATTCAGAAAAGAATTTGATGGCAGCCAAGACTATGATATAATTTTCAGAGCTACAGAACAAGCAAATAGAATTATACATATACCTAAAATTCTATATCATTGGAG
>CAKPGD010000044.1 GCA_934154515.1 uncultured Clostridia bacterium
TATTGAGCTAATAGAAGAAAATTAAAAAATACAGAAAAAGTTACGTAAAATTAATATTTTACGTAACTTTTTCTAAGCATTTTATTGTAATTTTGCCAAAAAAAGGATATAATAGAGCACAAATGAAAAAAGAGAGGAAGGATACTAACTATGAAAGTAAGCAGAGAAGAAATTATGCATATAGCAAAACTTGCTAATTTAAATTTAAAAGAAGAAGAAATAGACACTTACATTTTACATTTACAAGATATATTGAATTTTGCAAATATAGTAAATAATGCACCAGTAGATGGTCTTTCAGAATCAATAGGAGCAAATGAAAATTATAATGTATTTAGAAAAGATGAAATAAAGGTATTTGAAGATAACGAAGCATTGATGTCAAATGCTCCTGAAAAAGAGAGAAATATGTTTAAAATTCCAAAAGTGATCCAGTAGACAAATCTAACAATACTTGCTTTTGAATTGTTAAAAATAAATAAAAAGATGTGTTAAATGTCAGAATCAAAAAGCCAGAAATTCAACTTCTAAGCTCCAACATCTGACATCAAAATAGAAAAGGAGGCAATTTAATGAATATTACAGAACTAACTGTACACGAATTAAAAGAAAAATTAGCGAATAAAGAGCTAACTATAAGTGAAATTACACAGGCATATGTAAATAGAATAAATGAAAAAGAAAAAGATGTTGAAGCATTTGTTACAACATTATGTGATGAAGCCTTAGAAAAAGCTAAAAATATAGAAGAAAAAGTAAATAATGGAGAAATAACTGGAGACTTAGCAGGTATTCCAATTGGTATAAAAGACAATATTAATACTAAAGGAGTAAAAACTACTTGTAGTTCCAAAATGCTAGAAAACTTTGTATCACCTTATGATGCAACAGTAGTAGAAAAGATAAATGCAGAGAATATGATAAATTTAGGAAAATTAAACATGGATGAATTTGCAATGGGAGGTTCTACTGAATATTCAGCATTTCATGTTACAAGAAATCCATGGAACTTAAATGCGGTACCAGGAGGTTCATCTGGTGGTAGTGCGGCAGCTGTAGCTAGCCAAATGGTACCATGGGCATTAGGTTCAGATACAGGCGGTTCAATTCGTCAGCCAGCATCTTTTTGTGGTGTTGTAGGACTAAAGCCAACATATGGACTAGTTTCTCGTTATGGATTAGTTGCATTTGCATCATCTTTAGACCAAATAGGACCAATCACAAAAGATGTAGAAGATGCAGCAATGCTTTTAAATGTTATAACAGGTCATGATGAAAAAGATACAACATCAGAAAATATAGAAAAAGTAGATTATACAAAAGCTTTAAAAAATGATGTTAAAGGTTTAAAAATAGGTATCCCAAAAGAGTTCTTTGCAGAAGGGATAAACAGTGAAGTAAAAGAAAAGTTAGAACAAGCAATAGAAAAATACAAAGAACTTGGAGCAGAAGTAGAGGAATTTTCACTAGATATTGCAAATTATTCATTAGCAACTTACTACATTATAGCATGTGCAGAGGCAAGTTCAAACTTAGGTAGATTTGATGGAATTAGATATGGATATAGAACACCTAATTTTACTAATTTAAAAGAATTATTTAGAAATTCAAGAAGTGAAGGATTTGGTAGTGAGGTAAAAAGAAGAATTATACTTGGAACTTATGTACTTTCTTCTGGATATTATGATGCTTATTATAAAAAGGCTCAACAAGTACGTACATTAGTAAAATCTAAATTTGATAAAGCTTTTAGCAAATATGATGTTATATTAACTCCAACATCACCAACAGTAGCTTTTGATATAGGAACAAAATCATCTAACCCATTAGAAATGTATTTAGCAGATATTTGTACAGTATCTGTAAACATTGCAGGACTACCAGGAATATCAATTCCATGTGGTGTAGATAGTAATGGTATGCCAATAGGTATGCAATTAATAGGACAAAAATTTAGTGAAGAAACAATATTAAATGCAGCATACACATATGAGCAAGCTACTAAATTTAGAGAAAATTACAAACCAGAATTCAAAGGAGGTGCCATGTAATGAGAGACGATTATGAAATAGTAATGGGATTAGAAGTTCATGCTGAACTTTCAACAAAAACAAAAATCTTTTGTAGCTGTCCAACGGAGTTTGGAGCAGACCCTAATACACACGTATGCCCAGTTTGTATGGCAATGCCAGGAGCACTTCCAGTACTTAATGAAAAAGTAGTAGAATATGCAGTAAAAGCGGGGCTTGCAACAAATTGTGAAATAGCAAGAAATAGTAAAAATGATAGAAAAAACTATTTTTATCCAGACCTTCCAAAATCATACCAAATATCACAATTTGATATGCCACTTTGTGAGCATGGGTATATAGAAATAGAAGATGACGAAGGAAATAAAAAGAAAATAGGCTTAACACGTATTCATATAGAAGAGGATGCAGGAAAATTAAATCATAATGAATTCGGAGCAGGAAGTTTAGTAGATTTAAACAGAGCAGGAGTACCTTTAATAGAGATAGTTTCTGAACCAGACTTAAGAAGTCCAAAAGAAGCTGAGCAATATTTAAAAAAATTAAAATCAATACTAGAATATATAGAAGTTTCAGACTGCAAGATGCAAGAAGGTTCACTACGTGCAGATGTAAACGTTTCGGTACGTAAAAAAGGTGCAAAGGAATTTGGTACACGTACAGAAATGAAAAACATGAACTCTTTTAGAAGCATAGTAAGAGCTATAGAATATGAAGCAGACAGACAAATTGATGTTATAGAAGATGGTGGAAAAATATATCAAGAAACATTAAGATGGGATGATGTATCAGGAAAAACATTTTCAATGAGAGATAAAGAAGATGCACAAGATTATAGATATTTCCCAGACCCAGATTTAGTTGCAATTAAATTATCAGAAGAATATATTCAAAATATAAAAGATAATTTACCAGAACTTCCAGAAAGCAGAAAAGCAAGATATATGGGAGAAATAGGTCTTTCAGAAAAAGATGCAAAATTACTTACAGCTTCTAAATATCTATCAAATATGTTCGAAAAGGCATCAGAAATTTGTGGAAACCACAAAGCAGTTGCAAACTGGCTTTTATCTGATGTATCTAGAATATTAAATGAAAGAGAAGAAGAGGCAGATTCAATTCCATTTACAGCTGAACAATTAGCAAAAATGATAATATTAATAGATAAGGGAACAATTAGCAGCGCTATTGCTAAAAAAGTTTTAGAAGAATTATTTGAAGAACCAAAAAATCCAGAAGAAATAATAAAGGAAAAAGGATGGATTCAAATTTCAGATGAAGGTGCAATAAAAGAAGTTGTTCTAAAAATAATAGCAGCAAATCCACAATCAGTGGCTGATTATAAAGCAGGAAAAGATAAGGCAGTAGGTTTCTTAGTTGGACAAGCAATGAAAGAGACAAAAGGAAAAGCAAACCCACAAATGCTTAATAAAATGTTTATAGAAGAATTAAATAAATAATTTATAAAGAGCTTATCAAATTAAATAGATAAGCTCTTTTAGAATATATAATGATTATATTTCAATTTTATAAATTCTTAAATTCATTCTTTAATGTATCAAAGCCAATTGCGCAAATAAAAAACATTACTGCAAAAGTAAGAGATGCTCTAAACAAAGATATTCCTATGTAAAATAATGTTGGAAGAGAATAAAAAATCTCATATGTAATAAGTGTTGTAGTTGCAATTAATGCAATAATGAAAGAAATAATCATTCCAAACTTCATTATTTTAGCTATTTTTGAATCTAAATTTTTTATTTCACTAAAAAGCATATTAATAAATTTCATAAAATAACCTCAACTTTCTACTATCTATATAATTAATATTAACATAATATTACAACAAAAGCAAAGGTAATTTATGGTACTATAAATGATAGTAATATGTGTGCAGATAGTTTATATGAAACTAGTGAAGAAATAGAAGAATAAAATTAAAAGAGCAAGATTTTAATTCTTGCTCTTTAATAAAAAACTGTGCACAATTTTTTATTTTGCAAAGCTCAAATTTATATGTAATATAAACTTAAGCATTTGCAGCATTTAATTTTTTAGCTAAGTTAGATTTTTTTCTAGCTGCTGTGTTTTTTACTATAACACCTTTTGTACAAGCTTGATCTATTTTTTTAGTAGCTTCTGAGAATAAAGCTTTAGCTTCATCTATATTACCTGCTTCTAAAGCACTTTCAAACTTTTTAACAGCTGTTTTATAACTTGATTTAACCATATTGTTTTGCATTGTTTTCTTTTCGATAACTTTAGTTCTTTTTATAGCTGATTTAATATTTGGCATTTATTTTGCACCTCCTTAGATATTTCTCAATATAGCAAGTAAAATTGTATCATAAATTGGTAAAAAAAGCAATAGAAAGACAAAAAAAAGTTAGAATTGTAACCAAACAAAATTGAAAATAACTTATTTAATGAAAATCTTAAAAAAAGTGAAAAGAAATTTGCAAAATTGAAACAAACAATGTATAATATAGATATAGCAAAATAACAAATGCAAAAAAAAGAAGGGAGCGATTTTTATGAACATAAAAATTACAGGAAAAGAACTAAAGGCAACAGAATCTATTAAAGATTATGTTGAAAGAAAAAGCGAAAGATTAGAAAAATATTTTGGAGAGGAATTTGATGTAACAGCTACAATAAAAACAGAAGGAAATGAACAAGTAGCAGAATTACATGTAGTAGCTAATGGAGAAGTTTATAGAGCAGTAACAGCTCATAAAGACTTATATGCTTCTATAGATAAAGATATAGATATCTTAGAAGGTCAAATAAGAAAAATGAAAACTAAAAAAGATAAACAAAATATGACAGATTCTATAAGATTAAAAGAAGAAATGAACAATTTAAGACATACTGAAGAAGTAGAAGATGAAATAATAAAAACAATTTATTATAATATAAAACCAATGGCACCAGAAGATGCTAAATTAGAATTAGAAGGAAAACCACATAATAACTTTTTAGTATTTATAAACATTGATACAGGAAAAGTAAATGTAATTTACAGATTAAAAGATAATAAAAACTTTGGTCTTGTAGAACCAGAAGCATAAAATATAATAGGAAAGAGACTACCAAATGAACTATTTCACAATTAGTGAAGTTCAAAAGGTAGTCTCTTTAAATTGAATTGAAAAATGAATTTTAACTATTTCATTTGATTTTCAGCTTGTTGTATTAATTTTTTAACCATATTTCCACCTATTCTACCAGCATCTCTTGCAGAGATATTTCCGTTATAACCGTCTTTTAAACTAACACCAACTTCACTAGCTACTTCATGTTTGAATCTGTTAAGAGCTTCTTTAGCTTCTGGAACTACTTTTGAATTTGAGTTTGTCATTTTATTCACCTCCTGAAAATTTTAGATTTCATTATATATCTTGCTCAAATATGAAAAAAATACACTGGAAAATTTTTGAAACTATATATATTAAAAATAATAGAAAGATAATAAAAATAATAGAAATAATAGAAATAATAGAAAATAAGAAAAAATAAGAGAAAATAAAAGAAAAAGATAAGTAAAAAATAGTGAATTTAATATAAATTATTGAATAAAAGAAAGACAGGAACTTGTTTCCTGTCTTTCTTATGTAGAAAAAATCTACTAATAAAGAAAGTCAAAAAATAAATCCCTGTTTTTCTATACTAATTATATTCTAGTAAAATAATAACTATTTACCAGCCATTTGTCTTTCAGCTGTTTCGATTAATTTCTTAACCATTTGTCCACCTATTCTACCAGCATCTCTTGAAGTTAAATCTCCATTATATCCGTCTTTTAAGTTAACACCAACTTCGCTAGCAACTTCATATTTGAATTTGTTTAAAGCTTCTCTAGCTTCTGGAACTACTTTATAGTTTGAATTTGTCATTTTTTTCACCTCCTAGAATGTGTATATATTGAAAAACGTGTGAAATGTTTTTCTTACTATTAGAATGTTCAAAAAAAATGAAAATAAACTGGAAGTTTTTTGAAAAATGTAAAATAAAATCGAAATGAATATTAATTTTAATAAAGTGCAAAATAAAATTAAATAAAAATATAAAAAAATAAAGAAAGGAGTCGTATGGTTATTTAAGCTATTAAATATATCATACAAGACAAAAAGTAATGAAAGATTTAATAAATAAAAATGAAGAAATAGAAGATGTAAGCAAGTATGGAGAATTTGTAAGTACGTATTTTGCTTGGGTTGGACTTGATAAGCAAAAAGAAAAAGTAAAGGAATTGGAGAAAATGACAAAGAACAAGAAAAAATAAAAAATTTAAAAAAAGTTATTGACTTTTTAGAAAAATGGTCTATAATATAATTATAGGTCAAAGAAAGTCAAAATCAAAAAACAGAATTAAAAACAAAAGTAAAAAATAGGAGTGATAGGAAAATGAGGATATCAGATGTAATAGAAGAATTTATAAAAGACTTATTCGCAGAAGACGAAGATTATGTTGAAATACAAAGAAATGATCTTGCAGAACAATTTAATTGTGTACCATCACAAATAAATTATGTAATAGCTACAAGATTTAAACCTTCACAAGGCTACTATGTAGAAAGTAAACGTGGTGGAGGAGGACATATTACAATAAAAAAAGTAAATGTCACAAAAAGCAACTACTTTATGCATATTATAAATAGTATAGGAGAAAAACTTACACAGCAAGAAGCAGATATATTTATAAGTAATTGCCTATCTTATAATATGATAAGCAATGAACAAGCAAAACTTTTAAAAGTAGCTACAAGTGATAATGTACTTACACTAAGTCAACCAACAAGAGATACAATAAGGGCAAAAATATTCAAAAATATGCTAATAAATTTAGTTAATTAAAATATTTCTGTGTATAACTCTTCATATACAGAAATTATTCTAAATTTTTTATGAAGAGGATTATTAAAAATAAAGGAGTGATTAATATGTTATGTGAAAATTGTGGAGAAAACGAAGCAAATGTAAGATACACACAAATAATAAATGGTGTGAAAAAACAAATGATCTTATGTGATAAATGTGCAAAAGAATTAGGTCTAGATGATATTAAGATTAATATGCCTATTGATTTTTCAAGTTTTTTAGGAGATATGTTAGACTTTTATGAGGATGAAATGCCAACACTTTCTATGCCAAAAACTTTAAAATGTAATAACTGCAATATGACATATGATGATTTTCTAGAAACAGGAAAATTCGGATGTGACAGCTGTTATGATGAATTCGAAAGTAAGATAGATCAATTATTAAAAAATATACACGGTGCAAATAGACATATAGGTAGAAATGGCAGATTTATAGGAAATGCTAAAATAAATAATACAGAAAATGAAAATCTAAAAGTTGAAGATAAACAACCAGGAAAAGCAAATGGAGAAAAATCAGAAAAAGCATCAGAAGAAAAAAGTAAAAAATCTTCAGATAAAATTTCTAAAATAGATGTACTAAAAGAAAGACTAAAAAGAGAGATTGAAGAAGAAAGATATGAAGATGCAGCTAAGACTAGAGATGAAATAAAAAAATTAGAAAAATAATTTTATAGATAAGAAATATAAAATTTAATATTTATAAATTTTTTAAAAACAAATTTAGAAATAACTTTAAAAGTCAAAAGGAGGTATATTAATGAATTGGTATTTGGATAGCGGTAAAGAATCAGATGTAGTAGTAAGCACAAGAGTAAGACTAGCAAGAAACATAAAAGGCATACCTTTTAAAAATAAATTAAAAGAAAAAGACATAGAAGAACTATTAGAAAAAGTTAAATTTGTAATGCCAAGTTTAGGGTACGGATTAAAATTTTTCAAATTAGAAGATTTAGATACAATAACAAAACTTTCATTAGTGGAAAAACATATAATAAGTCCAGATATTATATCAGATGATAATGAGAAAAAATCAGCAATATTAATAAATGACGAAGAAAATATATGTATTATGGTAAATGAAGAAGACCATATTAGAATTCAAGTATTTAATAGTGGTTTTGATTTGAAAAATACAATGAATTTGGCAAGAGAATTAGACGAAAAACTAGATGAAATGTTACACTTTGCAGCAAGCGAAAAATACGGATTTTTGACATCATGCCCAACAAATGTGGGAACAGGCTTAAGAGTCTCTGTAATGGTGCATTTACCAGGTTTAAAATTAACAGGAAATTTAACTAAAGTCCTTCATATAGTAAATAATTTTGGTATGACAATTCGTGGATTATATGGGGAAGATTCTCAAAGTAAAGGCAATATTTATCAAATTTCTAATATTCAAACTTTAGGTATACAAGAGGAAGAAATAGTTGCAAACTTGGAGAACATAACAAGAAAAGTAATTGAACAAGAACGTTTGGCGAGAAAATATTTAACTAAAAATGGAATAGAACTAGAAGATAAAATATATCGTTCATATGGCATTTTAACAAATGCTAGAATGCTAAATTTAGATGAAAGTATAAGTTTATTATCAAATGTAAAATTGGGTACAGATTTAGGTATTATAACAGAGTTAAATGATGCAAAAGTAAAGAAAATGATGTTATATACAAAACCAGCAAATTTACAAAAATACTTAGGAAAAGTCTTAGACGCAAGTCAAAGAGACCAAAAAAGAGTAGAAATAATAAAACAAATAGTTAATGAAAAATAATAAATAAGGAAGGTGATAAAAATGACATATAAATTTACAAAAAGAGCAGAAAAAGCAATACAATATGCAGACGAAATGGCAACAAGTATGGGACATGATTATATAGGAACAGAGCATATTTTGTATGGCTTAGTAAAAGAAGGTTCAGGAATTGCAAGTAAAGTTTTAGAAAATCAAGGCATAACTCCTGAAAAAGTCTTAGAAAAAATAGAAATGTTTATAGGCGTAAATGAGGAAAACGAAAATATGATTTCAACAATGGGATTTACACCAAGAACAAAAAGAGTAATCGAAAACGCATTTAGAGAAGCAAGAAAATTAGGCAGTGACTACATAGGAACAGAACACTTGCTAATAGGAATAATGAGAGAAGGAGATAGTGTTGCTGTTAGAATAATGATGGAACTTAATATAGATCCACAAAAACTATATAATGAAATTGTAAAAGTTTTAAGCGAAGATGATGCAATTTCAGGAAGTTCTAAAAATAGTAATTATAGTTCAAATAACAGCTATAATCAAACAACTACTCTTAACCAATTTGGAACAGATTTAACTAAAAAAGCAGAAGAAGGTAAATTAGACCCTGTTATTGGAAGAAAAGATGAAATAGATAGAGTTATACAAATTCTTTCAAGAAGAACTAAAAATAATCCTTGTTTAATAGGTGAACCAGGTGTTGGTAAAACTGCAGTAGTAGAAGGCTTGGCAGAAAAAATAGTAGCAGGAGATGTACCAGAACTATTAAAAGACAAAAGAGTTGTAACACTAGATATTTCAGGAATGGTTGCTGGTGCTAAGTATAGAGGAGATTTCGAAGAAAGAATAAAAAAAGCATTAAACGAAGTAAAAAAAGCAGGAGATGTTATTTTATTTATTGATGAAATTCATACAATAGTAGGTGCAGGTTCTGCAGAAGGCGCAGTAGATGCAGCAAATATTTTAAAACCACTTTTAGCAAGAGGAGAGGTAAAAGTAATTGGTGCTACTACTCTAAATGAATACAGAAAATACATTGAAAAAGATAGTGCATTGGAAAGAAGATTTAGTCCAGTTACAGTATTAGAGCCAAGTTCAGAAGATACTATAAAAATATTAGAAGGAATTAGAGATAAATATGAGGCACATCATAATGTTAAAATTTCTGAAGAAGCAATAAAAGCAGCGGTAGAATTATCTGTAAGATATATAAATGATAGATTTTTACCAGATAAAGCAATTGACTTAATAGATGAAGCAGCATCTATAGTAAGAATGAAAGCATATA
>CAKPGD010000045.1 GCA_934154515.1 uncultured Clostridia bacterium
CTATTTTTTCTATTTTACTTTCTAATTTTTTTATAATATCTGGTTGTGTATATGCTTTCATTCTTACTTTAGAGGCAAACTTACACAAGAGAGTTATAGGACAAAATGAAGCAGTAGAAGCGGTAGCAAAAGCAATAAGAAGAGGAAGAGTAGGATTAAAAGACCCTAATCGTCCAATTGGTTCTTTCCTATTCTTAGGTCCAACAGGTGTGGGTAAAACAGAACTTTCTAAAGCATTAGCTGAAAGCCTATTTGGAAAAGAAGATTCTATGATAAGAATAGATATGTCAGAATATATGGAAGGTCATTCTGTATCTAAATTAATAGGTTCACCTCCAGGATATGTAGGATATGATGAAGGTGGTCAACTTACAGAAAAAATAAGAAGAAATCCATACTCAGTAATATTATTTGATGAAATAGAAAAGGCACATCCAGATGTAATGAATATGTTACTTCAAATATTAGATGATGGTAGACTTACAGATGCACAAGGAAGAACAGTTAACTTCAAAAATACAGTAATAATAATGACTTCAAATATCGGAGCAAGATTAATTACAGATAAAAAATCTTTAGGATTTGCTGGAAATAATGAGACAGAAGAAGACAAAAAAGAATATGAAAATATAAAGAAAGATGTAATGTCAGAACTAAAAAAACAATTTAGACCAGAATTCATAAACCGTATAGACGAAATAATAGTATTCCATAAACTTCAAAAAGAAGAAATTGAACAAATTGTTGATATAATGTTAAAACAAGTAGAAAAAAGACTAGAAGAGCAAGATATTAAAATTGAAATTTCAGATGAAATGAAGAAAAAAATATTAGAAAAAGGAATAGATATAAATTATGGAGCAAGACCTTTAAAAAGAGCTATTCAAACAGTGCTAGAAGATAAAATTGCAGAAGGTATTTTGGATGGAACAATAGTTAAAGGAAAAGTAAATAAAATATAAGATAACACAATAAGATAAGTTGTGAAATTGCTAAAAAAAGGCTAATTTTAGCCTTTTTTTAGTTTTCAAATATTAGTCTGATTGAATAAAAAATGTTTCCTTTTCTGTTTTGTAGGACTTCCCTTCAGCACAAAATAAGAAAATACAAGAATTATAGCAATTCGTAGCAAGATTGAAATTTTCGGGATCACATCTCGTAGCAAAAAAACTATAACGTATTCCAGCCTGTGTATCAAAAGATCTACACCATTCCAAAGGAATCGGATTTTGATAATTATCATTCAAAATTAACCGTACATTATAAATCCAACCAATACTTTCTTTAATACATAAATTAAATTCCTGAGGAAAATTTTGAATAGTTTTATTTAACATACAATATCTCCTTTCAAAATTACAATGTATATAAAGTTATAAAAAAGTTATTAATAAAATTATAATTCTTTCGACAAATTTCGACAATATTTTTTTAAAAATGTAATTAAAATGTAATTAAAATGTAATAAAAAACGATAATCTATTTTTTTAGATTATCGTAAATAAGTTAAATAGGATTAACATGTATAATCGTTTTATAAATTTTTTCTAAATTATTTATATCATTTTCCAATGAATCTGCAAGTTTATGACTATTAAAAGTAGACATATTACCATCTACACAAATAGTAAGAACAACCATATATTGATAACCAACAGGAACAGTAGAAAAATTGTCTATACTCTCAATTTCCTTATAAGTTTTTATAATATTTAATATCAAATCTTTAGTATCTTCATCTAAAGATTTATCCATTAAGACATTAAAACTCTCTAAAAATATTTTAATTCCTGTAACTGCAATCCAAATAGAAATTCCAATACCAACAACACCATCTAGCCAATAAATACCAACTAAAGTAGCAAGTATAGAAATTAGAGTAAATGTAGTTACAATACAGTCGTTTCTATGGTCTTTACTATTAGCTTCTAGAAGTATATTATTATATTTTTTACAAAGTTTATTTGTATACACAAATAATAAAAATTTAATTAAAATAGTAATAGCACAAACAAGAACCAATATCCAAGAAAAATTCATATGTTCATTATGTATTAGTGAATTTGCAGAATCAAAAAGCAATTTTATAGCAACAGCTATCATAGAAATACTAATGAATAAAGAAAAAATATATTCTGCCTTTCCGTGACCAAAATTATGACTTTCATCTTGAGGTTCACTAGCTATTTTATTTCCAATTGAAGTCATAATAGAAGCAAAAATATCTCCTGCACTATTGGCACTATCTGCTATCATAGCTTGACTATGAGTTAGTATACCAATAGTTCCTTTTATAATTAACAAAAATAAATTACCTACAATGCCTAGTAATCCAGCAATTTTTGTATCTCTAAATCTATCCATAAATAATACCTCTTTATAGTGTATTTCGTTTAATTAAAAGTATAACATAATAGAATAAAAAAAGAAAGTGAAATATTATTTTATTAAAAGTAGCAAAAGATATGCGAAAATAGGAAAATATTTAGAAAAAAATAAAAGAAAATTCTATTGACTTAACAAGAAGTTAATAGTAAAATAATTATGAATTTAAGTAACAACTTAGAAACATAAAGCACATTGAAAATTGAATAAAAAAAGTAATGAAATGTCTCCAAAAGCTTACTGATAAATGAAAAAAGTAAAAAAATATTAATAAATTTATGTAAAATGGTAAATAATGAAAATAAACAAAAATATTGAAATAAAAAATAAGTAATGTTAATTTTATAAAAGAAAATTAATATAAAAAAATTACCAAAGAGGAGGAAAGAAATGAAAACGAAAAGTAAACAAAACTTAAAAAAGCTTAAAAATACAAGCTTAAAAGAAAAAGGAATAACACTAATAGCGTTGGTAATAACGATAGTGGTGTTAATAATATTAGCAGGAGTTGCAATAAACTTAACATTAAGTCAAAATGGAATATTTAATAAAGCAACAAAAGCAAGAGATGATTACCAACAATCAGCAACAAATGAACAAGTAGCATTAAATGAAGTAACACAATATATTGAAGAAACAACTGGAAATGGTGGAAGTGAAACACCAACAATACCATTAAGTAACTTAAAAGCAGGAGAATATATAAAATATGATACAGGAGTAACAAGTGTAGGAGAAAATGGAGTAGTAATATGTAGAGTATTATATGATGCAACATCAGAATATGGAGTACAAATAATAACAGATAAAAATATAACAAATGTAACCTTAGGAGGTAAAGACTGGGCAACAGGAAGAGATTCTTATAATAACGCAATAGCAACGTTAAATAATGAAGCAGGAAAATATTTAAATAAAGCATATGCAACAGATGCAAGATGTGTAGGAAGTGTACCAACAAATCAAAATGGAACATTTATAAATAAAAATTCAGAAAACGCAGGACCAGTAAAATTACAATTTAGCTCGTCAGTTGCAGGTGCAAATAATATGAAAGATGAAGATACAAATTATAAAACAGATAAGGCACAGTTAGAAAAGTTAAATATATGGACAACAGGAGAATATTATTGGCTAGCGTCTCGCAGTGTGTTCTCGATTTCCTCTGCCTGCAATTTCTATGGGCGTATTGTGATTCCCGGCGGCTCCTTAGACAGTCGCTACGTGTGCTATGTGAAGGGCGACGGCGACGCTGATGGCTATTCGGGCGCGCGCGGGCTTCGTCCTTGTTTTTCTCTAAAATCTGATATCAAAATAACAGGAGGAAATGGAACAAGTGACGAACCATATACAATGTAGAAAGTAAAAATAAAGAAGCAGTGAAGGCCTTAGGTCTTCTTTGCTAAAGAAATGTGCCCTGCGGTAGCATGGCACAGAGCGAAATTTAAGGAAATATTATCAGATCTTGTCAAGTCTAGTGCGTAAATTTTACTGCTTTCAAATTTACACACTATATAATACACCATCAAACTACGTATAACAAAGGGCGAAACTAAATAAAAGTTTCGCCTTTTTGAAACCTTAAAATTTCCATAAACTATTGAAAAATAATATACTTTATGATATAAAATATTTAGAGAAAAAATATACGGAAATAAAGGATTAAGAGGAATTTTAAATAAGAATGAAAAATATAAAAGATTATAACTTAGAAGAACTAAAAGAAGAACTAAAAAGCTTAGGGGAAAAGCCATTTAGAGCAGAGCAAATATTTAAATGGTTATATGTAGATAAAGTAAAAGAGTTTGATGAAATGACTAATTTATCTTTAGAACTAAGAGAAAAGTTAAAAGAAAATTATACAATGTGTAATTATAATATTTTGAGAAAACAAGAATCTTCTGATGGCACAAAAAAATATTTATTTGATGTATTAGATGGAAATGCAATAGAAACAGTATTAATGCAATATCATCATGGAAAAACAATTTGTGTTTCTTGTCAAATAGGTTGTAAAATGGGATGCAAATTTTGTGCATCTACAGGAATTCAATTTGTAAGAAGTTTAACAGCAGGAGAGATAGTAGAACAAATACTAGCGGTAGAACAAGACATAGGAGAGAATATATCAAATATCGTATTTATGGGAATTGGTGAACCAATGGATAATTACGATAATGTAATAAAGGCAATAAGAATAATAAATAATCAAAAAGGATTAAATATAGGAGCAAGACACATAAGTGTTTCAACAAGTGGTGTTGTTCCTAAAATATATGATTTAGCAAAGGAAAACATACAATGCACGCTTTCTATTTCACTTCATGCTACTAATAATGAGAAAAGAAGCAGTATGATGCCGGTAAATAATGCTTATCCAATAGAAGAGCTAATGAAAGCTTGTAAGGAATATATAAAATTAACTAATAGAAGAATTTCTTTTGAATATGCGCTTGCTAAGGATAATAATGATAACTTAGAAGATGCTAAAGAGCTAGTAAAATTATTAAAAGGAATGCTATGCCATGTTAATTTAATACCAATTAATAAAATTGAAAATGGTAAATATACAAAGAGTACAAATGAAAATATAATAAAATTTAGAGATTACTTAAATGACCATGGAATTGTTGCAACAATAAGAAGAGAATTAGGTTCTGATATAGATGCAGCATGTGGACAACTAAGAAGGAAAAACTTAAAACAGTAGGAATGGAATTAACAAGATATAGATAAGGAGGCACAAATGGAGGCTTTTGCAAAATCTGACATAGGTAAGGCAAGAGAAATGAACCAAGATTATTATTATATATCACCTGCAGAAAGTAAAATAAATTTATATATTTTAGCAGATGGAATGGGAGGATATAAAGGTGGAGAAATAGCAAGCAGACTCGCAACTATATCTGCTAAAAATTATATAGAAAATAATTTTGAAAATCTTACAAAAGATAAAGAAGAAATATTAAAACTAATAAGAAATGCAATGGAATATGCAAATATGGTAGTATATGAGAAGTCTAAAGAGGATCAGGAATTAGATGGAATGGGTACTACTTTAGAAGTATGTTTAATATATAATAATAGAGCATATATAGGACATGTAGGAGATAGTAGAATATATAGAATTCGTAAAGAATTTTTTAGAAAATTAACTACTGACCATAGCTATGTTCAAAAGCTTGTAAATGATGGAACAATAACAAAAGAAGAAGCACAAAATCATCCTAAGAAAAATATGCTAATGAAGGCTCTAGGATGTGCAGTATTTGTAGAACCAGATGTAATGGTAAAAGGATTTGTTAAAGATGATATAATTCTTATGTGTTCAGATGGATTAACAAATATGATAAAAGAAGAAGAAATATATGAAATAATTAAAGAAGATTATAAAAAGGCACCACAAAAATTAGTTGATAAAGCAAATGAAAATGGTGGATATGATAATATAACAGCATTAATTATAAAATAAACAATTATTCTAAAGGAGAGAATATTATGGATTTAGTAGGTAAAATTATAGGAAACCGATATGAAATTCTAAAAAAAATAGGAAATGGTGGAATGGCAACAGTGTATAAAGCAAAATGTCACGTGCTAAACAGATTTGTTGCTGTAAAAGTTTTAAAAGATGAATATACAACAGATACAGAATTTATAAGAAGATTTAATGCAGAGGCACAAGCAGCAGCTGGGCTTACACATGCAAATATAGTATCTGTATATGATGTAGGACACGAAGATAATATATATTATATAGTAATGGAATTAATTCAAGGAAAAACATTAAAGCAAATAATAAATGAAGATGGAGCACTTCCTTGGAAATGGTCTGTAAATATAGCAATACAAATAGCTTCAGCATTAGAAGCAGCTCATAAAAATAATATTGTGCATAGAGATATAAAACCACATAATATTATAATTACAGAAGATGGAGTAGCAAAAGTTACAGACTTTGGTATAGCAAAGGCAGTATCAAATTCTACAATAACAGCATTTGGAACAACAATAGGTTCAGTACATTATTTTTCACCTGAGCATGCAAAAGGAGGATTTACAGATGCTAAGTCTGACTTATATTCTTTAGGTGTAGTTATGTATGAAATGCTTACAGGTAGAGTTCCTTTTGATGCAGATACTCCAGTTTCAGTTGCTTTAAAACATATGCAAGAAAAGCCAATAGAGCCAATAAAATTAAATCCTGCAATACCATTTGCAGTAAATCAAATCATAATGAAAGCTATGCAAAAAGAACCAAGTTTAAGATATCAAACAGCTTCTGAAATGATAAAAGATTTAACAATGGCATTAAAAAATCCAGAAGGAAATTTTGTAGAAGAAGAAAATATAAATTTAGAACGTACACAAGTTATAGATATACCAGAAGAGGCTACAACAAGAAAAAAAGAAGAAAAAAAAGGATTATCAGCATATTTTAAGAAACATCCAAAAATGAAAATACTAAGCTTAATACTTGCATGTATAATACTTTTTGTAGTAGTGGTATTTGGAACAAAAGCTATAATGGATGTAGGAACTGTTAAAGATGTAGAAATGCCTGAACTTGTAGGAAAAACAGAGCAAGAAATAAAAGATTTATTTAAAGATACAAAATTCACTTATGAAATAACAGGAGAAGAATATAGCAGTGAAGTAGAAGAAGGAAAAGTAATA
Organism: uncultured Clostridia bacterium; assembly: GCA_934154515.1. GTDB lineage: Bacteria > Bacillota > Clostridia > TANB77 > CAG-508 > UMGS1663. Next base: position 7,063 of record CAKPGD010000045.1, read on the forward strand.
TCACAAAATCCAGGATATAGAAAAAATTATACAGTAAAAGAAAATTCTAAATTTGAAATAGTAATAAGTAAAGGTACAAAAACAGTAATTATGCCTAAAGTAGAAGGAGAAACTTTAGAAAAAGCAAAAGAAATTTTAGATGCTTTAGATGCAAATTTAGTTATAGAAACTGAAGAACAAGAAAATACAAAGGTTGAACCTGGAATAGTTCTAAAACAAAGTGTTGAAAAAAATACAGAAATTACAGCAGGAACAACAATAAAACTTACAATAAGCAAAGCAAAAGAGCAAGTAGCTGTACCATATGTAATAGGTAAAGCTGAAGATGTAGCTAAAAAAGAATTAACAGACGCTAAATTTAAAGTTGAAGTTGTATATGAAGAAGATACTTCTAAAAACCCTGGAATAGTATTAAAACAAAGTATAGAAGTTGGAAAAACAGTTGACGAAGGAAGTTCAATTACAATAACAGTAAATAAAATAGAAGAAGTAAAATCTGGAACTGTTACTGTAAATGTAAAATCAATAACAAATTACAAACCAGAAAAAGATAAAGATGGAAAAGAAAAAGAACCAAATAAAATAAGACTAAAAGTTACAGTAGTATCTCAAGGAACAACTGAAACAGCATATGATCAAAATGTAAGTGAAGCAAGTGAAGCAGTTGCAGTTAAAATTTCAGGAAAAGGAACAGTTACAATTAAAGTTTATTTAGATGGAGTTTTAGGAGGAAGAGAATATCAACTTAACTTAAATGATAAAACTACATTAACTATCGAATAAATTGCTTTAAAAGGAGAAAAAATATAAGTGAATATTTTAGAGTTTATATTAAATAATGAAGAATATTTAAAAGATATAATTACAAGAAGTACTTATCATTCTAATGCAATAGAAGGAAACACATTAACATATGCTGAAACTTATGCAATACTATATAATGATAATAGTTTTAAAATACAAGGGAAAGAGCCAAGAGAAATATATGAAGCTATAAATCATAAAAAAGCATTAGAATTAGTGTTTAATAATATAAAAAACAAAGAAGAATTTAATGAACATTTTATAAAAAAAATAAATGAAACTATTAATAAAGATATAAAGGACACAGAAGGTTATAGAAAAGTACAAGTGTTTATTAGAGGAAGTGAACATATACCTCCAAAGCCAGAACAAGTACCTAATTTAATGAATTATTTTATATATAATTATAATAATGATGAACAAGATGTATTCAAAAAAATAGCAAAATATCATATAGAATTCGAAAAAATACATCCATTTGAAGATGGTAATGGCAGAACAGGTAGAATACTATTAAATTATGAATTAATAAAAAATAATATTGCACCTGTAGTTATTAATAAAGAAGATAGAGTTAAATACTTTGAATATATAAGAAATAATGATGATGTAGGACTATCAAAATGGTTTGAAGAATTGTCAAAAAATGAAGAAGAAAGAATAAAAAGATTTGAATAAATAAGCAATAAGAGTATTAAAAGCTGATAATAGTATGAATATAAAATAAGTGACAATCGAATAAAAAAGGTTGTCACTTAAAAAATATAAGAAAAGAGGAAATATGCAAGGAATAATAATAGGAAACATATCAAATACATATATTATTAAAACAGAACAAAAAGAATATGAAGCAGTAGCAAGAGGAAAATTTAAAAAAGAAGATGAGTTAACACCAGTAGTAGGGGATAAGGTTGAAATAGAAGAAACTCAAGAAAATAAAGCTGTAATAACGAAAATTGATGAAAGAGATACTTTTATAAAAAGACCTAAAATTTCAAACATATCACAAATAATATTTGTAGTTTCAACAAAAAATCCAAAACCAGATTTATTAATGCTAGACAAACAACTTGCTTATGCAGAAAGTATGAAAATAAAGCCTATTATAGTTTTAAATAAAATAGATTTATCATATATATATGAAGAAATAAAAAACATTTATGAAAAAGTAGGATATAAAGTAATAATAACTAATGCTACAAATAAAATAGGAATAGATGATTTAAGAAAAGAACTAAAAGGAAAAATAAGTGCTTTTTCAGGAAATTCTGGAGTGGGAAAATCTACAATAGTAAATGCCTTATT
>CAKPGD010000046.1 GCA_934154515.1 uncultured Clostridia bacterium
GTGTTTTCTAAATCTTCTACTTTTCTTATTTTGCTAGTTGCATGCCTTTCAATGGAAATAGGCATATCATCTTTAGATATGCCTTTCCCATTGTCGGTTACTTTTATTAAAGTTTTACCACCATTTTTTATCTCTATTATTATGTGTGTTGCTCCTGCATCTAGTGAATTCTCTACAAGTTCTTTTACTACGTTTGCAGGTCTTTCTATAACCTCACCTGCAGCTATTTTGTTAATTGTTAAATCATCTAATAAAACTATATTTCCCATTTTTTCTTTTTCCTCTTTTTAATACCGGAACTAAATCGGCCTGACCCAAATAGTTCCGCTTCATTTTTTGTTATTTTTTAAATATTATTATAAAAAATTACATATTGCTTCTTACTTTTCTATTTCTTGTACATCAGAGATATCTGAAATTTTGGCTGCAAAATATGGTAATTGTTTATTTTTTTCTTTTAAGAAAATTGTAAATGTATCATCGAAGAAAAATTCTCTTGACTTTTCTGGCATTATTGTTGCTGTTTTATTAACCATCATTCCTGATTCACTTTTTATTTTTCCGCCTTTTTTATTTAGTTGGAATTGAATTGTTTGCAAAGCCTTTTCTATTTTGTACTCATCACCATTAGCAAATGCAAATCTTTTGTTTTCTACTTCAGTTATCTCTTTTTTCAAGTTAAATGTTATATTTGGAATTTTTAGTTTATCTATTTTGGAAAATTCTGAATAAGTTGTGTTCGTCTTTTCATTTACTTCATTATATACTTCTTTGAATGTATTTTTATTGCATCCTTTTACTAAAATTACTTCGTCATCTGTTTTTGTTATTAATTTTACTGCAAAATCCTCTTTTGAATTATAATATAAAACTTCTACTTGATTTCTTACATTATCTTTTGTACTGTCATCTATTCCAAAATATTTAACATTTTCATATTCTCCAAATTTTCCATTTTTTAATTCTGTGAATATTTGTGGGAATTCAAATTCTTTCTTTAACATGACATATAAGAAATAATCTTTTAAATCTTTGCTATCCCAATTAAAATCATCTAGTATATCACTTGTTTCATTAAATTTTTCTTTAATGCCTTCCTCTATTTGCTCTTTTAATTGTAAACTTGGCATCCCATAAATTTTATAGTAACTATCATCTGATAAATCTGCAGTTGTAAACGTTCCTTTGTTTAAGTTATTTATTATTTCTGTTTGTTGATTAAATACTATGTCTTGTTTTACTAAATCATTTTTTAAATCGTTCCATATTAAATTAAAAGTTCCACACCACACAGTATTTTCTGATATTCTGTCTTCCAATGATAGTACTACGTTCATATCTGTTTTTATACTTTTTATAGAGGGTGTGTACTTTTTGCCCCACGTACTGAAAAGTACTGGCTCATCATTCTTCATTTTGTTTGTATCTATAATATATAATACTCCTAATATTACTACTATTACTAAAATTAAAACACTTACTATTATTTTTATTTTCTTTCTATTCATTTACACATACCACCATTCTTACTTCTTTACTATTTTTTCTATCCATTTTAGAACAAACTCATATACTTCATTTCTATTTACTTCATTTAACATTTCATGTCTTCCATTTTCAAATAACTTAAATGTAATATCTTTAACTCCTGCTTCTTTTAGCATATTATATACTCTTTTTACACCTTTTCCATTTGCACCAACAGGATCTTTTGCCCCTGAAAAAATTAATATTGGTATATTAGGAGTATTTTTTATTTTATTTTTATTATTTAAGTAAATACTTCCTTTAAATAAAGCTATATAACTATCTACTGTAAATTTTCTATTAGGATTTGCTACTTTCATATATTCATCTATTTTATCTTTATCACTTGTAGTCCAGTCTGCTTCTGTTCTTGTAGGCTTAAAGTTGTTGTTAAATGAACCAGTAACTAATCTTTCTAACAATTTACTTTTATAATTTTCGCCTTTAAACAATTTAATTATAGAAGCAAGCAATATTCCTAAATGTAGTCCATATTTTTGACCACTTGTACCTGTTATTATTGCTCCTGCTAAATTATCATTATACATCGTTAGGTATGTTCTTGTAAGTAAAGACCCCATACTATGCCCCATTACTATATATGGAAGATTTGGATTTTCATTTGCTGTTTTATTTTGCAGAATATGAATATCTTTTGCAAGTTTAAACCATGCATCTGTACAGCCAAAATTTCCAAGGTCAGTATCTTGTTCTACACTTTTTCCATGTCCTAAATGATCATGACCTACTACAATATATCCGTTTGAAGCTAAGTAATTTGCAAAATCATCATATCTACCAATATATTCTTCCATTCCATGAACTAATTGAACTATTCCTTTATAATTTTCTATGGTATTGTCATACCATTTTTTTGCATATACGTCTTTTCCTGTACTTGATTTAAATTTAAATTCTTCTATCATATACACTTAATCTCCTTTTTATTAATTTATATCATATCTTTTATTTTTATACAACAAAAAGCCCATTAAAAAATGAGCTTTTGTTGTGTTTTTTCTTTTAAAAGAACATAATTTTTTAAAAGAACATCATTGCTGCAATGCCTCCAAGTATTGCAAATGTTGTTACCGCTATACATTCTGGAAAGAGTATTTGAATAATTTCACACATTTTGATTTCCGAAATTTGAAAACAGCCATCTGTCAGCTCTTCTTTTACACATTGTGCAAAAATTTCTTCCTCTGTACACTTAAATTTAATAAAACAGTCGGTTATAAGTATAAAGACTGATATTATAGATAATGTTCCTGTAATTTTGTTTGGGGTACAGTAATAATTTATAAACCATCCAGTAACTATCACTATTACGTAACATATCACAGATGTTTTATTGCACAATATTTTTGCTATTGCTTTTTTAAATATTAGATTTACAATAACAAAATCAAGTATTATCAATACTGTTAACAATATAACTACGTTAAGATTTATTTCTTTCAGTAGAGCTGCAGTTGCACCTATTATTACTAATATGTTGCAAATTAAGTTTTTACCCACCTCTGCTTTAGGAGTTTTTATACATGTTCCTATAACTCCCACAAAAACACATAGTAGTGAAACTACCATAGGTATGTCTTTTAAGGCATAGTGAATTAGACTAAAAAGTTCTACATCCATTACAATTAATAGAGCTACTAAAATATTATACTTCCGCTTTTCGGTATTCACTTTTTCCATATTCATGTTCCTCCTTAAACAATAATTATTATTTTAAAGTTGCTACGTTTATGTTATTTATTATATAATAATTTTTGTCAAATGTAAATTAAAAGTAGCTTTTTTTCTAGTTTTATGCTAAAATCAATTGGTATTTTACAGAAAGGAAGGTTTGATTATGAATAAATTTATGAAAATTGCTAAAGATGAAGCAGATTTAGGAATATCTATAAATGATGGAGGACCTTTTGGTGCGATTATTACAGATAAAGAAGGCAATATTATAGCTGTTGGGCATAATACCGTTTTATCCCACAATGACCCTACTGCTCATGCCGAAATAAACGCTATTAGAAATGCTTGTGCTAAATTAAATACCTATGATTTAACTGATTATACTTTATATACTTCTTGTGAACCTTGCCCTATGTGTTTATCTGCAATTATATGGGCAAATATTAAAGAAATATATTATGCTTGTACGCGTGAGGATGCCGCTAAAATTGGTTTTCGTGATGATTTAATATATGAATACCTTAAAGGAAATAAATCTGATTTAATTACTTTAAAACAAATTGATAGAGATGAATGTATTTCTACTTTTGAAAAATATAAGAATGACAACAAAATTATTTATTAAGTTGGCAGATTATTTTATATTTGCATTGAGTTTGTAGTAAATATTACAGGAGTGAATTATGAAATTAGAATATATTGCTAATAGCAGCGATACTAATAAAACTGTAAAAGATATTTTACTTACCAAATTTAATATTTCACATAGATTACTTATAACTTTAAAAAGAGAAAATTGTATTTTTCTTAATGGAAATGTTATAAATGTATCTCATACTATAACTGAAAATGATAATGTTTCAGTTTCTTTTTCGTACGAAGAAGATAATACTAATATTATTCCAGTTAAAATGCCTTTAGATATTATTTATGAAGATGATGCTTACTTGGTTATAAATAAACCTTATGGAATTCCTGTTCACCCTTCTATGCTTCATTATGAAGATAGCCTATCTAATGGTATTCGATATTATTTTGACGAAATTAATTTAAAGAAGAAAATTCGACCTGTAAACAGAATAGATAAAGACACTTCTGGCTTAGTTATTTTTGCTAAAAATGAGTATATACAAGAATCTTTAATTAAGCAAATGAAAGACGGTAAATTTAAGAAGGAATACATTGCAATTGTTGAAGGACATTTTTCTTGCCAGAAGCGGAACTATAAATGCACCTATTACTAGAAAGGAAAACAGTATTATTGAAAGATGTGTTTCAAGTGATGGACAAGAGTCTATTACTCATTATGAAGTCTTAGAAGAAAAAGATATTAAAGAATTTCCTATTTCTATTGTTAAATGTACTCTAGAAACTGGTAGAACTCATCAAATTAGAGTTCATATGTCACATATAGGTCATACTCTTTTAGGTGATGATTTATATGGTGGAAATACTGATTTTATAAAAAGACAAGCTTTGCACTCATGTGCTATTAGTTTTATACATCCTATTGCAAATCAAGTTGTCACGTATAATTCTGATTTGCCAGATGATTTGAAAATTTTCATAAAATTAGAGTCAAAATAATAGCGAAGTAAATCTACTCCGCTATTATTCTTTCCTTTTTAATACCCTACATGCAAAATCTTAATTCCGTTTTTTTAATTCTGAAATCAAAAAATTTCTTTCGGATTCAGTCAAGGAAGAAAATGCTTTTTTAACAATTCTTGCAAATTCAAAATCTGCATTTTCATTTATTAAATCGTCCACACTGCAATTTAGTGCTTTAGACAATTTTAATATAGATTTTGAACTTGGAAACCTTGACCCATTAACATACCTACTTATTGATGCCTCCGCCAGTTTCGTCTTTTTTTGCCAATTCAGCTTGATTTACTCCATTTTCATTCATTAACCGGATAAGATTTCTTTTAAGTGTAATAGAATTATCCATTTTCTTCTCCTTTTCTATAATTATAATATAAATATAATATCACATTTACATAATTTTGTCTATGTTTTTATACAAAAAAACACTCGGATTAAAACTGAGTGTTTTTCATATATATTATAAGTAAATCTGTAAGCCGGGTTCTGTCGTGAATAGTCATTTGTCTACTCTACATATCACTATGTAGCTCAAAGCCACCAGATTAAGAAGATGACGAGCAGTCTTATCCTTCTTGTCCCGGTGTTGCTCCAGATGGGGTTTACACTGCCTTCTATGTTACCATAGAAGCGGTGAGCTCTTACCTCGCCTTTTCATCCTTACTACTTGTAGTAGCGGTTATTTTCTGTTGCACTTTCCTTAAGGTCACCCTCACAAGACGTTATCTTGCATCTTTGCTCTATGGAGCCCGGACTTTCCTCGTACGCTGTCTTTCGACCTTGCTATACGCGACTATTCAATTTACTTACAATGTATATTGTAATATATTTTTTTATAAAAGTCAATTTATATACTTTGGAATTTATATAGTCATTATATTTTCCATTAAATTTTTATATTTTATAAAATACAATTTTTTATCTTTCAAAGATATAACATTCTTCATCTCATTTAGCAAAATATATGTCTTATTTACACTATTTTGCATTTTATCTTTATTTATTGAATTCATAACTGTTCCAAAATATTGTTGAGCATTATCTATTTGTGTTTGCATTTCGTCCCATTTATCCTCTTCTGTTAATATATAACTATTTATAATATAAGATTTTACATATGCTATATTGATTCTATCTTTGTTTTCTGAATATTGACTCATATATACAGGAATATAAGCATATAATACTGCTAAATTATTTAATGTTAATAGTTTATTTTCGTTTTCTATATTTAATATTAATGTATTTAAATTGTCAGAAAAGTCTAAAACATCCTCATTTTTTATATTTATACTGTGAAGATCTATCATAATACTTGTCCATGAAGTATATAATTTTTCCGCTGTATTTTTCATATAATTCCAGTCTATTTTGTCATTTGTTTCTATCAATATATTTTCATTTTCTATGCTATATTTATTATAACTTTCGCTTTCTTTGTTTTGATTATTTGATTTTCCTGTTGAACTATCTGATGACTTGTTGTCTGATGAACTTTTCTCTGATGAACCTCCTAAAGAATCTTGTGTATTCCCACCTTGTTCATTATTTTGATTACTCTTTACACTACTTTGTTCTAGCATTACTGAGCTTGACATTGGAATATTATTAAGTGCATTTAGCATTCCTATAAGCTTCATTTCTAAATATGATATTTCTTCTTCTATTTTTTTTGTTGTGTTATCCTTTTTTGAATTGCTAAATACTGCTATACATATTGATATTATAGCTAAAAATAGTATTGTACCAATAAATAAAATTAAATATTTCTTATTGTTCATATATACACCTCTTTTTTATTTTATATTATTATGAATCAAATTTTTCAATAATATTCCTTGTATATTTATAAAATTATTTAAAATACTATAATTAAAGGAGAATTTTTTAGATGCAAACTTTTATTAGATTATATAGTAATACAACTGGTGAAATTAATAGATTTTTGAATAAATTTTATTTATCTACTGAAGATTTACTAAAAAATGTTACAAATAATACTTTAGAAATAGAAATAGATTTTGAAAATCCTGTTGAAATGACTGAAATGATTGGTATTTTTATTGAAAATAAAGATGATTTTAAAATAAATATGTGGGCTTCTTTTGACGAGAATATTTTGATTAATATTACTTCTAATAATGCTGATGAGATTATTAGGTATTTATATGAAAGATTTCCATATTAAAAAGACTATGTACTTGCATTATTTATTATTTTTATGCTTTCCATAGTCTTTTATATTTATTTTTCTAATATTATTGTTACAGGTCCATCATTTAAAAGATTTACTTGCATATCTGCTCCAAATATTCCGTGTTCTACTACTGGATTTTCTTTTTTACATTGTGATATAAAATATTCATAAAGTTCATTAGCTTTATCTGGTTTTGCTGCGTTTACAAAACTTGGTCTGTTTCCTCCTGAGCAGTCTGCATATAAAGTAAATTGAGATACTATTAAAAGTTCTCCTTTAATATCTTTTATTGATAAGTTCATTTTATTGTTTTCGTCTTCAAATATTCTTAACTTAATTAATTTCTGAACTAGATAATCTGCTGTTTGGGTAGTGTCTTCTGGGCCAATACCTAAAAGGACTAGAAAACCCAGTCCTATTTTTCCTACTACATTATTTTCTACTGTTACACTTGCATTTTTTACTCTTTGAATAACTAATTTCATTTTTATTTTCCTCTTCTATTATATTATAATAGTATTTTACTTTATTATATTTTATATTATCTTGTATCATTTTATTTTATATTATTTTATTTATATATCATAAGCTTCTATTCTGATTTTTTGTCTCTTGTCATTAACATAGTTACTGCTGTTTTTGCATCTAAATTTCCGTAAAGCACTTCATATACTGCTTTTACGATTGGCATTTCTACGTCGTATATTTTAGAAAGTTTGTATGCTACTTCTATGTTATCTACGCCTTCTATTACCATTCCTATTTCTTTTCTAATTTCATCTATTTGCATTCCTTGGCCTAGTAGTTTTCCTGCTCTTCTATTTCTACTGTGTTCACTAAGACAAGTTACTATTAAGTCTCCAAGTCCTGTAAGTCCATAAAATGTTTCTTGCTTTCCTCCAAGTTTTTCACCTAGTATTGCTATTTCATGAAGCCCTCTTGTTATTAATGCTGCAAATGTATTGTCTCCAAGTCCTAATCCTGCTGCTATTCCTGCACAAAATGCTATTATATTTTTTAATGCTCCTCCAAGTTCTACTCCTTTTACATCTTTTGAAGTATATACTCTTAAGTTTTCGTTCATAAATATATCTCTTATTTCATCTGCTAATTTTTCATCTTCTGAGGCTATTACCATTGCTGTTGGAATTCCTATTGAAACTTCTTCTGCATGGCTTGGGCCTGAAAGTATTACTACTTCATTTTCTGGCAATTCTTCTTTTATTACAGTGTCTAATGTAGATAAAGTTTCTTTTTCAAATCCTTTTGAACATATTACTATTGGTTGATTTGTCACATATTTTTTATATTCTTTTACTGTATTTCTTGTAAATTTTGATGGTGTTACATGAAGAATTATATCACTGTGTTTTATTACTTCTTCGTAAGATGTATAACACACTATTCCTTCTGGTAGTGTTACTTCTGGTAAGAATCTGCATTTTCTTTCGTTATTTATTAAGTCTCTTTCTTCTTCCATAAATGACCATATTTTTACTTCATTTCCTAATTTTGCTAGATGAATTCCTAATGCTACTCCCCAGCTTCCACTTCCTATTATCGCTATATTTTTCATTTTTGTTATCTCCTTTTCTTTTAAGGCATAAATTAAATCTTATATTAAAAAACATAAACGGTATAAAGTTATAATTTTTTATAATTTTAGAACATATAAACGGTGTAATGGCATAGATTACACCGTTTTTTCTTTTATTTTTTATATTTATGTCCTTTGTATTTATATATACATATATACTTACTTATGCTTTTATTTACTATTTGCTTAACTTTTTAAAGTCTAATTTATTTTCTGTTCCTGTTAATATTCTTTTTATATTACTTCTGTGATTATATAGAACTATTACTGCTAGTATTATACTGTATATT
>CAKPGD010000047.1 GCA_934154515.1 uncultured Clostridia bacterium
GATATGTATCAAAAAAGAAAAATTAGAGCAGAAAAGAAAAAAGATGATAGTCCAAAAAGTTTTCCATCAGTCGGAATCAACTGGTACCCAGGTCATATGGCCAAAACAAAAAAACAAATAATAGAAGATTTAAAATTAATAGACGTAGTAATAGAAGTACTAGATGCAAGAATACCTCTTTCAAGCGTAAACCCAGATATAGAAAAATACATAAAAGACAAGAAAAAAGTAATAGCACTAAACAAAAGTGACTTAGCAGACGAAGCACAAAATAAAAAATGGGTAAACTATTTTAAAGAAAAGGGTATAGTTGCAGTATTAGTAGACTCTAATTCAGGAAAAGGAACAGAAGAAGTAATAAGAAAAATAGAAAATACGTATGAAGAAGAAAGAAAACAATATTCAGAAAAAGGAAGAAGAGGAAAATCAATAAGAGTATTGGTACTTGGAATTCCAAACGTAGGAAAATCATCATTTATAAATAGAATTACTAAAAAAACATCAGCAACAGTAGGAAACAAGCCAGGTGTCACAAAACAAAAACAGTGGGTTAGAGTAAACGAAAATATAGAATTACTAGATACGCCAGGAGTATTATGGCCAAAATTTGAAAATGAACAAGTAGCATTAAAATTAGCATATACAGGAACAATAAAAGACGACATACTAGACAAAGTAGAAGTAGCATACAACTTAGTAAAATATTTGATAGAAAATGAACAAGAAAAAATAATAGAAAGATATAAAATAACTAAAGAAGAAATAGAACAAGAATTATCAAATGATGACAGAATGGAAAACGAAAACATATTAGAAATAATGTATAAAATAGGAAGAAAAAGAGGAGCAATAGTTTCAGGTGGACAAGTAGATGAAGCAAAAGTAGCTAATATTATTTTAGATGATTTTAGAAGCGGTAAGCTCGGAAGAATAACATTAGAAAAACAAAGATAATAAAAGAATTAAAAAAAGAAAAGAGGAAAATTAAACATTAAATGAAAGAATTAAATGAAATAATAGATAGAAACAAAAGTCTAGAAGAAGTGAAACTAATGAAACCATTGGTGTGGGCATATATAGGAGATAGTATATACGAAATATTTATAAGAATGAATTTAGTAAATACAACAAACTTAGATCCACACAGACTACATATAGAATGTATAAAATACGTAAAGGCAAAGGCACAAGCAGAAAAACTATTGAAAATAGAATCTTCACTAACAGAAGAAGAAAAAGATATAGTAAGAAGAGGAAGAAATGCACAAGCACATCATATTCCTAAAAATGCTGAACTTATGGACTATAAATATGCAACAGCATTAGAAGCTTTAATAGGATACCTATATTTAACAAAGCAAGATGAAAGGTTAAAAGAAATATTAAATATGTGTCTAAATTAATTGAATATTGAAGAAAAATATGGTATTATAAAAAAAGTAGAAATTTTAATTACAAAGGAGGAGAAAAATGGCAAACAAAAACAAACCAGATGTAATGAAAATAGTAACAAGAATAATGGCAATAATACTTGCAACACTTATGGTGCTAAGCATAGCAGGAACATTAATATACTATCTATTTAATATGTAATAAAGGAAGGAAAATTTATGAAAGATAATTTCTTTACAACAATAAATGATTTTTGGGAAATTAATATAGTAAATTATATACAAGAATTAAACAATAATCCATTTAGAATAATATCATTAGTATTAGATATATCAATAGTTGTATACCTAATATATAAATTAGTAAGAGTGAGCAAAAATTCAAGAGTATGGCAATTAATAAAAGGAATTGCATTTTTAATAATAATAACAGTAGTAAGTGGATGGCTTCATTTAGAAATAGTTCATTACCTATTAACGTCACTTATGACATATGGTGTAATAGCAATGATAGTAATATTCCAACCAGAATTAAGAAGAGGTTTAGAACAACTAGGAACAAATAAATTTACAAAATTCTTTGGAATGGATAAAGATATAATAACAAAAACAAAAGAAGATATTTATAAAATAGTAATTGCAGCAACAGAACTTGCAAAAACAAAAACAGGAGCATTAATTGTTATAGAAAGAGATATAAAAATCGGAGATATAGCAGAAACAGGTGTAGAAATAAATAGCGAAATTTCACCACAATTACTAGTAAATATATTTGTGCCAAATACTCCACTTCATGACGGAGCAGTTATTATAAGCAATAATAAAATAAAAGCAGCAGCATGCATACTTCCTCTTGCAAATGACAAACAAATAGCAAAAGAGTTAGGAACAAGACATAGAGCAGCAATAGGAATATCAAAAGAAACAGATAGTATAGCAGTTGTAGTATCAGAAGAAACAGGAAAAATTTCAATTGCAAAAGATGGAACTTTAATAGCAGATGTTAATGATGAAGTACTAAAAAAAGTATTAATAAAAAATATAGTAACTAATAGATTAGTTGATGAAGACAAAATAAAAAAAGATAGATTTAAAAATTTAAAATTAAAAATAAAAAAGAACAAAAAAACAAAAAAAGAACAAGAGAAAGAAAACAGTTAAGAAAAAAATAATTAAATAAAAGCAAAATAAAAGAGTCAGAAATGTATTTCTGGCTCAAGTTATTAGGAGAAGTAAATGAGAAATATAAAATTAACAATAGAATATGATGGAAAAGACTTCAATGGCTGGCAAAAGCAGCCAAATAAATTAAATATTCAAGGAGAAATAGAAAGAGCAATAAAAGAAATAACAGGAGAAGAAGTAGATTTAACCGCATCAGGAAGAACAGATGCAGGAGTACATGCATTTGCACAAATTGCTAATTTTAAAACAAATTCTACGATAGAAGCGGAAAAATTTGCAATAGCAATAAATACAAAAGTAAAAAAATCTATAAGAATACAAAAGTCAGAAGAAGTAGAAGAAAGATTCCATAGCAGATATAACTGCAAACAAAAAACATATAGATATGTAATAAATAATAGTGAGCAAGGTTCAGCAATATATAGAAATTTGGAATATTATGTGCCACAAAAACTAGACGTAGAAGCTATGAAAAAAGCAATAAAATATTTTGAAGGAGAACACGACTTTAAAGGTTTTAAAGCAAGTGGAACAAGTAGCAAAAGTAGTGTAAGAACCATATACAAAACAGAAATAAAAAAAGAAGGAGAAAGGATATTAATAGAACTTACAGGAAATGGCTTTTTATATAACATGGTAAGAATAATATCAGGAACTCTTGTAGATGTAGGACTTGGAAAAATAAAACCTGAAGATATACCAGAAATAATAAAGTCAAAAGATAGAACAAAAGCAGGAAAAACGCTCCCACCATATGGATTATACTTAGTAAAAGTAGAATACGAAAATTAAAATAAACAAGCACAAATTAATGTGCTTGTTTATTTTAAAAGAATCAAATTGTAACCAACCAAAAAAGAAAATCATATTATATAGTAGAAATTAAATATGTATGAGGAAAAATTAGATTGAAATAATTATAATTTTTTCAATTTATATGTACCTTTTTGCAAATAAAGAAAGGAATGAAATTTAAAATGAATATAATATTATTATTTTTTGCACTTCCAATTGCCACAATAATACTTGCAATTGTATTAGAAAAAATACTAAGATGTCCAATACTTACAGCATTAACATTTTTTGCAATATACTTAATAGTAACATTTGTAGCCTTTGACGCAACATTTTTAGTATTTGCAATAGCGTATACAATACTAGCATTTATAGCTGCATATTTAGCAGAGCTATTCCTTAATAGATGCAACTGCCCATGCAGAAAAAATCATTATTGCGATAATGATAATACAAACAATAATACCACTGTTAGATTATCAGACACACAAATACAAGAAATTGCAGTAAGAGTAGCAAACATTATGGACAATAATAGCTGTAATTGTTGCAACTGTAATAACGATACAGCAACGGTAAATATAAGAAATCAAAATGGAGAAAGAACAACATGGTGTTGTAGAAGAAGGGCTTAGCCTTTCTTCATTTTTTCCAAAATATAATATAAATTATGTTGACAAATAGCCTTATTTCAATTATAATAGGATAGTAAAAATATCGTAAATAAATGCGATAAAATAAAAAAATAGTAAGGTGAAAAATATGAACGAAAATAACGAAAAATCTTTCGAAGAGCTATATGAAGAATCTTTAAAAGAAAATAAACTAGATAGAACAGTTAAAGGAAAAATAATTTCAATAACATCAAAAGGAGAAATATTTGTAGACATAGGATATAAAGCAGATGGAATAATACCTAAGTCAGAATATTCTTCAGACGAAAATGCAAATCCAAGAGATGAATTTAAAGTAGGAGATGAAATTACAGCAGACGTATTAAAACAAAATGATGGTCTTGGAAATGTGCTTCTTTCTTATAAAAGAGCAAAGCAAAGAGAAGGAAAAAAAGAATTAGAAGATAAAATAAATAAAAACGAAATATTTGAAGAAAAAGTAAAAGAAATAAATGATAAAGGCATAGTAGTAGAATTATTAGGAAAAAGAGTATTTATACCATTATCTTTATCAGGAGTTCCACGAGGCGAAGATGTATCTAAACTAAATGGACAAGTAGTAAGATTTAGAATAACAGAATACGATGAAAAAACAAATAAAATAATAGGTTCAATAAGAAATGTATTAGACGAAGAAAAGAAAGCAAAACAAGAAAAATTCTGGAACGAAATAGAAGTAGGAAAAAAATACGAAGGAACTGTTGCAAGTATAAGTTCATATGGAGCATTTATAGACTTAGGAGCAGTACAAGGATTACTTCATGTATCAGAACTATCTTGGGATAGAAATGCAGTAGTAAGTGATATCTTAAAAGAAGGTCAAAAAATAGAAGTAAGTATAAAAGAAGTAGATAAAGAAAATAAAAGATTAAAATTAGCTTATGGAGATAAAGGACCAAATCCTTGGAATGCAGTAGGTACAAAATATAATATAAACGATATTGTAAAAGTAAAAGTAGTAAAAATAATGCCATTTGGAGCGTTTGTAGAAATAGAACCAGGAATAGAAGGATTAGTGCATATTTCACAAATAGCAGAAAGAAAAATTTCAAAACCAGAAGAAGTACTAAAAGTAGATGAATATGTAAATGCAAAAATAATAGAAATAGACAAAGAAAATCAAAGAATAGAGCTTTCTATAAAAGAACTTGAAGGAACTTCTAATGAATATAATGAGTTCACAAAATAAATAAAAAAATTGGGGCGGTTATAAATCGCCCGTTTTATAAAAAAAAATATATAAAGAGGGGTAATAAAAAAATGAAAAACGAAAAAATAAGAAATGTTGCAATAATAGCACACGTAGACCATGGAAAAACTACACTAGTAGACTGTCTTTTAAAACAAAGCCATGTATTTAGAGAAAATGAACAAGTAGCAGAAAGAGTAATGGACTCAAATGACCTAGAAAAAGAAAGAGGAATTACAATTTTATCTAAAAACACATCAGTAATGTATAATGGAACTAAAATAAACATAGTAGACACACCAGGGCATGCTGACTTTGGTGGAGAAGTAGAACGTGTCTTAAAAACAGTTGATGGTGTTTTACTTTTAGTAGATGCTTTTGAAGGACCAATGCCTCAAACAAGAGAAGTTTTAAAGAAATCTCTAGCATTAAATTTAAAACCAATAGTAATAATAAATAAAATAGACAGACCAGGTTCAAACCCAGCAAAAGTAGTAGACCAAGTACTAGAATTATTTATAGAATTAAATGCAAATGACGATCAATTAGACTTCCCAGTAATATATGCATCAGCAAAAAACGGAATTGCAAAAATGAGTTTAGACGAAGAATCTGATAATGTAAATTGTATATTTGATACAATATTAAAATATATAGATGCTCCAGACTGTGAAGTAGAAGGACCAGCTCAAATGTTAGTTTCAAACATAGACTATGATGACTATTTAGGAAGAATAGCAGTAGGAAGAATAGAGCGTGGAACAATAAAATCAGGTATGCCAATAGCAATTTGTAAAGCAGACAAAAACACACAAGGAAAAGTAGCAAAACTATTTACATATCAAGGATTAAAGAAAGTAGAAGTAGAAGAAGCTTCAGCAGGAGATATAGTATCATTATCAGGTATAGCAGATATAAACATAGGAGACACAATATGTGATCTAAACAATCCAGAAAAAATACCATTTGTAGATATAGATGAACCAACAGTATCAATGACATTTAGTGTAAACAATGGGCCATTTGCAGGAAAAGAAGGACAATTTATTACATCAAGACATATAAGAGATAGATTATTCAAAGAACTAGAAAGAAACGTATCACTAAGAGTAAAAGAAACAGAATCAGCAGACAGTTTCGAAGTATGTGGACGTGGAGAACTTCACTTATCAGTATTAATAGAAACAATGAGAAGAGAAGGATTCGAACTTTTAGTATCTCGACCAAAAGTTATATTCAAAGAAATAGATGGTGTAAAATGTGAACCAATGGAAAGCTTAGTAGTAAACGTACCAGATGACTGCATAGGAACAGTTATTGAAAAATTAGGAAGACGTAAAGGTGAAATGACAAATATGGAACCCGCAGAAGCCGGACATACAAAAGTAGAATTCAAAATACCTGCACGTGGTCTAATAGGATATAGAACAGAATTCTTAACAGACACAAAAGGTGAAGGAACAATGAACTCTATATTTGATAGCTATGAACCATATAAAGGAGAAATTCAAGCAAGAACAAGAGGCGTACTAGTTGCTTGGGAACAAGGAACATCTGTAACATATGGTTTATATAATGCACAAGAAAGAGGAGAACTACTAATAGGAGCAGGTGTAGACGTATATGAAGGAATGATAGTAGGAATAAACTCTAGAAACGAAGATATAGCAATAAACGTATGTAAAGAAAAACATTTAACAAACACAAGAGCTTCAGGTTCAGACGATGCACTACGTTTAGTACCACCACTACAAATGTCATTAGAAAAAGCAATCGAATTTATAGCAGAAGACGAACTTGTTGAAGTAACACCATTAAATATTAGATTAAGAAAGAAAATATTAGATACAAAAACAAGAGAAAGAGAAGCAAGAAGATAAAATGCCAAATCCAATAATTTATAGAAATAGAGAAAAAACAGAGAAGTAAATATGAAAATAAGATTACATAGAAATATGCTAATCTTATTTTTAATAGAAAAGTATAACCAGAAAGGAAACAAGAATGGATAAAGAAGAACTAAAAAAAATAAAAGAAAAAGCATTAGAAGAACACATTCCAATAATAATGGATGATACGTTAGAAGTAATAGACAAAACATTAAGCAAAAGCAAACCTAAAAAAATACTTGAGATAGGTACAGCTGTAGGATATTCTGCAATGTGCTTCTCAGAATATTTACAAGAAGGTGGAAAAATAGACACAATAGAAAGAGACGAAGAAAGAATAAAAGAAGCAAAGCAAAATATTGTAAAAGTAGGAGTAGAAGAAAAAATAAATATATATGAAGGAGACGCCGTAGAAATATTACCTACGTTAAATGAGAAATATGACATGATATTTATAGATGCAGCAAAAGGAAAATATCCATTTTTCTTAAAAGAAGCATTAAGAATGCTAAACGAAAACGGAGTAATATTTGCAGATAACATATTATATAAAGGATATGTAATGAGTGACTACAACAAGCACAAACAACGTACAGCAGTAAGAAATTTAAGAGAATACATAGCAGAAGTAACAAATAATCCAGATTTAGAAACTGAAATTTTAGAAGTAGGAGATGGACTTGCAATAACAAGAAAAATAAAATAATCAAACATAGTAACAATAAAATAAAACAGGAAATAAATTAATTGTAAAATAAAAATAAAATAAAAAAGATAAGATTCATTACAAAATCTCATCTTTTTTTCTTACTTTCTTAATAATTAAGTAAGAAAGGATAAATATAAAAAATATTCTTTTTTACTTTAATATAAATATTTATAAATTATAAAATTGAAAATATATTTAAATATCTTAAACAAGAAAGAAAAGTATCTGCAATAAAAATAATACTAATAATTCTTGTAACATTAATAGTTGTATTGTTACTAAATTTTTGTGTTAAAACATTAACCTTTTTTTCAATAAAAGGAAAAACATGACCAATAAAAATAATAGCAATAAATCCCCAAGCAAGAGTATAAAAAATACTAATTCTACCATTTAAATTCATAAAATCTGTAGTGTAATCCCACCAGTGAGCTTGAAACATAGCTTCTAACATAAAGCTGACAAAATATTCAAAAATAGAAAATACAATAGCAGAATATGTAAATAATTTTAATGAACTATCCTTGTATTTACTTAAAAATATAATTAAAATAATAGCTCCCCATCCATAAATAGGACATAAAGGACCATATAAAAAACCTCTTTTAGTAAAATGCCCTAAAACTATAAGACAATACACTGTTTCTAGAACCCAGCCTAGAAAAGCAAATATGAAGAAGTATAGTGCATTTTTATAAAATCTACTTAATTTATTATTTCTTACTTCGTTTTTCTCCATAATATCCCCCTTAGCTCTATATATAATATCAAAGCAAATTAAGAAAGTAAATATTATAAAGAAAAAAATTAAAAAAAATAAAATGATATTTTTTTCTTTATGTAAAAGCAAAGAGTAAGAAAAAGTGTAAAAAAATAGTAAAAGATAAATTTATAATAAAAAATATTTTTTCGAATAAAAACTTATTGACTAAAAATATATTTAATAGTAAAATGATGTAAAATAAGTAGTAACTTAGTTACATAATTAAGAAAAAACATAAAAAAAGAAAATATGAAAACTGTAACAAAAGGAAAAAACGAATAAAT
>CAKPGD010000048.1 GCA_934154515.1 uncultured Clostridia bacterium
TTAATTCTTCTTTTGTTAGTGTTTTTTCACTTCTGTATTCTCTATTATAATTACTATTATAATTATTATTATAAGTGTCTTCATTTTCTAAATTTTTTGTACTATTTTGACTATTTATTGCTTGCTCTTGTATTTTTCTTATTTTTTCTTGTTCTATTTGTTCTAGTTTTATATCATATTGCTTTCTTTTTTCATCATCAGATAGAATTTCATATGCTTCATTTATTTGTTTCATCTTTTCTTCTGCTTTTTTTATTTCTTCTCCTTGCTGTAAATCTGGATGATATTTTTTTGCTAGAACTTTATATGCTTTTTCTATTATTTCTTTTGAAGCATTTTTGCTTACTTCTAATATTTCGTAATAATTATTCATATATTTCCTCTCTCATTTTCTTTATACATTATAACATTAATATTTTAAAAAGCATAGTATTTTTTGAAAAATTGTGATATAATCGTGCCACAACAAATTAAGGTTTATAGGTAGCCTTTAAAAACCTAAATATATTATACAAGGAATGAACTAAAATGAAACTTTCATCAGATGAAGATACACTTGCTGAGAATAAGATTTTAATTTTGTATATTTTAAACAAACTTAATAAACCTATTTCTAATGATTCTCTTTTAAATCTTGTTCTTGCTGTTACTGATATGAATTACTTTTATTTTCAACAGTTTTTACTAGATTTATTAGAAAAAAATTATATTGTAAGTTATCCAAAGGAACATTATACTTTGTATGAAATTACTGATTTTGGTAAGGAAACTTTAGCTCTTACTCAAGATATTGTTCCTGGCATTATAAAGCTTAGAATTGATGCTAATTTTAAAGATGAATTAGACAATTTTGAAAACGATCACTCTATTGTTGCTGAATATAATTTGCAAAGCGAAGAACATTACATTGTTACTTGTAAAATTATTGACCATAACGATACTCTTTTTGAGGTTAAAACTTTTGCTGGTTCTAAAGAAAAGGCAAAAGAAATTGTTGATAATTGGAATGAGAATGCCAATTCTATGTATCCAGAAATTTTAAATATATTAACTAAAAAGAACTAATTTGTTATTTACAAATTAGCTCTTTTTGTTTTACTACTTGTTTTATGTCATTCCAAAATTCTATTTTTTTATTTTCGTCTCTAAGTAATGCTGCTGGATGCCATGTAGGCATATATAATATTCCTTTCTTTTCTATCCATTTTCCTCTTGCTGCTGTTATTCCATATTCTTTTCCTAATATATTTTTTAATGCTGTGCTTCCTAATAACACTATTATTTTAGGCTTTACAAGTATTACTTGGTTTCTTAAATAATTTAAACAAGCTGTTGCTTCATCTTCTTCTGGAACTCTATTTAATGGTGGTCTACATTTTACAATGTTTGCAATATATACTTCTTCTCTATTTATTCCTAGCCCTTTAAATGCTTCGTTCATTAATTTTCCTGCCTTACCTACAAATGGTTCTCCTTGTGCATCTTCGTCTGCACCTGGTCCTTCTCCTATAAACATTAGGTCTGCTTGTTTGTTTCCTGTTCCAAATACTATGTTTGTTCTATTTTCACATAATTTACATCTTTTACAATCTTTAATACTATTTTCTAGTTCTTCCCAATTATCGTACATTTTTTACCTCTACTCTTTTATTTGTTATTTAAAATATGTTTCTACTTTTCCTTTTTTATTTTCTGATGTTACTTTTATTATTGCTCCATTTACCATTGCAATTTGTGGTGCTACGTGTCCTATGTCTGCTCCACATATTACAGGAATGTTTAAATCTTTTGTAGCTTCTTTTACTGCTTCTTCAAATGTTATTTCATAATCTTCTCTGCAAAATAGTGGTCTTCCAAAAATTATTCCTTTTGTATTTTCAAAGTATCCTGCACTTTTCATTTGCCATATTTTTCTCTGTACTTGCGCTGTTGACATTTCACAGCATTCTAAGAACCATATTATTCCGTCTTTTTTATATTTACCTATATACTCTTTTACTTTATCGTATTTTGTTCCAATTAATTCTTCTACTATATCAAAACATCCGCCTATGCTTCTTCCTGTTATTTCTATCTTTTTTTCACCTTTTATGTTTTTCCACTCAACATTTTCTGTTAAATTGTACCCTAGTTGTCCATCTTCTTTTTTTGTTTTTTCGTATTTTTCGAAGGAATTTTGTACTATTTCTTCTCCGGATGCTATTTTTAATGCATCTACTAAATTTCTATATAATGGCTTCATTGCATATTTCTTTATTCCATCACAATATATACTTGGTACTTCTAATATTGTATTAAATAGAAATCCTAGATTTGTATTGTCTGAATATCCTTGTATCCATTTTGGAGGTAGCTTTTTTAGTTTTTCAAAATCTAACTCATCTAGCATTTCGTATTCGAAGTCTCCACCTGCTGCAAATATAATTAATTTTATGTCTTTATTTTCCATAAGACTCATAAATTCTTTTGCTCTTTGCTTTGCTGAAGTACTTTTCCCTTTATTGTTTTTTCTTACACTTTCTGTTTCTATTACTTTATAACCTAATTCTTCTAAGTTTTTTATTGCTAAGTCTAATATTTTTAAGTCTTCTTCCTCAATTCCTGCTGATGGTGCACAAATTCCTATTGTGTCTCCTTTTTTTAGTTTTTCTGGGTATCTCATTAGCTTACCTCCTTTTCTATATTTTAAATTAGCCCAATAATTGCTGTATTTCTTCCTGAATTTTCTTTATCTGCTCTGTATGAATGCAATACATTTGAATTACATACTGTACATATATTACTTTCGATTATGTTTTGGCTTTTTAAGCCTAATTCTTCTAGCATTGTTCTGTTTATTAAATTAGTGTCTATAAAATATTTTTGTTTTCCTTCTTTTATTTTTCCTTTTATAATTATCTGGCTATTTATATTCATATAACTAAAAGTATTTTCAAAAATATTTTTTACATCTTCATCTACTTCAAAATGACATTTTCCTATTGCAGGTCCTATACACGCTATAATATCTTTTGAATTACATTTATATTCTTCTATCATCTTTTTTACACCAACTTGTGCTATTTTTTGAACTGTTCCTTTCCATCCCGAATGAATATTTCCTATTGCATTTTTTACTGGATCGTATAAATATATTGGTGTACAGTCTGCAAATCTAAGTGATAGTGATATATCTTTTTTGTCTGTTATTAGTCCATCTATATTTGTGTGTATTGTTTCTACATCTTCCACTTTTTCTACTAAATTGCTATGTATTTGATGTTGTATTCTAACTAGTTTGTTATAGTCTAATCCTAAACTTTTATATAACTCTTTATAATTTTTTCCATCGTCTTCTTTGTAGTTTGAGCATTTAGTTGTATAACAATGCTTTATTTTGTCTTTGTATTCTAATAACTTTCTAAACTGTAAATATTCTACATTTTCTTCTTTTATATGTATAATATTTTCATTTGATAAATCCACTATTTATCCTCCCTTATTCTTTTTAGTATTTCTTCCTTTTCCATTCTTGCTATATAGTTATAATTGTTTCCATTTTTACCTGCTTTAAACTGGCATATTGGCTTATATTCACAATATTCACACGGTGTTTTTTTGTTTTTAGTATTATAGTATGGCTCTAATGAAATATCTCCACTTAATATCTCATTTGAAATTTGTTTTATTATTTTTATAGTATGTTTTTGTAAATCTTCAAATTGTTCTTTTGTTACAGTATTTGATTTTCTGCTTAAATTTCCTTCTTTATCAATATATGCTGGAATTATGTCTGACTGTCCATTTTTTAATTTTTTATCCATCATTTTTACTACTTTTACATCCGCTAAAATTAATCCGTTCATTTTAAACTTCTTTTTTAGTTCTTCTTCTATTTGTTCGTCACTCATATATTTATCTGATTTAATAATAGGATCTATTAAGCTGAAATATAACACTCCTGCTGGCATCATTTCTTCTATTTTACAAGTTGCATCCAAATATGTTAATAATTGAAGTTGCAACCCAGCTACTACTTCATTTAAATCTATATTTTTTACTGAAGATTTATAATCTATAATTCTTATGTATTTTCCTTCTTCTGTTTTAGCTAAATCAACTCTATCTATTTTTCCTGTAATTTCAACCTTTTTGCCGTCTTCTAATTGTATTGTTATTGGTTCATATTTTTTTCCTTTTTTGAATTCTAATTCATTGCCAAATACTTCAAAATCACTATCTTTTAAGCTTTCTATTATATATTTCATAGATTTTAAAATTACTCTTTTTAATCTTCTTGTAAGATTTTTATATTTATCTGTGCTTGTAAATATGTAATTTTTAGGAAGAGTAATTTTTTCGTCTACTATGCTATTTATTATTTTTTCTGTTTCTTCTTCTGATATATTCTTTATGCTTATATTTTTTTCTCTTACTGTTGTAAAAAATGTATCTATTACATCATGCATAAAGTTTCCTGTGTCTACCATTTGAACCTCAAATGAAGCTTTATCTTGAACTTTTAGTCCATATCTTAAATAATATGAAAATGGGCATTTTCTGTATTGCTCTAATCTTGATACTGTTGTATTTAA
The DNA here is from genome assembly GCA_934154515.1 of uncultured Clostridia bacterium. Lineage (GTDB taxonomy): Bacteria > Bacillota > Clostridia > TANB77 > CAG-508 > UMGS1663. The sequence goes on from CAKPGD010000048.1 coordinate 4,575, forward strand.
CGTATTTCTATAAAGTTTTTCTATGTTTTCTTGTGATATTCTCTCTGGTTTGTTTGTATAATTTAATGCTTTTATTGCTGCAGATAATTTATATTTCCACTCTTCTTTGCTATTAAAATAGTTATATAATTCAAACCATATTTTGTCTATTTCTTCCCCGTCTCTCCACAAGCTTAATTTAGAAATTAGTAATTCAAATGCTTCTTGTTCCATAACTATTTCTTCGTTTTGTTGTATTAAATCACTTTTTTCTATTATTCTTGGATACATTTTCTTTATCTTGCTTACTAATATTGATGGTCTTAAAGAACTTCCGTCTAATGATGATGATGCATATGATAAATATAATTTTTCTTCTGCTGTTGTAAATGCTTTATATATTGAAAAGTTATCTTCGTAAAGCATTTCTAAGCTTCCTTTTGCAAGCTCTATGCCTTTTTCTTTTAGATTTTTTCTATCTTTATCTCCTAAAAATCCTTCATTTTTATTTATTGTAGGAAATACTCCATCATTCATTCCAAGTATGAATATTGCTTTTACTTTATGAGTTCTACTTCTTTCAATATCTCCTACTATTACTTGGTCTTGTGTTTGTGGTATTCTTCCAAGTCCACTTGAATTTAACCCCATTCTTATTAGATTCATATATTTTTCAAACCCTATTTTCTCTTCTCCAAATATACTTACAAGTTCATCTAATACTTCTATCATTATATTCCAAGCAAGTTCTTGTTCTTTTGCTATTTCTATATATCCTTCTTCTTCTAATTTTTCTTTTTTGTCTATAAGTACTTTATCAATTTTATTTTCTATTAAAAATTGGTATAATCTTTTTGTTATTTCTGCTACTGTTTTATTTTGGTTTATTGTTTCTTTTAGTTCTATTAGTGGCTCTACTATTTGTTTTCTTAGTTCTTGTATTCTTTCTAGTTGTTCTTTATTTTTCTCTGTCTTTTCTTCAAAATTCCATTCTCCTATATACCATTTTGAGCCTTTAATTCCCCATTTTTTTGTATATGCTTCTAACATGTATATTTCATCATTGTCTATTCCTAAAAAACCTGTTTTTATATAGTTTATAATAGAATCATATGACCAGCTTTTTGCATAAATGTCTAATATACTCATTATATATTTCATAAATATATTTTGACTAAGCTCTTTTTTTTCGTCTATAAATACAGGTATTTCATAATTACTAAATATTGCTTTTATTAGACTGCTATATGTCTCTAAGTTTTTAGTTATTATTGAAATATCTTTGTATCTGTAATTTTCTTCTTTTACTAGTTTTATAATTTTTTTTGCTACATTTTCTATTTCTGAGTATGCATTTGCTGCTAAAAATAATTTTATATTTTCTACTTTTTCTTCATATTTTTCATATGGTATTTTGTATAAGTTTTTTTCTAAATGCTTTAGTTCTTTCGCTTTAAATCTATATGTTTCTTCCAAAAATATTGTCTTTTCACATTCTATTTCATTTTTTCTTGCTAAATATAAAAGCTTATCTGCAGTTTGTTTATTTGAGAAAAACATATCTACATCTGGATTTGTTCCTAAGTCTAAATTATCTGTTGTTACAGTAACAGTAACTTCTTTTGCAACCTTTAATAACTTTTCTATAAGGGTATATTCTTGCTTTGTATATCCTGTAAATTCATCTATGTATATAATACAATTATTAAACATATTAGTTTTTTCTAAATTTTCTGCTAAGTTAGTTAATATATCATTTTCATCTATATATCTATCTTTTATTTTCTGTTCAAACTTTTCATACACAAAACTTAAGTCTTTTAATTTTTCTTTTAAATATTTATCTTCTTCGTTTTCCGTTACTTCTTTTAAATTTTCTAAAGTAACATTATGCTTTTTAAACTCTGTTAAAGCCGTATCTAAAAGTTCTACATTTTGTTCATTTTTTCCAAGGAATTTCAAATTGTTTTTATTATCCTGCAAAATGCTATATATAAGCATTGCTTTTCCACTTTTTGTTAGATTTGTGTTAATAGATTTTCCTACTTCATTTTCTACTCTGTATGCCATACGCTTAAATGTTAAAACTTCTGCATTAAGAATAGCACCATTTGGTGCTTTATCTATCAATTTTTTCTCTACTGAGTACGAAAATTGCTCTGGTGTTATTATATATGTTTTGTTCTTATAATTTAAGTTATTTATTGTTTCATTAAGTATAAGCTCGCTCTTTCCTGTTCCGCTTCTACCACATATTAATCTTAAACTCAATTTAATTCTCCTTTTATGCTTCCCTTTTCCAATAAAATAAATACTGTTGTGCTATTCCTGCTAAGTTTCCAAACTTCTCGTATGCAATTTTTTCTATTTCCTTTTTATTTACTTTTGTTTCATCTGGATTTTTTATATAAAGCTCGTTCATTACTCTTCTTACCCATACATCAATAGGAAATGCTTCCCACCTTTTTAAAGTTGAAAATAACAATATGCAGTCTGCAACTTTTGGTCCTACTCCAGAAAGTGTAAGTAGCGTTTCTCTTACTTTTGTAAAATCTTCTTCTTTTTGTAATTCATCTAAATCTACTTTTTTATTAAGTATTGCTTGTGTTGTTTCATATACCCTAACATCTCTAAATCCTAGTCCTAATGCTCTTAAGTCCTCCACTGTTGCTTTTGAAAGTTGCTCTACTGTTGGAAATGTGTAATATTCTTTTTCATTAAAAAATATTAAATTTCCGTATTTTTTTGATATTCTTTCTATTATTCCTTTTATCCTTGGAATATTGTTGTTTGCTGATATTATAAAAGATATTATTGTCTCCCAAAGATCTTGATTTAATATTCTTATTCCTTTTCCATACTCAATGCTTTTCTTCATATTGTCATCTATTTTAGAAAGTTTTTCTTTTATTTCTTCATAATTTCTATCTAAGTCAAAATAAAATGTACAAACTTCTTTTATATCTTTTTCACATATTCCTTTAAATATGACATCTTTTCCTTGTTTTGATACATTTATTACGTTGTTTCCAAATACACCTGTATAGCTACCGTCTGGCTGTTCGTTCCATCTAAAACATTGTCCGCAGTCAAATATATCTTTTAGTTCAAATGTATTTGCGTTTTTTAATATCCATTCTTGTTTTTCCATTTTTATCACCACCTTTAGTCTATCATAATTATGGCTTATTTTCAAGGTGGAAATTTTTATATAATTTTTATATTTTTTAGAAATTGGTAGAAAAAAAGACTCCAATACTTTTCTTTGTATTTAAGTCCTTTTGGGTCTTTATTTTCTTTTGCTAATTTTGAAATTATTTATTTCAATTTTATAAGAAGCCTGATTTTTAAACAATATTTCACCTGCTTTTTGCTAATAATGTTTTTACATAAAATAAAACACCTACTAAATTTTAAATTTAATAGATGTCTTATATAACTATGCTTATTTTATATATAGTGCTGGGCGAAAGCCGAGGCTCGTGATAGTGTCAGTCGCAGTACTGTTAAGACGGTAGCACGCAGGGTAGTCTGAGTAGCTGTTGTTGAAGCCACCCCCACGAAGCATATATGTTTCTAGTGTGTTGTTAGGATAAGCAGCTTCCTGTGTCCACTCCCATAAGTTTCCTGCAACATCATACAAATTTTTCTTTTTTACATTTTCTGATATTGCTGTTGTTTTTATTCCATAATGATATGAACCATCACTTTTTGTAAATGCTGATGTCATAGCTCCATTTGATGAATCTACTGTTGCATATCTTCCTATTCCTGCTGTATACTTTACGTTTGCACTTGTGTTATTATAATTCCCCCATGTACTTGCAGTTACTACTGTATTATCTCCATTTGCTATATATTTCATCATTATATCCCACATTGTTCCTGTTATTAAACCACTATTTACATAGTTTGTATTATACATATTATTACTTAATTTTAATGCTGTGAAATAGTCTGAATGATAATATGGTACTTCTCCTGCTTTTGTTGTTATTGTTCCTGTTACTGTGTGATTTAG
>CAKPGD010000049.1 GCA_934154515.1 uncultured Clostridia bacterium
TTTTTATAAAGTTCTAAAACTTCATCCCATAATTTTTTAGTTCTTTCAGTTGGTTCTTTTAAGAAAGAATCATCTCCATCATATGGAGTATAGTTTGATTGAATGAACCCTCTTACATCAATTTCTTTTGTCCACTCTCCAAGTGTATTAAATCCTTCCCATTGTTTGAAATTCATAATAAATCCTCCTTATCTTATTGTTTGTTAAATTTTAATAATATACAATTATATAGTAACATAGGATACAAATTTTTTCAATAATTTATTGAGGAAAAATGCTGGAAGATGTTGTTATATAAAAAAAACATTTACAATTATGTAAAATGGTAGTATAATAAACATATCATTTATAAAACAATATGTATCGGAATTGATACATATATAGGAAGGAGGATAGTTATTGTTTAGTAATTAATAAAAAGAAGGAGAAAAATATATGAAATTTTTACGGAAAGTATTGGATAAGTTAAAAAGAAAAGAAAATGTTATAATATTGGATACTTCTGCTTTAGAAACAAAAGAAACTATGAAGATTATAGAAGAGGCTTCAAAAGTTATCTTGTTAACAGGAACAATAAGAGAAATGGATAAATATAAAGATGCAGGAGGAAATTTAGGTAATAACATACGGATTATTTCTAGGAAAAGTAGAGAGGATAAAGAAAGCCAAAAGTATATATGTGTAGCAGGATATGAAAGTAATAATTACCAAGACGATAACATTATTGAGTATTGTAGAAAAAATAAAAATGCAATAATTCTCACTAATGATAACAACCTGTGCAATATGGCAAAAGCATATGAAATTCCATACATTTTTCCAGAAGATGAAGAAGTTTTATTAGAAGAAAAACAAAAAATAAAAAAGAAGCAAAATGAGCCAGAAATAAAGGACGAAGGAAAAAAAGAAACAAAGCTACAAGAAAAGCAATATATATGCCAAGATGTATATTTTTATCATAATTCAATACGAGCCAATGCTCAAAAAAATCATATAAAATATGTTAAAGTAGAAAGAGATAGAAAATTAATACAAATTAAGGATTATCAAGAAGGAGATGTATTATATATACTAGATTATAATGACAAAAGTAAGATAATAAAAGTAAATGTATATAATATTGAAAAGGTAGAAGGGGTATATACAGCAAAAAAGGAAAGTGAAAATACAATATGGTATATTAATGAAATTTTTAGAAGTAAATTTTCAGAGGAAATGAAAGATGTAATTTGGAAATTTTATGTGAAATACAGAGAATATTAAATTACTAAGCAATATTTATCAATGCACAGGATATGATTCCTGTGCATTTTTATAAACAGAAAAAGGGACCATTCAATCGAATGGTCCTTTTTGAGGTAACAGACAATTAGTTTTTGGATTTCTCCTCATAGGTTTTAGCATCGTTGTAAGAACTTCTTACTTTATTTTTTGCTTCATCTTCATCAGATGATGTGTCTATGAAAAATTTATAAAGGTTTTTCAAGCCTTCTACGCCAGCACCTTCATCTTTGATATCTGCTTTATACTCATCCAAAAGAAAAGCTAAAAAACTGCAAACATCAAACTTTTCCTCTGTTGATTTGTAAGAAGGAACTGTTTCTTTAAGGGCATTTGTAAAGTTGAAATTCCTTAAGTTACGTTTCATTTCAACAAACTTTTCATAAGGAAGAATTGCTGAAAGATAACGATTAATAAATTTTGTGTAAGAGCTATTAAAAGGAATAGTATATTGGAATAATCTACAATCTCTAGTTATAGCCAATATTTGAACAGATGTATCAGAAATGCCAATAATTTTAAAATTGAAAAGATGAGTAATAAAACTTTTTACTAAAGGTTTTACTGCACTATAAATCTCAGCGTAAGAAAAATTCTTAATGCTAATATTAAACTCTGATGATACTGTATTTTCAAGTTTATCTAAATTAAAGGAATTTTCAACATTAAGTAATTCGATTGCTTTACTCAACAAAGAATTAATTTCTTCAATAAGATTACAGTCATCAGGAAGTTTTTCAATTTTTACTGAGTCATTAATTGTGTAGCCAAGAGAACCTAAAAATCTGTTAAACTCATCATTTAACATTTTTGTTGCTTCTAAGGAATACAAATGCACTTTGTAAAAGTACATTTTTTCATCAACAAGAAGAACATCTATACTAGATTCTTCTATATTAATAATTTCAGAATACAATAATCTACGTATTCCTAAAATAGAAGCTACTTTATTAACCTTTCTACTAAATCCGTTTGTACTTGCTAATTGCCGTGCATTAAAGTTTAAAAAACTTAGCATAATTTTATCCTCCGTGTGCTTATGTTTTATACGTTTATACATTAATTATAGCACAAATAACATAAAAAAGCAATGTTATGTAAAATTAACTTTTTTAAATAAATTTAGTTGATTATTTTTTAGCAATTTGATAATATATAAAATAGCAAGACTACAAAAAATATTTGTAGCATATACTTATAAAAGTAAAGGAGAAAAAAATTATGGGATTAATAAGAGCAGGTAAAGAAGCTATTAAAACAACATTTGCAGATCAATGGAAAGAGTATTTTTATTGTGATGCAATAGATTCAAATGTATTAGTATTAAAAGGAAAGAAAAAAGTATCTTCAGAAAGTTCAAATCAAAATGGCTCAGATAATATTATATCAAATGGTTCAATTATAGCAGTTAATGAAGGTCAATGTATGATAGTAGTAGAACAAGGAAAAGTTGTAGAACTTTCAGCAGAAACAGGAGAGTTTATATATAACAATGAAACAGAGCCAAGTATTTTTGTAGGAGGACTTGGAAAAGGAATAGTAAATACTTTTAAAACAATAGGAAAACGTTTTACAACAGGTGGCGGAGTTGCAAATGATCAAAGAGTTTATTTCTTTAATACAAAAGAAATAATTGGAAATAAATACGGAACACCAAGCCCTGTACCATTCAGAGTAGTAGATAAAAATATAGGTCTAGATGTAGATATAGCTATAAGATGCAATGGAGAATATTCATATAAAATTACAGATCCAATGTTATTCTATGCGAATGTGTGTGGAAATGTACAAGATAAATATGTAAAAGAAAATATAGAAAGTCAATTAAAAACAGAACTTTTAACAGCACTTCAACCAGCTTTTGCTAAAATTTCTGATATGGGTGTAAGATATAGTAGCTTACCAGCGCATACAATGGAACTTGCAGATGTATTAAATGAAGTATTATCTGCAAAATGGAAAGAAAAAAGAGGAATAGAAATAGTTTCAATAGGTGTAAACTCTGTAAATGCTTCTGAAGAAGATGAAAATATGATTAAAGAACTTCAAAGAAGAGCAGTTATTGGAAATCCTAAGATGGCAGCAGCTACAATTGTAGAAGCTCAGGCAGAAGCTATGAAAAGTGCAGCAGCAAATTCAAATGCAGGACCTGTTATGGCTTTTGCAGGAATGAATATGGCAGCTAAGGCAGGTGGAATAGATACAACAACTCTATTTAATATGGCGGAAGAATCAAAAAAAGATGAAGAAATAGAAGAATCAAATGAAGATTCAAAAGAAAAATCAAAAGTAGAAACAGTAGTCAATAAAACAGAAGAATGGAAATGTACTTGTGGAACAATAAATACAGGAAAATTCTGTACAGAATGTGGAGCTAAGAAACCAACAATACAAAAATGTAGCAAATGTGGATGGAAACCAGAAGATAAAACATCAACTCCAAAGTTTTGCCCAGAATGTGGAAATAAGTTCGAAAATAATGAAGAATAAAAATTAGAAACAACACGGTGTAAAAAGCATCGTGTTTTTATAATATGTCTTGAATTTAAAAGAAAAAAATGATAATATAAAAAACGAAGGAGGAAAGGTTTTAAATGACAACAGTAGAAAATTTGGAAAAAGAATTAAAACAAGGAAACTTAAAAGGAATATACTTGTTATATGGGGAAGAAACCTTCCTTTTAGAATCGTGCTTAAAGAGAATTAAATCAAATTTTGGGGATGTAATACCAGGAATAAATTATATAAAATTAGATTCAACTAATGTAAATAACATAGTAGCAGATATGGAAACTCCGGCCTTTGGGTATGAAAAAAAATTAATAATTGCAAGAGATACAGGTTTATTTAAAAAAGATGGAAGAAAAAAGGTTCAGGCAAATTCTGAAATTGTAAATAAAATAGTTACATATATAGAAGAAAATATAGATATAATAAATGAAAGCATGGTAATAGTATTTGTAGAAGAAACGGCAGATAAAAATGAGCTATACAATGCTTGTGAGAAATATGGTGTAATATGTAATTTTCAGGAATTAAACCCTATACAAATAACTGCAAGAATAAAAGCGATAGCAAAAGCATATAAAGTTCAAATGGATGATTATGTTATAAAATATTTAATAGACTGTATTGGTTGCAACATGCAAGATCTAATAAATGAGTCAAGAAAATTAATTGAATATGCAGGAGAAGGTGGAACAGTAAAGAAAGAAGATATAGACTTATTATGTATAAAAAAGATAGACAGCATAATATTTGACCTAACAGATAATTTAGGAAAGAAAAATACTAAAGCAGCAATGGAAGTATTGAACAATTTGATTTTGACAAAAGAACCAGTACAAAAAATACTAATTACTTTGTATGGTCATTTTAAAAAATTATATATTGTAAAACTTTGTGAAAAATATAATAAAAATATAAATGAAAGTCTGAAATTAAAGCCAAATCAAACATTTTTAGTCTCAAAATATAGAACACAAGCAGGATATTTTAAAGAACAAGAGCTAAAAAATATAATACAGGAATTGATTGATTTAGATACAAATTATAAAATAGGTTTAATAGATTTAAATGTAGGATTAGAAGCAATACTTTGTAGATATTGTTAAAGTAAAATAGGGAAGATTCCCTATTTTTTTGTATATAAATAAAAAAATAAAGCAAAATATAATAAAGGAGTGATTTAAATGTTTAATTTTAGAACAGACTTGGCAGATGAAAGAAGAAATTTATATAAAAAAGCAAATAAAATAGAAGACGAAGTAGATGGCGTAGAAGCAGAAAGCGAAGAAATAACAGAAAAGATAAAAGTAACAAGAGTAAAAATAACAAATGAAAATGGAGAAAAGGCAATAGGGAAAGCAATAGGAAACTATATAACAATAGATATTCAAAAAATGAATATTATTTCAGAAGAAGAAATAGAAAAGGCAGCAGAAACACTTTCTAATGAAATAAAAAAATTAGTAGAAAATAAAGTACAATATAAAGATGAAATATTAGTAGTAGGACTTGGTAATGAAGAAGTAACACCAGATGCTTTAGGACCAAATGTTGTAAAAGAAATAGAAGTAACAAGGCATATAATAAATTACTTACCACAATATATAGATGAAAATGCAAGACCGGTAAGTGCAATAGCACCAGGAGTTCTAGGAACTACAGGAATAGAAACGTTAGAAATAATAAAAGGAGTAGTAGATAATGTAAAACCAAAATTATTAATAGTAATAGATGCCTTAGCTTCAAGAAGCATAGAAAGAATAAGTAGTACAATACAATTGTCAGATACAGGAATTATACCAGGTGGTGGAGTTGGAAATACTAGAAAAGAAATAAGTGAGAAAACACTTGGAATTCCAGTAATAGCAATAGGAATACCAACAGTTGTAGAAACAGCAGTTGTGGTAAATGATGCACTAGGGTTATTTATAGAAAAGCTTCAAGAAAATGCAAAGTCTAATGAATATTTAAATAGATTAAAAGAAGAAGATAATTATGAGGAAATAAAGGAAGCACTACTTCCAAAAGACTTTAATTTTATAGTAACACCTAAAGAGATAGATAACTTAATATTAAATATGTCAGAAGTTGTAGCAAAAGGAATTAACATGAGTATGTAAAAAAATGAATTTAATAATTTCTAAGTAAGAATAATTTACAAAGAAATTATTAAATTCATTTTTTATATTCAAATTTTTATGCTCAAGCATTTATGTTCAAGAAAATAATAAATTTTAATGGGTTTGAAAAGCTAAAAAACAAAAGTGCATAAAGCCCATAGAATTGTTAAATGAAGCGGATAAAAAATATAAAATAAATATTTAACTTTAGGACCTTGTTTTCCATTATATAAAAGTATAGGAACAATAGCAAAGAAAGTCCACAAAATAAATTGTAAATAAATTGTAAATACCTTTGAATACTTTAAAGCATTAGGAAGATATTCTATAAATGTTAAAAGAAAAAAAGAGATACTAGTCAACAATTTATTATCTTTAAACAAGTAAAATACAAAAACTAATGCGACGCCAAATGCACCATAATCTACATGGATAACTTCAGCAATTAAACACATAAAAAGTACGATTAAAAAGCTTAAAAATTTATTGTTAATTTTGTCAAATGCAAGTATAGCAACAGTTCCTAATAAAAGCGTAAAAAATATATTTAAATAATAATTATTAGAAAATGTTGATAAAAACAACATAAAAGGAACCTGAGATATGCAAGCAAAAATAAATAGTTTAATTATATGTTTTTTTATATCTTTTGTATGAATATATCCTTGGACAAGTTGAAAAGCAAAAATAGGAAATGCAATTCTTCCAATAAGATTTAGAAAAGAAAAACGTCCTAAAAAAGCATCACCTGTATGGTCACACAACATAGTTATAATTCCTATAAATTTTAACATAAAACTACTCATAAAATCACCATAAATATTATCTAACATTTATACAAAAAAAGCAATAAATATGTTGCATATTTTTTTTTATTGATATAAAATGTGTTTAATAATTTAAGGAGGATTTGAGATGTCAAATATAAAAATAGATGTAAAAAATGTAGGGATAGAAAACGAAAAAATAATGGGATATAGTAAACAAGTAGAGGAAATACATGATGAATTACACGAAAAAGTAAACGATGAAAATGAATTTTTAGGGTGGCTTAATCTTCCATCAAATTATGATAAAAAAGAATTTGAAAAAATAAAAAAATGTGCAAAAAAAATCCAAAAAGATTCTGAAATATTAATAGTAATAGGAATAGGAGGTTCTTATTTAGGAGCAAGAGCAGTAATAGAAAGTCTATCACATACTTTTTATAATATGTTGCCAAAAGAACAAAGAAAATATCCACAAATATTATATGTAGGGAACAACATGAGTGGAACATATTTAGAAGAATTGCTAGAATTAATAGGAAATAGAGACCTATCAGTTAATGTAATTTCAAAATCTGGAACGACTACAGAACCAGCAATTGCATTTAGAGTATTTAGAGAATTTTTAGAGAACAAATACGGAGTAAAAGAAGCAAGAAGAAGAATATATGTAACAACAGATAAACAAAAAGGGGCATTAAATAAATTATCTAAAGAAGAGGAATATGAAACTTTTGTAATTCCAGATAATGTAGGAGGAAGATATTCTGTATTAACACCAGTTGGGTTACTTCCAATAGCAGTAGCTGGAATAGATATAGACAAGCTAATGGAAGGAGCAAAATTTGCAGAAGAAAAATATTCAGATAAAAATTTAAAATATAATGAATGTTACAAATATGCTGTACTAAGAAATATTTTATATAAAGAAGAAAAAAATATAGAAATGCTTGTTACATATGAACCAAAAATGCATTACATAATAGAATGGTGGAAGCAACTATTTGGAGAAAGCGAAGGAAAAGAAAATAAAGGAATATTCCCATCAGGGGCAGAATTCACAACAGATTTACATTCAATGGGACAATACATACAAGAAGGAAGAAGAAATATTTTTGAAACAGTAATTAATATAGAAAAAACAAATTCACATATAGAAATAAACCCAGACGATGATGATTTAGATGGATTAAATTACATAGCAGGTAAAACTTTAGACTACGTAAACAAAAGAGCAATGGAAGGAACAATAGCAGCACATATAGAAGGGGGAGTTCCTAATATAGTTATAAATATGGAAAAATTAGATGAAGAAACTTTAGGACATTTAATATACTTCTTTGAACTTGCTTGTGCAATGAGTGGAAAAATATTAGGAATAAATCCATTTAATCAACCAGGAGTAGAAAAATATAAAACCAATATGTTTAAATTACTTGGAAAACCAGGATATGAAAAATAAAAAAAGGTAGAGAAAAAATCTCTACCTTTTTCCTTTAACGGAGTCTTCATAGTTAAAAAAATATATTTTTAGGAGGTATAGTAATATGACAGACACTGTGTTGCAAACATTCAAAGAATTATTATGGTATAGTATAGCAAATTCTACTCTAGAAGATGTTAGAAATGCTACACTTAATGACCAAGATTTTCTTCGGGATGTAAAGAATGGTAGAGAGGCTACAATACGCCTTCAAAAAAAACATCTTAGGGGTATTACATCGAAGGTAGTAAATGACATGTTAAACGAAAAGCATTACATGGTTACTTCGATGAAATATCATTTTAAAGGTATGGATGTATTTGTTTCACAGCAGTAAACACCACAAAGGCCCGCCTTAGGT
>CAKPGD010000050.1 GCA_934154515.1 uncultured Clostridia bacterium
CTCATGTTTATCCCAATATTCTTGCCATTTTTTTTCAACTTCTGTAAAATTATAAGCCATCTATAATCATCCTTTCTCGTATAAATAATGAAAATATTATACTACTTTTAGAACAGAAAATAAAGTAAAATACTTAAAAAAGTGAAAATAGTTGAAAAAATAGTGTATTTTTGGTAAAATACTAGAAATTTAATTTTTAAATTCTTTATAATTTTCATTATGAAATTTATTATAGTAACTCGTAAACCATAGCTTTGATTAAAGAAAGGGAAAACACTATGACAAAAGTAAAAGAAAAAATGGTGAAATGGAGCCGGTATTCAAAGGAAAATAGAATAATAGCAACAATAGCTAGTATAGTATGTTTGCTAGTAATGGTGCCAATATTTATCTTAAATTTGAGGAATCAAGAATTCCCATTTATACCAGTTATAGGTCAAATATTAATGGGAATATCTATTGGCATTATGATTATATGTGATATAATAGAAAGCTTCAAAGATAAGAGTACGAAGTTTGTTCAAAAAAATAGTTTTTGGAATATTGTTTTATCAAATAAGGAAGTAATAACAAGTTTGATCCTCGCAGTTTTATTAGTTTTTTCCATATTCCATAATTATTGTAGGGTGGTTAGTATATTAGATATTATATTAGATATTCTATTAGTAATTATCATGATAATAGGTATGTTTAAAGCTAAAAAAATTTCAGGTTTCTTTGAAAATCGACTAAAGGAGTAACATAAAAAGCAGATAGTTGGCAATGCCAACTATCTGCTTTTTACTAATATTTTATAAATATTTATATAAGGATTTATTCTTCATCTTCACCATATTTTTCTTCATATTCAGCTTCAGCCTCTAAAGCTTCTAGAAATGCAAGAACAGCTTCTTTAGCAGCTGTAATAGCAAAAGTTGCAGATGTTTCAGCATATTCTAAACTATCTTCTATATAGTTCTCTAATTTCTCTTTTTCATGTTCATATTTGTGGTCAGCAATGTCTTTTTGAATTTCATCCTTCTTAGCTTTAACAGCATCTTTCGCAGAGTTGAAATTCATTTGAGCTTTAATAAGCTCGCTAGATAATTTTCCTTTTCCTTTCTCAGAAAAAAGTCTAAAGTTTTCTTTAGCTGCTTCTAATCCACTTTTTGCATCAGAAACTTTTTCAGAAATAACTTCTTTATTTTCCTTTGCATTTTTTTTCATTTTTGCTTGTAATTCTTCCATATCCTTAGTAATTTCATTCATTTTGTTTGAAAGCTCTTTCATTTGTTTTTCCATTTCTTCTTTATTGTTCATAACAATACCTCCTTAGTTTACATTTAAAATGACCAACGGTCAATTTATAAATATTGTAACATAAATAAATAAAAAGTCAACACCAAAATGCAAAAAAATTAAGGAAAAAATTGCAAAGAAATTGTATGGACAACACCTCAGAAAAATATGAAAGTTATTTTAAACTATTTTATACTATTTTTAAAAATGTATTGACTAGAAAAATATTTAATAGTAGAATAATGTAAAATAGTAGTAACTTATCTACATAAAAAAGAAAAAATAAGGAAAAATAGAATAAAAGGAGAGGATAACAAATGAAAACAAAAAACAAAATAATGCTATTAACAGGAATGTCTATTGCAATACTAATGTGTAGTGCAACAACATCAAATGCAGCATTACAAGCCAATGGAAAATCTACAAAACAAGATTCAGTATCAAATTGGCTATTAAATGTAAGACAAATGGAATCAGCAGGTGGAACTTTAGGTTTAACAGACACAATCAATACAACAGACTTAACTTCGTCTGCAACAACATCAAATAACTTAGATATACACATGGAATTAAATACAGAATATGGAGCAATGACAATACTTTCTGCAAGTAGTTACGGAAATCAAAGCAAAATAAATAATGGAGAAACAACAACAGGAAATAAATCTGGAGTATATATGTATATAAACAAAGAATGGGTATCGGCAGGTGCTAGCGATTTGACGAGCATAAAAAATGCAAGTGAAAAGTATAAAAACATATATACAACAAGCTATGTAGCAAAGATTGGAGATGCGATAAGAGAAACATCTGGATGGCATGGAAGTACAAATTTAACATGGCTTGGTAACAAATTTTACTATAGCAGTTCTAGAAGTGGTTTACTTAGAGCCTGTTCAGGTAGCATATTTTCATATTATGGAGAAGGCTCATATGATGACAGCGATGCCTACTGTGCTAATTCTCATCCCACCCGTGCAGTCGTAGTCATAGGCAGTGGTCTATAAAATAAAAAACTACAAAAGAAATAATAATTTATAAAAAAGTTACAAAGAGGAAAAAATGGAAAATAAATTAATAAAAAATAAAGGAATTACATTAATTGCACTTGTTATAACAATTATAATATTACTAATTCTAGCTGCAGTAGCAATAGGCATTTTTTCTAATAATAACATTTTAGAAAGAGCAAAAGAAGCAAGCTTTAAAACAAAAATGTCAGAAATATCAGAAGAATTAGAGTTTTATAACACTGCTTTAACAATGCAAAACGAAAGCACCAACTATTATGCAGGAGAAATATTAAAAGAAATTATACAAAGTGAAGAACTAGAAATAGAAGACAGTTCTGTTATGGATATTTCAAAAATATTAAAAGAAGTTGGAAAAAAAGAAAAAGAATATGTAATGATATATGAAGGAAACTTATATTATGTATCACAAACAAAGATTTCAAATAATGCGAATCAAGTAAAATGGTGTAACGACTTAGGAATAAGAATATGGGAATATGTACCAAATTCTGGTATAAAAGTTGTAAATGGTAATTATGAATTAGTTAATGGAGTATATTTGTGTACACCACAACTAAATGCAGGTTGGTCTAAAGATAATACAAGATATGTAAAATTAAAAGGTGATAACCTAGTTCCAGGCAAATGGATTAACAAAAAGCCAGATGATGACTGGTATGATTACAAAAACAATAATTGGGCAAATATATATGTAGAAACAAGTGGAATAGAAAGTTACTATGTATGGATTCCAAGATATGTATATAAAGTAGACTCTGAAAATAGTGTAGCTGGAAACGAAAGAATGGATGTTAAATTTGTAGATGCAGAAAATAATTATATAGATGCAGAAACAGAAGAAAAATTAACATGGGAAGAACTACAAGCACAAGGTTATCAATTACCAGAAGCATTTACATTTGATGAACAAGATTTACCTGGATATTGGATGAGCAAATATCAACTATCAGACTTAACAACATATACAATAGATTTCAGTACAACTGCTACCGTATCTTCTATTACAATAAAAGATATAAAAACAAATGCAAGTGAAGAAATAGCAAAATACACATACGCTATAAATGGAACGATAGTACACGAAAGTACTACTCCAGAAGAGTATACTGTAAAAAATTTAGCAAAAGGAAACAAAGCAGTTAATGTAACAGCATTAAATGCAAATGGTGAAATAATAGGTAGTATGACAAGAAAATACGAAACAGCAGATGTAAATGAACCAGATGTATCTAGTTTTGATAAAGAAACAACATTCTATGTATATTGGGACGAAAATGGAAACGAACATAACGAAATACCAATAAGTAAGGAAGCACCAAAAGAATGGTATGACTATACAACAGCTAATTGGGCAAATATAGTTACAAGAAATGATGGACTAGAAACATACTATGTATGGATACCAAGATATCAATATATGCTAGATAATACTTCACAAAGATCATATGTTAAATTCATAAAAGGAATTGGCACAGAAACAGATTCAGGATATAAAATACCAGAAGCATTTACATTTGACGGACAAGAACTAACAGGATATTGGATAACTAAATATCAACTAACACAAGAAGAAAGTGAACAAAGAATAAATGCAGAAATGGCAGCAGGAAGCAATTTAATACGTATAAGAGACATAACAGGAACAGCAATAGATGAAGCAAAAACAAACGGAGTAAATGTTAAATATGAGTATTATATAAATGGAGACAAAAAACATGAAGGAACAGACAGTGCAGAAAACTATGTTTTTGAAGGGCTAACTGCAAATACAACATATGGCGTAAATATTATAGCCAGAAACAAAGATACAGATGAATTTATAGCAGCTGTAACAAAGAAAATATCTACAATAGATGCAAATACACCAGATGTATCAAGCTTTAATCAAGACACAACATATTACGTTTATTATGAAGGCGACGAAGAAAAAAGAGTATCTATAAAAGAAAAAGCACCAGCAAAATGGTATGATTATAGTAATCAAAATTGGGCAAACATAGTTACAACAGCTAACAACACAGAAACATATTTTGTATGGATACCAAGATATGAATACAAAATATTAAGTGATAGAACAAACTTAAGTACTGCAAATAGAAGAATAGATGTAACATTTATACCAACAAGCGTAACAAATAGTAATTGCTCAAAAGGATATAAAGTACCAGAAGCATTTACATTTGATGGACAAGAATTAGCAGGATATTGGATTTCTAAATATCAGCTAGGAAATTAAAATATAAGATTGTTTCTATAAAATTATTTAGACTGCAACACAAAGTATATAAAAATATTTTGTGCAGCAGTCTTTTTGATTTATAGATTATCTTTTTTGGAATAATATAGTATAATAAATAAAACTATTCTTTTTTTTGCAAATAAAGTATTGACAGAATAAATAAATTATAATATAATACAAACAATAGTTTATAAATAAAAACGAATGTACTATAATACGAAACAATAAACGTACTAAGAACTAAATCTTATAAAAAGGAAGTGTTCTTATGGACGAAAAAAGAATAAAATTATTTTATTTGAAAACCAAGGAGTAAAATTAGAGTAAACTTAAAGGATGAAACGGTATGGCTTACACAAACCAAAATGTCTGAATTGTTTGGAAAAGCAAAGTCAACTATTAATGGGCATATTAAAAATATTTATGCAGCAAACCGAAGAAGATTAGAATATCTAGAAAACTTATGATATAAAAGAAATAAACATAAAAAAGGATAAATTATGGAAAATAAAACTAGATGTAAATGGTGTAACTTAAAAAATCCATTATATATAAAATATCATGATGAAGAATGGTGCAGACCAAACTTTGAAGAAAAATATTTATATGAAATGTTAATATTAGAGTCTTTTCAGGCAGGACTTTCATGGGAGTGCGTATTAAATAAAAGAGAAGATTTTAGAAAAGCATATGATAATTTTAATATAGATAAAATTTGCAATTATGATAATGCAAATGTACAAGAATTATTATCCAATGAAAAATTAATAAGAAATAAACTAAAAATAAATGCAAGCATAAATAATTCTAAAATATTTAAAAAGATACAAAATGAATATGGAACATTTTATAACTATTTAAAAAGTTTTACTAATGACCAAATTATTTATGAAAACGATAAAACAACTTCTGAACTATCAGACAATATATCAAAAGATTTAAAGAAAAGAGGAATGAAATTTGTAGGCTCAACAATAATCTACTCTTATTTGCAAGCAATAGGAATTATTAATTCACATGACGAAGAATGCTACATGAATAATAGAGTAGAAAGTAAAAAGTCCTAAATTAGAGCCTAAAAAACTCAGAAAAATTGATATAATTATATTTAATTATATGTAAAAAATAGTAAAATTTAGCAAAAAAGGTTAACAAAAAAATGTTGACCTTTTATTAATGTTTGTATATAATATAGAAGAATAAAACTAAGGAGGAATTTAAATGACAGAAGAAGAAAAAGTCGAGAAAATGATAAATGATTTAGTAGAAAAAGCAAAAATTGCTTCAAAAGAATATATGAAACTAAATCAAGAACAAGTGGACAATATTGTAAAAGCTATGTCTATGGCTGGATTAGAACATCACATGGAACTTGCAAAACTTGCAGTAGAAGAAACAGGACGTGGAATTTACGAAGATAAAATAACAAAGAATATGTTTGCAACAGAATATATTTATCATAGTATTAAATATGACAAAACAGTTGGTGTAATAAATGAAAATGAAGAAGAGGGATATGAAGAAATTGCAGAGCCAATAGGAATAATAGCAGGAGTAACACCAGTTACAAACCCTACTTCTACAACAATGTTTAAATCAATAATTGCAGCAAAAACAAGAAATGTAATTATATTTGGTTTTCACCCATCTGCACAAAAATGTAGTTCCAGAGCAGCAGAAATTCTAAGAGATGCAGCAGTAGCAGCTGGAGCACCAGAAAATTGTATTTTATGGATAGAAGAGCCATCAATACTTGCAACTTCAACACTTATGCATCACCCTGGAATAGACCTAATTTTAGCAACAGGTGGAACAGGAATGGTAAAAGCAGCATATTCATCTGGAAAGCCAGCATTAGGTGTAGGACCTGGAAATGTTCCTTGTTATATAGATAAAACAGCAAAACTAAAAACTTCTGTAAATGACTTAGTACTTTCAAAATCATTTGATAATGGAATGATTTGTGCATCAGAACAGTCTGTAATAGTTGATAATGAAATTCATGAAGAGTTTGAAAGACTAATGAGAGAAGCAGGATGTTACTTCTTAAATGAAGAACAAACTAATAAATTAAGAAATAGTATGTTTATAGAAGAAAAAGGTTGCAGCTTAAATGCAGATATAGTTGGAAAGAGTCCATACAATATTGCAAAAGGTGCAGGAATAGAAGTACCACAAGACACTAAAGTATTAGTACTTCATGAAAATGGAGTAGGAATAGAATATCCATTTTCTAAAGAAAAATTAAGTCCAGTTCTTGCTTATTATATTGTAGAAAATGAAGAAGAAGGAATAGAACTAGCAGAAAAATTAATTGAGTTTGGAGGTCTTGGACATTCAGCAGTTATACATTCAGAAAATGAAGAGACTATTCAAAGATTCTCTGAAAGAGTAAAAGTTGGAAGAATAATTGTAAATTCGCCTTCAACACATGGTGCAATAGGAGACATTTACAACACAAATATGCCATCACTTACATTAGGATGTGGTACATTTGGAGGAAATTCAACAACTTCAAATGTTTCAAGTGCGAATTTAATAAATATTAAAAAGGTAGCAAAAAGGAGAGTTAATATGCAATGGTTCAAAGTTCCAAATAAAATATATTTTGAAGCAGGTTCAATAGGATATCTAGAAAAAATGCCAAATATAACAAGAGCATTTATTGTAACAGATGAATCTATGGTTAAATTTGGTTATGTTGATAAAATATTATACCATTTAAGAAAAAGAAAAGAATATGTACATTCAAAAATATTTGCTGATGTAGAGCCAGACCCATCATTTGAGACAATAAAAAAAGGTGTGGCAATGATGAACGAGTTTAAACCAGATGTAATAATTGCACTTGGTGGAGGAAGTCCAATAGATGCTGCAAAAGGAATGTGGTTATTCTATGAACACCCAGAGGCAGATGTTGAAGGATTAAAACTTAAATTTATGGATATTAGAAAACGTACTTATAAATTTCCAACACTTGGAGAAAAAGCAAAAATGGTAGCAATACCAACAACTTCAGGTACAGGTTCGGAAGTAACATCTTTTGCAGTAATTACTGATAAAACAATAAATAAAAAATATCCATTAGCAGATTACGAATTAACACCAGATGTTGCAATTGTGGATCCAGACTTAGTAATGAGCCTTCCACAAAGAATTACAGCAGACACAGGAATGGACGTTTTAACACATGCAATAGAAGCATATGTTTCAAATATGGCGTCTGATTACACGGACGGATTAGCTGAAAAAGCAGTAGAGCTAGTATTTAAAAACTTAAGAGAAGCATATAATCATGGAGACAACAAAGTGGCTCGTGAAAAAATGCATAATGCAAGTACAATAGCAGGAATGGCATTCACAAATGCATTTTTAGGAATAAATCACTCTTTAGCACACAAAATAGGAGGAGAATTCCACTTAGCACATGGAAGAATAAATGCTATATTACTTCCATATGTAATTCGTTATAATGCATCAAGACCAACAAAATTTGTATCATTCCCTAAATATGAATATTTTATAGCAGACCAAAAATATGCAGATTTATCTAGAAGAATGAACTTCCCAGCATATACAAACGAGGAAGGTGTAAATTCTTTAATAGAAGAAATTAAAAAATTAAATGCAGATTTAGGCATACCAAGTTCATTTAAAGAGCAAGGTGTAGACGAAGAAGAATGGCTTGCAAAAGTTGATTTATTAGCAGATAGAGCATTTGAAGATCAATGTACAACAGCAAACCCAAGACTTCCATTAGTTTCAGAATTAAAACAAATTTTAATAGATAGTTA
>CAKPGD010000051.1 GCA_934154515.1 uncultured Clostridia bacterium
GTAAATCCTAATTTTCTTGAAGCTTCTTGTTGCATTGTACTTGTTGTAAATGGTGGTGCTGGTGTTCTTTTCTTTTCACTCTTTTTTACTTCGCTTATGATATATTTTCCATCTTTTATATCTGCTAAAATTTTGTCTACTTCTTCTTTAGAGTGTATTTCTATTTTTTTTCCATCTTTTCCAGTGAAATGTGCAATAAAAGCTTTTTTTGATTCTTCTTCTAATAATGTTGCATATATGTTCCAATATTCTTCCGGTATAAAGTTTTCTATTTCTTCTTCTCTGTCTACTATTAATTTTACCGCTACTGATTGGACTCTACCTGCAGATAATCCTCTTTTTACTTTTTTCCATAATAGTGGACTTATTTTATATCCTACTATTCTGTCTAGTACTCTTCTTGCCTGTTGAGCATTCGTTAAATTCATATCTATTTTTCTTGGTTTTTTTATCGATTCTTGTACTGTTTCTTTTGTTATTTCATTAAATGTTACTCTACATATGCTATCTTCTGGTATTCCTAAAATATATGCTAAATGCCATGCAATTGCTTCTCCTTCACGGTCAGGGTCGGTTGCGAGGTACACTTTTTTTGAAGTTGCAGCATCTTTTTTTAAAGATTTTATTAAATCTCCTTTTCCTCTAATATTTATATATTCTGGTTCAAAGTCGTTTTCTACATCTACACCTAATTTTGATTTTGGTAAGTCTCTTATGTGTCCCATTGATGCAACAACTTTAGTATTTCCCCCTAAAAATTTCTTTATTGTGTTTGCCTTTGCAGGTGATTCAACAATAATTAATTTATCTGCCATTGGTTTTCTCCTTTTTTATTTCTTCACCATAGTATTGTAAAGTATATTATCACTTTTTGCAATACTTTTGGAAATTTTTTCAAATATATATCAAAAAAGAACTAGATTTCTAGTCCTTTTTTGAATATCTTTATTAACTTATGCATCTTACCAAGTCATTCATACTTATAGAGTAATCCTGCAATTGCAAATCTTCTATAAGCATGTTTAACTGCTTTTCTTCGTTTCCTCTAAAAAGTGGTCTTACAAATGTTACCTCTACTTCACTCATTACTTTGCTACTCTGTTTAGTAACTTCTTCCTTTGTCACTTTTATAAGGTATCTCCGTCCTTTTTTAGAAACAACTTTTGCTTTATCGATATAATATGCTTTCATAAAGATATCTCCTTTCAACGCTTTATATACATATTATACCATTATTTTATGTCAAACACAAGCATTCTTAATTTTGTAATTGCAATTTATATAACTTTATTAAGTCTTTTATTTGGCTAATTTGCATATCATCTTCTGTTATTTTTCCCTGCTCATACATTTTTTGTAATGTATACAATTCCATATTAACATTTATTTGTTTTTTAAAATTCTCTTTTACGGATTCTATATCAGTTTTTCTAGAAATTTCCACATCTTGATTACTTTCAGTTAGTAATTTTTGCTTTTTAAATATTTTTTCAAAAAATTTTTTTATTTTATCTAACATTATAATCCTCCTATCTTGATGTTTCATCTTTTGTTTGATTCTCTTTTTCTAGTCCTCTATCATTTGTTCTTTGTAAGCGTAACTCTTTAAGTTGTCTTAATTCTTTAATTGCCTCTTGAACTTCTATTGATTCCTTTAGAAAGTCTTTGCCACTTTTTGTATCCTCTTCTATCCATTTAGTTTCTGGAATGTTTGGAACTGCAACTCTTCCTGTTTGATATTGTATTCCTTCTTTCATAGAGTGATGGTCATCACTACCTCCAGATGCCTTTATATCATGTTCTCTTACTTTTCCTAATAAAAATTCTCTAAATTCATATGAATGGTCTGGATAATATACCTCTAGTCCATCTAATCCTTCTTGTATCATATCATCTATATAATTTTCTACTGGCATTTTATCTTTGTATCTTCCTGCATGTGCTAAAAATGCTTGTCCTCCTGTCCTATGAATTGCATCTATAGTATCTTTAAATGATGGTCTTGTTTTTGCCATATCTACAAATAGTTCTGACTCTTTATTATATAGGTGTTTATTTATAAATAATTTTAAAGAATCTGCTTGTTTTTCATTTCCATTTTCATCGGTATATTTTAATAGTTCTCTATTTTCTTCATGAGCTGCTAATTCATTATAAAATGGTCCTACAACTCCACCTTTTCCTTCTTCTTTTATTTTTCTATAAGCTTCATCTAATACACTTGTATCAAAAACAATATTTTTTTCTGCAATTATCTTCTTAAATCCTTCATATAATGCCTCATATAGTTTTTGTTGCACAGTAGTTTTTAAATAATCTATCTCTTGTTCCATCTTTTCTATATTAAAGTTATATCCTAATATTTCTACTATAACTCCATTATAAGATGTTATCAATTCTGTTCCTTTTAATACTTTTAAATTTTCTAGCATTTCTAATATTTTAGTTGGGTTATATGATTTGTCTTCTTTTATTGTTTCCATTACAGAATATAAATCATTTTGAAAATTTCTAAAGCCTTTAACACTATCATGATCTGTTATAGCAATAGTGTTCATTCCCTCGTTATATGCTCTTAGCATTGCTCTGAAAGATGTTTGTCTTCCATCTGACCCTCTAGTGTGATTGTGTATATCTGCATTTACATTTACTGGCATTATCTCATATTTATTTTCTTTTTCCATATTCATATTTCCTTCATTTGTGTATAGTTTATATATATACTCTTATTAATATTGAATTCCCCAAACTACTAAATGTTTAGCTTCTTTTCCACAAACTATACATTTATTGTGGATAGGTTTCTCATTTTCTAATATACATCTAGATTTAGTTCCTTTTATTTCTTTCATTTTAAGTTCGCACTCTTCGTCTCCACACCACATAGCTTTTATAAAGCCTGGCTTTGTTTCCATTATTTTTTTAACTTCTTCTAGATCTGTACATTCATATGTTAATTCATTTCTTCTTTCTAATGCTTTATTATATAAATTTGTTTGAATATTTTCTAGAAGTTTTTCTACATATTCTGCAAAATTTACATCTGCTTGTTCTACTATTTTTTCTCTTGTATCTCTTCTTGCAAATGTTATTTTATTTTCTTTTAAGTCTCTTTCTCCTATTTCTATTCTAACTGGTATACCATTAACTTCACTTTCAGCAAATCTGAATCCTGGTGATTTTTCACTGTCGTCTACATATACTGTAATTCCTGCATTTTTTAACTCATTATATGCTTTATCTGTTAATTTTTTTACCTCTTCTGTTTCTCCTATTGGTACTATAACTACTTGTCTTGGAGCAATTTTAGGTGGAAGTACTAAACCTGCTTCATCACTATGTACCATTATTAATGCTCCTATCATTCTTGTTGTTGAGCCCCAAGATGTTTGATATGCATATTCTTGTTCATTGTTTCTGTTAGAGAATGATATGTTATATGCTTTTGAAAATTTTTGTCCAAAGTAATGTGAAGTACCACTTTGTAATGATACACCATTATACATTAGAGCTTCTATTGTTAGTGTATATTCTGCTCCTGCAAATTTTTCTTTTTCTGTTTTTCTTCCTGTTATTACTGGTATTGCTAAATATTCTTCGAAGAATTTTCTATATATTTCTAACATTTGTCTTGTTTCTTCTTCTGCTTCTTTGGCTGTTTCGTGTATTGTATGTCCTTCTTGCCATAAGAACTCTCTTGAACGTAGGAATGGTCTTGTTTCTTTTTCCCATCTAAATACACTACACCATTGATTATATTTTAAAGGTAAGTCCCTATATGAATTTACTACTCCTGAATAATAATCACTAAATAATGTTTCTGATGTTGGTCTTATGCACATTCTTTCATCTAATTCTTTTTCTCCACCTTGTGTTACCCATGCTACTTCTGGTGCAAAACCATTTATTAATTCTCCTTCTTTTTTCATTAAGTTTTCTGGAATTAACATTGGCATTGACACATTTTGGTGTCCTGTTTCTTTAAACATTCTATCTAATGTTTTTTGCATTTGCTCCCATATTGCATATCCGTTTGGCTCAATTACTACACAACCTTTAACATTTGAATATGCTGCAAGTCTTGCTGCTCTTACTACATCTGTATACCATTTTGCGAAATCTTCATTTCTTGGTGTTATTGCTTTATTTTTCATTTTTTATTTTCTCCTTTTTGTAATAGATTTTATCTCTCATCTTTATAGTTTGTCTTATTTTATTTTACATAGATGTTTCTTCAGTTATTTATTTGTTGTTTTCGTTTTCTTCCCTTTCGGGCATTGGAGCCTCTATATTTTCTTCTTCGTTATCTTCTTTTTGTTCTTTTTCTTGTTCTTCTGTTGTTTTCTCTGTTTTATCTGTTTCTTCTTTTCCTTCTTTTATAATGTCATCTATTACTATTTGTTGGTTTTCGTCTAGTTTATATCTTGGAAGTTCTGGTAACTCGTCCAGATTTGAAAATCCAAACATTCTAAAGAATTCTGATGTTACACCATACATTGTTGGTCTTCCTGGTGCATCTGCTTTTCCAAGTGATTCTATTAAATTATATTCTAATAATTTATATATTGTTCCATCTACATTAACTCCACGTATTGCTTCTATTTCTGCTCTTGTTATTTTAGGATTGTATGCAATAATTGAAAGTGTCTCTAATGCAGCTGGTGATAAGTTTGGTTTGCTTCTTTTATCAAATATTGGATATATGTATTCATAATAATCTTTTCTTGTAGTCATTTGATATGCATCATTTATTTTTATTATTTCTATTCCTCTATTTTGTGCATCATATTCTGATTTTAAATTTTCTACAATATTAATAACGTCCTCTCCACTAAGTTCTAGAGCTGACATTAATTCATTTATTTTTACTTCTCTTCCACAAGCAAATAATATTGCTTCTATTATTGCTTTTTTGTTTTCTAATTCCATTTTTTTCTCCTTCTTTAGCACATATATTATCGCACGAATGAATTTATATGTCAACCATTTTTTGTTTTAAGTCTTATGACATAGTTTTTATTCACGAAAAATATTTTCTACTATTTTCTTATGTTTTTTGCTACTTTTTTTATTTTGTAACATTATACTATTTTAAAATTCTTTTATGTATTTTATTTTTATAAATTTTTCTAGCCTATTTACTTTACATTTTATTTTAATTGTTATTTTTTGTCGTTTTTTATTGTTGTATACATTGTCGAATTATTATATTATTCGTTTTAGGGAGGTATGAACACATGAGTAAACTATATGATAAGTATTTATTTTTAAAATCTAAAGAGGTAGAACCAGATACAACTTTATTTTTATTCAAGTCTGGTTTATTTTTTATTTTTTTAGATAATGATGCTAAAATTGCATCTAAACTTTTTAATTTAAAACTAACTTTTTTTACAAATAATGTGGAAAAATGTGGTTTTCCTAGCAATTCCTTAAATAAATATTTGAATATGTCAAAGCAAACAATATACACTATTAAAATTATTAATTCTAATTTAGACGAAATTTTTTCTATTAATGATTACAATGCTAGACAAGATGTTGAAGAATTACTTCGTAAAGTTTCTATTATAAATACAGATGATTTATCTATAAAAGAAGCTTATGAATTTATAGATAATTTAAAATTAGAATCTATAAAAATAATTGAAAGTATTAAAAATAAATAGTATAAAAGGGAGGGAACAATGATTATTTAATTTATTAGATAATTATAAAAATCATATGAACAAGTGTTATTTAATTGGTAAGGTTATAGGTGAACCTATTTTTAATTTTTTCTTTATGGAAGATAATATTTCTATTTGCTATTTTTGGATAAATTTAGAAAATTGTAACATTAAAATTTTTGCTTTAAATGACCTTGCAGACTGTGTATATCAAAATGTCCAGGCTGGTCAAATACTTTTAGTAGAGGGTTGTTTGGATAGTTATGAAAATAAAGAACTATCTATTAATATGAGTAATTTTCAAATTATAAATTAAATAGCATAAAACAAGTATATTCGTATCTTGTACTACTAATACTTGTTTTATTGTATCATATTTACCTTAATTAGGAAGGAGTAAACCTCTTTAATATCTAATATATCTCTGTATATATTCCTTAAAATATATAATCTGGAATAGTATTAGAGTGCTGGGCGAAAGCCGTTGTTCGTGTTAGTGTTAGTCGCAGTATTGTTATTACGGTAGCACGCAGGGTTGTCTGAGTAGCTGTTGTTGAAGCTACCCCCACGAAGCAACTGAGCCTTTGATTTACCCCCTAATTTGTATAGAATAATTCTTTTTTTAATTTATATATATTGGCATATTTTATATAACCAAAATGACCACATAAATATTTTTTAGCTTCTTTACTTGTCATCGTTCCGTTTTTTATATTTTTCTTTAGATTTTTTATTTTCCTTTTTAGCTTTTTCTTTCCTTTTTCTCTAACTTTCATTCTATATTCATTTATTTTATATCCACAAAAGTTGACTCCTTGCTTACTTTTGAATATTTGTGTTTTACTATTTAATTCTAATTTAAGTTCTTTTAATAAAAAATTACTTATTTCCTTTAATGCTTTTTTTGCTTTTTCTTTATTTTCTATTAAAATGATTGTGTCATCCATATATCTAAAATAATACCTTAATTTTAATTTATGTTTTGCAAATTGATCTACCTCATTTAAATAAATATTTGCAAAAATTTGAGACGTATAATTTCCTATTGGTATCCCTGTTGGTTCTTCTGTGGAATAAATTATTTCATTTATTAGCCACATTAGTTTTTTATCTTTTATTTTTTTACTTACTATCTGTATTAATTTTTCTTTATTTATATTTTGAAAGTACTTCTTTACATCCATTTTTAGAATGTAATATTCTCCCCATATTTGTTTACAATGTCTCATTGCTTTTTTTACATCTAATGTTGCTTTATGCATTCCTCTATTTGGTAAACAAGCATATGAATTTTCTATAAATTGTGGTATAAATGCTTGTGCCAAAAAATTATCTACTAGCCATCTATGAACTATTCTATCAATATATCTAGATTTTTGTATTCTTCTTAATTTTGGTTCATGCACATAGAAAATAGTATATCCACCATGTTTATATGTCTGATTTTTTAAGTTTTCATATAAATACTGTATATATGCCTCTTTTTTTAGATTAAATAAAATTACATCTTTTCTACAATTTTTATTTTTACAACTTTTTTTATGTGCTTCCATTAATTTTTCATATGAAAGTTTTTTATCAAATTCATTTTTTAATGTTTTGGGCATAAGATTTTAATAATCCTCCAACTATTCTTCCTAATTCATCTAAAAGTGACATACTATATAAGAATTTTTTTTCATCCAACCATCTATTATCTTTCATTATTCTCAAAAAAACTCTTTGTACATTTATTCTTGCATCAATTTTATTTATACAATTTAATTTTCCTTCGTTTCCTATTTTTCCAAGCATCATAACTTCTTCGAGCATTATATACATCATATTTTTATATTCGTTTCCTATATTAAATTTTTCTGTTCTTGGCAATTTCATTATTATATTTAACATATATTTTATATAATTTTCTGTTTTTGGTATTAATGTTAGTTCTTTTTTTGTTTCCATTTTTTCCTCTTATTTTTATTTATACCTAGTTCTAGTTTATCGCTACCAGAGCTCAGTTCTACTTTATGTAAAGTGCTGGGCGAAAGCCGAAGTCCGTGCTAGTGTTAGTCGCAGTACTGTCACCACGGTAGCACGCAGGGTAGTCTGAGTAGCTGCCGTTGAAGCCCCCCCCACGAAGCATATATGTTTCTAGTGTGTTGTTAGGATAAGCAGCTTCCTGTGTCCACTCCCATAAGTTTCCTGCAACATCATACAAATTTTTCTTTTTTACATTTTCTGATATTGCTGTTGTTTTTATTCCATAATGATATGAACCATCACTTTTTGTAAATGCTGATGTCATAGCTCCATTTGATGAATCTACTGTTGCATATCTTCCTATTCCTGCTGTATACTTTACGTTTGCACTTGTGTTATTATAATTCCCCCATGTACTTGCAGTTACTACTGTATTATCTCCATTTGCTATAAATTTCATCATTATATCCCACATTGTTCCTGTTACTAATCCGCTTTGTACATAATTCGTTGAATACATACTATTGCTTAGTTTTAATG
>CAKPGD010000052.1 GCA_934154515.1 uncultured Clostridia bacterium
TCTCCTACTGATACTGCATATACTGTTGATACTTTTGTTACATTTTTTACTTCTGAGCCGTCTTTTGTTCTTATATAACTTACATTTTCTGTTCCCCAGCCTGGCTCTAATTTAACTTCTGTTCCTGCCTCTGTATCTTTTGTATTTTCTGGTAATTTATTTCCATCGCTTCCTGTTTCTCCATTTGCTAATTGCTCAGCAAGTGCATTTATCTCAATCTGTTCTTTCTCCTGTTCATTTATATATAAATTTCTTGCTTCTCTTGCTCTTGTTATTATTCCATTATCTCCCACTGTCATACTTATTGTTATTCCAGCTAATATAATTAAAATTACTATTGTTACTATTAGACTTATTAATGTTATTGCTTTTTGATTTTTTAGTTTGCTTTTGACTTTGTTCATTTCTTTTATCTCCTTCTTTTGTTTTTATTTTGCTCTTTTTGTTACATATTTATTCGTTTTTTCCTTTTGTTACAGTTTTCATATTTTCTTTTTTTATGTTTTTTCTTAATTATGTAACTAAGTTGCTACTTATTTTACATCATTTTACTATTAAATATTTGTTAAGTCAATAAGTTTTTCTTCCAAAAAAATATTTTCTGCTACTTTTATATATTTCTTCACTTTTTTGTAAGAGCTTATACTCTTTTGTTTTTCTTATTTTTAATATTTTATTATTTCGTTATTTAACAATTCATTTACATTTTTTTCCATATTTTATTTTTCTATTGACTTTTTGTTTTCAAATATTTATAATCATATTATATGAGGAAAAGTATATGAAATTTAATAAGAAAAGCCTTTTAGAGGAAATTCAAAAGTATATATATGCACATAATTTTAATGATTTGAAAGTATTTTCTAAACAATATTTTCATTCTATTATGATGCCTTCTTTTTCTGATAATACAACACTTAATCCTTATTCAATTATTTCTATAGACTTTAATAATATGAATAAAATTAATGAAAATGGTGTAAAGAATGGAGATAAAATTTTACACAATTCTATTAAAGTAGTGCTAAATGCCTTACCTAAAAATGTTTCTTGTGCTAGAATTGGTGGAGATGAATTTGTTTTTCTTTTAAATGGGATTTCTAAAGAAGATGCTTTATTATATGAAAAAGAAATCCATAATCAAATGAGTATTTTCTCTAAATTATTGAAAAACACTACTATTACTTCACATTGCTTATCTTCAGATGAAGCTAATAGCTTATCTAATTTGCTTGATATTGCTGATTCTGCTATTAATATGAAAAAACAAACTTCTAGTATAAATGGAAGTTTTGACAACAAAGATATTTTGCAAAGTAAAATCAATAAAAATTTTACTACTTTTTTTAATAATTTAAGATTTCATAATTTTCCTTTGGAACCTTCTCATATGAAAACTATTTTGTTTAGAGTTTTAAGTTCTTACAATTCATTTACAAATGGTACATTGGAAAATTCTAAAAACATAGAAAATGATGATAAAGATAATAAGAATTTTTCTGATATTACTAAATTTCAGAAGTTACATTCTTTCTTTACTGAACATGCTAATAAAAAGATTTCTACTGAAGAGTTAGATGATTTTGATAATTTGGATTTGTTTAATATTTTAAATACTTTAATTCGTGACCCTCTTACTATGCAATTTAATAAGAGTTACTTTATGAATCAATTATTATACAATAAAAATCAGAAATTTAAAGCTTTACGAATTTCTTCTACTTTTGTTAAGGCTTCTAATACTTTAAATGATACTCATAGTTCTACTGATAAGCAAATTAGCGATTTGGAAGATAAAATATATAATTATTTAAATACTTTTGTGGATTTTAATCAAGATTCCTTTTCCGATATTCCTAAAAGTTATATGATTTCATTGGGTGGCGGAGATATGCTTCTTGCATTGGGTGAGAAAACAAATCTTAAGGTTTCTGATATTAAGGACTTTTTGACTATTCAAACTCCATCTACTTTTTCTAATGATAATTTGATACGACCTGTATGTGCAGATAGCTTTAGAAATATTAATAAACACAATTTTAATAAGGTTTTAGAAAAACAGAAATTAGAATGTAATCAAAATAAGATTCCTCTTATTAATGAAATACTTGCTGATGAAATTTTAACAAACTTACTTTCTTCTACATTAAATGATACTTTTAATTTTTATAAAGCTATTACTCCAAATATGAATGATGTATCTTCCATTAAGGAATTTATGCATATGGTAAGTTCTTCTATTTTAGATATTTATAGCACGTTAAATGTTGTTCATGATGCCCCCAAAAGGAAGTTTAAGATACCTAATTTTTTGAATAAAATTTTTAGAGTTAATACACTTGCTCTTCCTGAAGCTTTAGATTCTGTTTCTGCAAATCACTCTACTACTCTTTCAAGTGAAGAAAATTCTTCTAAAATAAACTTTGTCCCTAAATGTGATATTGACTATTCTAAAGTAAAAAATAATATGGAAAATCAGAATAATATGAATATATCAAAAAATAATGATAAAGATAGATTAGAATAAACGACACATAACTTTTTGCCTAAATGTGTCGTTTTTAAGTTTTCTTAAACCCTACTCCATATGCTTCTCTTGCATTTGCTATTACTATGAAAGAGTTTTTGTCTATTTCCTTACAAATTTGTTTTATCTTTATAGTTTCATTTCTAGAACTAATACACCAAAGCATCATTTTTTCTTCATCTGTGTACATTCCTTTTGCTTTTAATCCAGTAACTCCTCTTTTTATATCTTCTTCAATTTTTTTAGCTATTTCTTTGTATTTATCTGAAACTATAAATATCATTTTTGTGAAATATATTCCTTCAAATATTATATCTATTATTTTTCCCATTATATATATTGCTATTGCTGAATATAAACCGATTTCTATATCTTTAAAAAAGATAACGTTTAAACTTACAATTATAATGTCTATTATGACTATTAAATTACTTGTTCTATAATATGGTTTAAATGATTTTATAATATATGAAAGTAAATCTGTCCCTCCTGTTGAAGAAGAACCTCTTAATACTAATGCCATTCCTATTCCCATTATGACACCGCCATAAATACAACCTAAAATTCTATCTTCTGTGAGCGGTGGAAATTTGTCAAAAAAATCTATTAACATTGCTAAAAATGTTGTTCCTAATAAAGATTTTATTAAAAATTCTTTTCCTATTCTAAAATAGCTTATTATAAATAGTGGTATATTTAGTGCAAATATTACTGTTCCTACTGGAAAACCTAGCAGGTAATAAGTTATTGTTGCAATTCCGGTAAATCCGCCTGATGATAATTGATTAGGAAGCAGAAAAAAAGATGTAGCTATTGCCATTATTGCACATCCTACTATTAAAAGTAAGTATTCTCTTAAATATTTTTTTACTTTTTTATGTTTTTTTATTTTTTCCTGCTCCATATTTTCTCCTTCTTTTTATTTTTTATCGTTTCTTCATAGTTACTCTTTGTATAATTATTTACAATTAATGGCTTTATTATTCGAAAATATGCATAAAAAATGTCAAGACGGATTATTCCTCTTGACATTTTTCATTACAATATTCTATTTTCCTTCGTTTTCTTCTTCAAACACAGCTACTGGATATTTGAATTTAACTTCATACCAGAGTGCATTTTCTTCCTCTCCAGCTTCTCTGCCTTCATACAAAGCCCAAATATTATCGATAGAAAACTTTGTGATAGTTTTTCCAACATCTTTTTGCATTTGTTGCTCAGCAGCATCTTTTGTTTCAAATTCCTCTCCCGGTCCATATTTATATAATTTCGACCGTTGAATTGTATGCGCATATTTCATAAGCATACCCTCCTTATTTTTTTATGAGCATATTATACTACTTTTTTCACTCTTTTGCAATTATTTTACATAATTTAAAGCAAAATATTAATGTATTTTTATTATTTTTAAGAAGCCCTCTTCACTAAAAGTGATATTATAAAAGGGCTTCTTCATCTTTATATCTTTTAATTAGTTTTCCTTTATAATTTTAAACATTCACTGTTTCTTTTTCCTCTTTAAAATCTTTTTCATTCATCCAGTCTTTTCCGTCTACAATTCTTGCTACCATCATAGATGAAGCTGAATCTCCTACAACATTAAGCATAGTTGCTGGAGCATCTATTATTGTTGCAATAATTGTAAGTATTGGTAATGCTGCCACTGGATATCCCATCATTGTTATAATAAGCATTTCTGAAATTGTTCCACCACCTATCGGAACTGCCGTAACTAGAAGTGTTGCAAGAAGTGCTACTCCTAATATACTAAATACTGAACCCACTGTATTTAAGCTAGTTCCAAATAAGCAAACTAAAAACATTATTTTAAATACTGAACCTATTATTGAACCGTCTTTATGAAAGCTTGTTCCTAGTGGTATTGTGGTTTCTGCAATATCTTCTGGAACTCCCATTTTTTTTGCTCCTTCAATATTTACTGGTATGCATGCTGCACTAGAACATGTTGCAAGTGATGTAAGTGTTGCTGGAATGATATTTTTCCAATACAATTTTAGTCCTCTTTTTCCTCCTGCCACGAACACATATAAACTGTACATTATTATATAGAATAATATTGCTACTACAAAATATATTACAAACGTTTTTAAATATCCTACTGCTATACTTGAACCTAGCTCTCCTATTACTGCTGCAAAATAACATCCAAGTCCTATTGGTGCATAATACATTATTATTTTAATTATATTATTTATTATTTCATTTGCAGAGATTAACACTTTTAAAACAGGTTCTGCTTTTTCTTTTGACATATTCATTGCCACTCCAAATATTACTGATGCAACTAATAATGCAATTAAGTTATTTCTAGAAAGTAATTTTGAAAAGTCATTTACTGTAAGCAAATCTACTGTTCTTTCAAGAATAGTCATTTCTTCTTCTGAATTTTCTGTTTCTTCCTCTACAAATGCTTCTTTAATTTTTTCAGTATCCTCTGGATTTACAAGTTTTATAAAATATGTACTTAAGAATCCTATTAACACTGCTACTATTGAAGTAATAACAAATACAAATATTATACTTGCTACTATTTTTCCTAAACGTTTAGGTTGTTTCATTTTAGCTACTGACGTAGTTATTGTTAAAAATATTAATGGAACAATTACGACTAATAAAAGATTTAAAAAGATATCGCCAAATGGCTTTAATGCTGTTGCTTTTTCTTTGAATATTAGGCCTACGGCCGCACCAACAATAAGCGCAACAAGAAGAATTATTGTTGATTTGTAATTTGATAAAAATTTTTTCATAATACTACCCCTTTTTGTATTAGTGGTAACTAAAATTATAGTCATAACTTTAGAATTCTTTTTGTATTATACATTATATGCTTACAAATTACAATAATTCTTGAAAAGTTTTATTTTCATTTTATTTATCTATTCTTTTAAAATATACTTAATGCATTTATAAACTAAACTTAATAATATTTTCTAAAACATAAAAAATCTTAAAACTATAAGCAATATTGCCCCTGGTAGTCCTAATATTCCAACAATAATTGCAGTAACTATATTAAGTCCTATATGGAAATTCCATATTCCACCTATCAAGTTTATAACAAATATTAATAACCCACCAAGTATTGAATTTCCTATTAATTTTAATATGCTTTTTAATGGCAATATAAAAACTCTACCTATTATAAATAAAAAAAATATACAAGCCAAATAAGTTATAATCATATTTGCTTCCAATATTAATCACCTTTCTTTTCGTTGTTTTCTATTGCTATATTATGATTAATATTGGACAAATATTACTTTGGTTTGTATATTTATTAAATTGCAGCATTCAAATTAATTTCGATTTGTTTTATAACATCTAACGCTAGACTTTGCTCTTTTGCTTGTTTTACCAAATAATCAAATTTTGCTCTACATGCTTTTATTTGATACGTATAATAATCTATTAAATCCGATTCTGCATATTCAAAATTTTTACAGGCTTCATCTAATTCTTTCTTTGCCTTCATTATACTAAGTATTAAATCTATTTCTTTTTGTTCTTCTGTCTTTTCTACTATTTTATTATCTCTTAAATATTCATTTTCCAATTTATTTTCCTCACATAATGTAGAACACTACATTCTTTCTTTTTCTATTTAGCTTTTTACTACTATTTGTATACACTATTACTATTATATTCATATTATTGTAATTTATACCAAATTTATTATAATTATTCCTATACTCTGTATTATAAATAAATTTAATACATTAGATGTGAGTAAATTATTTGTTGCTTCAACAACGCCTTCTTCATTCTCTTTTGTTTTACTCTTTTTATAATGTCTTTGAGATTCAAAAAATGTTATTAATTCTGGTAAACTTGTTGTAAATCCTAATGCTATTCCTATTATAATCTCTGGTATATTAAATTTCATTGACATGTTTTCTAGTACAATGCTTAGTCTATCTCCTAATAAATATAATGCAACTGATGTTATTACTAAATATATTGAATATTTTATAATTAATGCTCTTTTTCCTTTTACCCATCTTTTTTCTTCTTCTATTTTTTCATAAGATTCTTCATATGATTTTTTTAAATACATTTTATGAATATTTAAATTTATATTATAAAATAATATAAATAGTATTAAAAATACTGGTACAACATATAATTCAAATTCTATATTAAATATTAACATCAATATTGGTATTAAAATTGTTAATAATACTAATAATAATTGTATTCTTATTGCCTTGTTTCTTAGAATTTTGTGATTTTTATTTAGTATTATTGCAAATGAATATTGTACCAAATTTATTATATTAGAACTTATTATATTAAATACACTTGTAGCTGCAAGCCCTGCAAAAGCTGAAAATGATATTGTAAGTAATTCTGGTACTGAAGTTGCTACACCTGCTATATTTCCAACTGCTTTTGCTGATAAATTTAATGCTTCTGCTAATTTTCTTAATAGCCTTACTAAAGCATATTTTGAAATTGCTACTATTAATAACGAATATATTAAAAATTTTACTATCTCTATAAACATTTCTCTCTCCTTTACTCATTTTAGTATTTCCTTTATACAATTTTTAATGCAAAAAGCTAAGTTTTTATTGATTTTTTGTTATTTGTGTGTTAAACTATATACATTAATAAGAGCTAAAATAAGAGATTAGTACTAATTTTAATTTTATTTAGAGAGCCTACGGTTGGTGCAAGTAGGATAAAATACTTTAGGAATCTACTTTTATTGCTTTTCGTAAAACGAAACCGAGTTATGCTAGGTTATAAGCATTTTTAAGATACTATTTTATAGTAATTAAGGTGGCACCACGAAGAAATATCGTCCTTATGCATAGCATAAGGGCTTTTTGTTACCCACTACTGGTATAAAAACTAATATATCTAGCATAAATGTGTCACTACAATAAATTTAAATGGAGGTATAATATGATTGATATTAAATTTTTAAGAGAAAAACCTGATGTAGTTAAACAAAACATCAAAAATAAATTTCAAGATCATAAACTTTGCTTAGTTGACGAAGTTATTGACTTAGATTTAAAAAATCGTGAAGTTAAATTAAAAGGTGATGAACTTCGTGCTTCTAGAAATACTTTAAGTAGCCAAATAGGTATGTTAATGAAATCTGGTAAAAAAGATGAAGCTGAAGAAATTAAATTACAAGTTAAAAAAATTAACGATGAACTAGTCGAAAATGAGAAATTAGAAGAACATTATTCTGCTGAAATTAAAGAAAGAATGATGAAAATTCCTAATATAATTGACCCATCTGTTCCTATTGGAAAAGATGATTCAGAAAATGTTGAAGTTCAAAGATTTGGTGAACCTGTTGTTCCTTCTTTCGAGATTCCTCATCATGCTGATATTATTGAAAAAGTTCATGGTATGGATAAAGATTCTGCAGGTCGTACAAGTGGTGTTGGTTTCTATTATTTAATAGGAGATATTGCAAGACTTCATGAAGCAATGCTTGCTTATGCACGTGATTATATGATAGA
>CAKPGD010000053.1 GCA_934154515.1 uncultured Clostridia bacterium
CCAGCTAATATAATTAAAATTACTATTGTTACTATTAGACTTATTAATGTTATTGCTTTTTGATTTTTTAGTTTACTATTGACTTTGTTCATTTCTTTTATCTCCTTCTTTTGTTTTATTTTTCACTTTTTGTTACATATTTATTCATTTTTTCTTTTGTTATAGTTTTCATATTTTCTTTTTTTATGTTTTTTCTTAATTATGTAACTAAGTTACTACTTATTTTACATCATTTTACTATTAAATATTTGTTAAGTCAATAAGTTTTTCTTCCAAAAAAATATTTTCTGCTATTTTTTTATATCTTTTACAACTTTGCTTGTATTTTATGACTGTTTTTATATTTTCTATTGCTATTCTTTTCACAGATTTTAGTTTAAAAAATTAAAAAAATATTCATAAATATATGACCAAAAAGTCGGGTGATATTGATATGAAATATTTTAATTTATTTGAACACTCATACGTTAATCTAAACTGTATGAGTGTTTTATTTGTATATTTATATGATTTTAATAATATATCTTTTGCCACCTCAATTTAAAATCATTAGATATTATGGATTTTATAAAAAAAACATTCTATCCACTCTAAAATGATTTCTTTAATTTTTTATCCCATATAACATTTAACCTTTTATAGCTTTTATTATTTTTGAATTAGTACTATACAAGGTTTAGTTCCTTCAACACCTTCTCCAAATTTCACATAAATTTTGTCTCCCTCTTTTACATCAGATGCAGTATAATATGCAAGCTCATTTTCTCTAGTTTCGAAAACTGAATTATATTTTAATATTGTATCATTTAATTTTATTCGTACATATCCATGATAACCAAAGAATGCATAAAATGTATTCCATGTTCCATCACAAGTATATGTTGTAGTTGTTGTCGGTATTAACATTTCAAAATGACCTGAATTTAATTTTGATATGTTTTGAGCCATTTCTTCATACGTCGCATCTCTTGATGTACTAACTCCCTTATTTGTTATTGCTGTTGCCATTGTAGTTTTTCCATCACTGATTTCTTTTTTTAATTTTGTTATATTACTATTTAATTCTGTTATTTTCGTATCTTTTTCTGTATTACTTTTATTTGCATTCGCTAATTGTGTTTCTAAATCTGTCTTTTGTGATTTTAATGTGCTTATTTGACTATTTAATTTTTTTATTGTTGCATCTTTATCACTATTTGATTTTGTTAATGTTGCAACTTGGTTTTGTAAGTTCTTCTTATCCGTTTCCAAACTACTTATTGTATTATTTTTACTTGTTATTGTTGCATTCAAACTTGCTATTTCACTTTCTTTTGTTTCTATTGTTTTATTTAAATTTGTTACTTCTGTTTCTAAGTTTGTTTTTTGTGTTGTTAATGTCTTTATTTGTTCATTTAGATTTGTTACTTTTTTGTTTAAATTATCTGTTTCTGTATTTTTACTTGCTACTGTTTTTTCTAGCTCTGTTACCTCTGATTGTAATGTTGTTTTTTCTTCTTCTAATGTTGTTATTTTACTATTTAATGTATTTATCTGAGCATCTTTTTCTTGGTTACTTTTTGTTAAATTACTTACTTGTATTTCTAAATCTGTTTTTTCACTTTCTAATGTTGTTACTTTATTATTTAATGTTGCTACTTGTTCTTCCAAGCTTGTTATTTGGTTTGATTTATTTACTATTTGTTCATTTAAACTTGTTATTTGTTTATTTAAATTATTTATCTCTTGTTCTTTTTGTAAGTTATTTGAATTAGACGTATTTAGTTCTTCTTGTAGTTTTGCCTTTTCTGTTTCTAATGTACTTTTTTGGTCTTGTAATGTTTTCTTTTCATTTTCTAAATTTGTTATTTTTGTTTGTAAACTTGATACTTGCTTTTCCAGACTTGATTTGCTAGTTTCTAAACTACTTATTTGTGTTTTTAGTTCACTTAGCTTTTTATCCTTTTCTTCGTTTGATAAATTTGCTGAATCTAATGATTCTTGTAACTTTGCTTTCTCTGCTTCTAATGTTTTTATTCTTTCTTCTAATAACTTTATTTTGGCTGCATCTTCTTTACTACTTCCTGTACTTCCACTTTCTGTTGTCCCTTTATATATTTCTGTTAGACTTATTTTATATCCTTCATTTGTTGTTATCGTATCCTTATCATCTTCTAATTTTCCATATTTTGATACTATTTCTTCTATTTTTTTGTCGCTTAAACTTGCTCCGTTTGTTTCCATCTGTGCATATAATAAGTCTACTCCAAGATCTTCCTTTATTTGTGCTATTCTTGTTGTATCTTTTGCCTGTCTTGCTTTGGTTATTATTCCATTGTTTCCTATTGTTGCACTTATTGTTATGCCAGCTATAATTATTAATATTACTATTGTTACTACTAAACTTACTAATGTTATCCCTTTTGCATTACTTGTTCTTATTCCTTTATTCATCTTCTTTGGCTCCTTATAAAATTATTTATTTTAATTTTATAAGAAGCCTGCTTTTTAAACAATATTTCACCTGCTTTTTGCTAATAATGTTTTTACATAAAATAAAGCACCTACCAAATTTTATATTTAATAGATGTTTTATTTAACTATTTATTGTACATGATTATTTTATATATAATGCTGGTCGAAAGCCACGGGTTGTGTCAGTATTAATGGCTATATCATAGCCACGGTGACACACTGGAAAATATGAATAGCTAACATGTAAGGCACCACCTCGAATTACATATACTTCTAGTGAATTATTTATATAAGCTGCCTCTTGTGTCCATTCTAATAAATTTCCTGCTACATCATATAAATTTTTCTTTTTCGCATTTTCAGTTGCTGCTGTTGTTCTTATTCCATGATGATATGAATCATCACTTTTTGTAAATGCTGAATTTGAATAATTACTCGTTTCTACTGTTGCATATCTTCCTATTCCGGCTGTATATTTTACATTTCCATTTGTATAATTTCCCCATGAGCTTTCTTTTACTACTGTATTATCTCCATTTGCTATAAATTTTAACATTATATCCCACATTGTTCCTGTTATTAAACCACTATTTACATAGTTTGTATTATACATATTATTACTTAGTTTTAACGCTGTGAAATAGTCTGAATGATAATATGGTATTTCTCCTGCTTTCGTTGTTATTTTTCCTGTTACTGTATGATTTAATCCATCTCTTATTGAAAAATTATCATTTAACCAACCAGATGCTGTATTTTGTGCAGCAAAATTTATTCCTGTTGATAGTGTTATATCGCTTGTTCCTGCTTCATATCTTCCTATATAAAAGCCTCCATATTTTTGTATTTGTGTTAGTTCTGCTGTATTTGTCTGCGTTTCCCATGTTGTACTTGCTTTGCCCCAGTCTATTTTTTTATACTCGCTTGCTTCACATGGTATCCATACAAATTGATTTCCTAATATTACTGTTTTCTTTTCTTCATCTGTTAAATTTGCTTCTTGCTTTACTGTTCCGTCACTATTATATATTACTCCTGCTGGTACATCTTCTATTCCAGCATATTTATTCTTGTCTGCTTTGTTATCACTTATTACTACTCCTGAAGTTAATGTTCCTCCTACATAATAAAAACCTTTTGGCACTGGTACTGTATTTCCTTCTCCTACTGATACTGCATATACTGTTGATACTTTTGTTACATTTTTTACTTCTGAGCCGTCTTTTGTTCTTATATAGCTTACATTTTCTGTTCCCCAGCCTGGCTCTAATTTAACTTCTGTTCCTGCTTCTGTATCTTTTGTATTTTCTGGTAATTTATTTCCGTCGCTTCCTGTTTCTCCTCTTGCTAATTGTTCAGCAAGTGCATTTAATTTTACTTGTTCTTCTTCCTGTGCATTTATATACAAGTTTCTTGCCTCTCTTGCTCTTGTTATTATTCCATTATCTCCCACTGTCATACTTATTGTTATTCCAGCTAATATAATTAAAATTACTATTGTTACTATTAGACTTATTAATGTTATTGCTTTTTGATTTTTTAGTTTGCTTTTGACTTTGTTCATTTCTTTTATCTCCTTCTTTTGTTTTTATTTTGCTCTTTTTGTTACATATTTATTCGTTTTTTCCTTTTGTTACAGTTTTCATATTTTCTTTTTTTATGTTTTTTCTTAATTATGTAACTAAGTTGCTATTAATTTTACATCATTTTACTATTAAATATTTGTTAAGTCAATAAGTTTTTCTTCTAAAAAAATTTTCTGCTATTTTCTTATATTTTTTTCTACTTTTTGTAACATTATCTTGGCAGACTCTATTTGGATTTATATAAAAAAATAAAACGCTCATACTATTTAAATAGTTAATGAGTGTTTTATTTTTTTGAAACTTAAGATTATTAAATTTTCTTTAAAGTTGTCCTACTGTATATTTCATTGCCCAATACCCTGTTATTTGTTCTCCTGCAAATGTAAATGCCTCTGGTATTTGGTATCCGGTGTCTACTTGTGTTGATTTACCTTCTATAAATCTTACTTCAGTTCTTCCAATTGTTGGTTGCTTTTGTTGTACAGAATCTATTTTATATTCATATCTTGGTATCCATGTGAAGTATGTCGTTGCCGTTGCTCCTGTTATTTTTCCTTCTGAAACTGTTCCATCTGTTACTACTATGTTAGCCCATTTTGAACTACTATAATCATACCAACCTTCAGGCATATTACTTCCATCATTCTTTATTTTGTCCCCTATTATTTCATTTCCTTTATCGTCATATAAAACATAATATGTTCTGTCTGCATTAAATCCTATTAGTTCAGGTTTGTTTGGCTCTAATGTTTTTATTTGCTTTGTTATTGAGCCTAAATATTTATCGTTTGCATCTCTTATTTCTATGTTTACTGTATAATTTTTTCCACTTTGTAATCCTGTGTATTCATATGTTTCTGATGTGCTTGTTTTTGTTGCCTTTAGTTCTCCATCAATATAGTAATTGAATACTTTTCCTGTTGATGCACTTGTTCCTGTTATTTCTTTTGTCTTTATGCTATTGCTTGTAGCTGTTACTTCCGAATCAAACATTGGTGCATATTCTTCTCCTACTGTATATTTCATTGTCCAGAATCCTGTTATAGGTTGACCGTCAAATGTAAATGCCTCTGGTAATAAGTATCCACTATCTGCTCCTGCTGTTCCTGTTAAGAATTTTACTGTACTTCTTTCATTTGAATTTGTTGTATATTCATACCTTGGTATCCATACATAATATGTTTCTAACCCATTGTTTCTTGTTACTATATTTGCCCATCTTGTTTCTCCATAATCATACCAATATTGTGGCATTTCTTTGCTTATTGGCACTGTACTATGTTCATTTCCATCATCATCGTATGTTACATAGAAAGTTGTATCTTTGTTAAAGCCCGTTAAATCTGGTGTATTTACTATTGCTGTAGCATATACTGTTGTATAGCTCCCTACTATTTGTCCATTTGCATTTAGTCCTGTTACATTTATGATATTTCTTCCTGCTTTCATATTTTCAAATTGTACAATTTGACTTCCTATATTATTAATTTTGTTTTCATCTTCTATTGTTTCTATTATTTTTCCATTTAGTGCAAATGT
The DNA here is from genome assembly GCA_934154515.1 of uncultured Clostridia bacterium. Taxonomy (GTDB): domain Bacteria; phylum Bacillota; class Clostridia; order TANB77; family CAG-508; genus UMGS1663. The sequence continues at coordinate 5,580 of CAKPGD010000053.1, forward strand.
GTATTTTGTTATTGGATTACTTGCTGTTACTGTAGTATTTACTGTTATATTTTTTACTGTTATTTTTCCTTTGTTTACTATCATATCATAGTATATTGTTGACTGTGTATTTCCTTCTCCTACTGTATATTTCATTGCCCAATATCCTGGTATTGGCTCTCCATCAAATGTAAATGCTTCTGGTACCTGATATTCATCTTTTAGCTCATCCCATGTTGTTAAATTTCCTTCTTCATCTTTATAGCTATTATCTATATCGATAAATTTTACATCTGTTCTTTCACCTTCTAATGTTTTATAGCAATATCTTGGTATCCAAACATAGTAGATATCGTTTCCACTATTTTCTACGTATATGTTAGCCCATTTGCTTTCCTTATAGCTATACCAGTCTGCATCTGGTCTATCTGATATCCATTTTCCTGGTACTAAGTTTCCATTTGCATCTAGCTTTAAGTATCTTGTATTTGTTTCTTTAAAACCTACATTAAGCTTTGGGGTGCATACATATACTCCATTTACTAATTCGTAATTTCCATTTCTTACTACTATACCTGTTGCTGGACTACATTCTAATATTGGTACATTTACTTCTTCGCACCATTTTACATATTTGCTATTTTCTGCTCTTGTACTATTAGATACGTAATATAATTCTCCTTTATATACTACAATTAGCTCTTCTTCTCCATTTTTTAATTCTGGTATTATCTCTTTTAGCTCCATACTAACATCATCTCTAGTAATATCCATTATTATTTCTTCTTCAATTGCTGTTTTTAACATCTCGCCGGCGTTTATTGTGTTTACTACATTGTTATCCATATTTTCCATTACTTTCCATGAAGAATATAAATTTACTTTTTCCTGATATGCTTTTATTTGTGTCTTGAATTTTGCCTCACTTGCTTTTGTTAGTATTCCGTTATTACTTAGTGTTAAGTATATTGCAACTCCTGCTAGAATTACTATTACTACTACTGTTATAACTAAAGCTATTAGTGTTATACCATATACAGACTTTATATTTAATTGTTTTTGATTTTGATTTTTTTCTTTACTAGTATTTTTCATCTGTTTCTCCTGTTTTTAACACTTATTTTTTATTTGAATTTTTTATTTGAATTTTTTATTTGTTTTTGTTATTTATTTTTTATAATTTGTCTTATATTTTTTTAAGTTACATTAGAAGCCTGTTCCACATACTGCTACGCCACGGGAATACCCTGTGTCAACGCTAGTATCTTCATCTCCTATAACCCCGAAAAAGCTTTTCCAATTACGCATGAAATGTGCAGAATTTTTCAACCATTCAACATTGCCACCTTGCCATTCTAAATTAAATGCATCTCCTGTCTTGCTTGTTTTACTTTTGCCATATGAATCATAATATCTTTTATCTATATTTTTAAAAGCAACTCCATCTCGTCCTCCTGCTATAGTTTCAAGATGATAATAATCAACACTTCCTGTACTTATATAATATATTCCTGTTTGGTTTCCCGTCGTTGATTTTATTGTACTATTAGGTATCGTTTTTGAATTTCCATAGCCTGATACTGATAGTATTGCTATTGCTCCATATTCTGTGTTTCTCATCATATGCACATCAATATTATTAGACTCTCCTATAAATGTTTGGTCTGTTTTTACCGTTTCTGAGAGTCCCATTGCCCCTCCCGATGCTTCCATTGTCCTAATACTTTTTATTACGTTTTCAGGTGCATATCTTGTTTTATAATGAGTATTAGGATTTGACTGTAATGTTGCTGCATTTACCTTTCCTTGTAATATTGTTAATAATATTATTATTGTTATCACTCCTGCTGTTATTAATATTTTCTTTTTCATTTTTTTCTTTTGCTCCTTTCAAAATTATTCTTCAATAATTTTATAAGAAGCTCTATTTTTTAACAATATTTTGCTTTCTTTTTACTTGTAACTTTTTTACATAAAATATTCCTAGGTCTTATAATTTCAAACTACTTTTGTTATTTTATTATATTAAAATCCTGTTCCACATACTGCTACGCCACGGGAATATATAGGTGCATACATATTTGCATATTCATATCCAAAATAGCCATTATAATTACGTAGAATATACGGAAATTGATATTCTACCCATCTACTTGAGCCGGCTCCTTGCCATTTTAAATCTAATGCGTCTCCTATCTTTACTACTTTAGCTGAATCATATGAATCGTAATATTTTTTATTTATTCCAGTAAATGAATATCCTCCTGCTGTTGCTTCATAATGAGTTTTATCTGTACTTCCTGTTGTTGTATAATATATTCCTGTTTCGTTTCCCGTTGTTGATTGTATTGTACTATTTTGGATATTTTTTGAATTTCCATAGCC
>CAKPGD010000054.1 GCA_934154515.1 uncultured Clostridia bacterium
GATAAAGCAATTAAGAGAAGTGTTACTACTGTACCTACTATATAAAATACAATGTGACTTTGGCTAATACTACCCTTTAGTAAATCATCTACTAATAGATAAAGCAAACCTACAGGCAACATAAATACAATATTCTGCAATGTACAAGCCAATATACCTTTTACTAAATCTACTGCACCCTTATGAGAAAGTGCATATTTCTTTTGAATTTTCTTAATCATTTTACTACCTCCTTCTTAACTTTCCAATTTACAGAGGTCTGATAGTTCTTCCACATACTACTGAAGATACCATTAGAATTAATTAATTCTTCACTTGAACCACTTTCTGCAATTTCACCGTTATTAATAACAAAGATTTTGTCAGCATTAATAACTGTTGAAAGTCTATGGGCAATCATAATAACTGTTTTACCCTTTGAAAGTGTATTAAATGCTTGTTGTACTTTTGTTTCATTATCAGGATCAGCAAATGCAGTTGCCTCATCAAGAATAACAATAGGACTGTCCTTTAATATTGCCCTGGCAATAGCTATTCTCTGACATTCACCACCTGATAGATAAATACCGTTAGTGCCTATTAATGTATCAATACCGTTAGGTAGCTTATTTATAATATCCATACATTGGGCTTTCTGTAGTGCTGACAATACTTGATCTTTTGTGGCATCTTCTTTGCCAAGTTTTACATTATCATAGATAGTACCTTTGATTAATCTACTGTTTTGGAATACGAATGAAACAGTATTCATCAATTCTTCTTTTGAAATATCCTTATTAGCATAATTTATATTTTCCAAAATTGTACCATCAAATATCACGACTTTTTGCATTATATATCCTATTTTATCTCTTAAACTTCTTATACTATATTCTTTGTAATCTATTCCATTTATTTTAATAGTTCCATCATTTAAATCATAAAATCTACATAGTAAATTTACCAAACTCGTTTTTCCACTTCCAGTTCTTCCTATTAGTGCAATACTTTGATTTTTTCGAGCTTCAACTGATATATGGTTTAATACATTTTTTTCATTATTATACGAAAAACTAACATCATTAAATTCAACTTTTTCTACATCATTAAGTTTAATACCATCATCTATATTCTCTTCTTCACTTTGCAAAATGTTGTTAATCTTTTCATATGATATTTTTCCAACATTTCTTATTTGAAATCCTTCTATTACCCATTTAGCATATGTTTCTGGTGAAGATATATATCTTGCAAGTATTATCATAGCACCATATGTTAAAATTCCTTGCTCTACGCTAATAGCCCCTATTAATATATTAATTACTCCTACAAAAGAGACTATGAAATCATATAAGCAACTATATATTCTAATATTTTTTTCTAACTTATTTGTAACTTTTTCATATTTTGATATTAATTGTTTCAATTCTTCTAATCTTTCTTGTTCAATTTCTAGTGCTTTTATTGTAGAATAGCCTTGAACTTGTTCATTAGACCAATTTAATATTTTAGCATTTACTTCTCTTTTTAATTTTGTGTATTGGATTGATTTTTTATTAAAAATATGTGTTATAAAAAATCCTACTAGATATATTATTAATGTCATTGTAACAATAGGTATATTTAGATAAATTAAAACAAACAATGTTCCTAATAGTCTCACTATTCCAGCCAAACATGATTTGCATATTCCAATTCCATACCACGTAGAAAACTCTTTTGTGTCATTTATAATATTTTCTAGTATCTCTCCTACTCGTACTTTATCTATATTACTTTGTTTTATATTTTGCAATTTTTTATAAATTTTTTCACGATAATCTGCATGTAGTTCTTTTTCAAAGCTAGCATTATTAAGACTTTCAAAAAATGTAGCAATAGCTCTTAAAATATTTACTACAAAATAACTTATTCCTACTATCAGTATTATATTTATATTTTTACTTGGTATTGCATATTCTACCATTACTATTGTATAAGCTATAAAAAATACAACCATAATACTAGTACTGAAATATCCGAATTGCTAATTTAATTGCTTGTTTCTTATAATTTTTTAGAATTTCTTTTAACATTTTTATAATTCCTCATCTTCTAATATTTTGTTTTTACTTATTTCTATAATATCTTTATACAACATATTATTATTTATTAATTCTTCATGAGTACCAACTTCAATACCTTTTCCATTTATAAATAAAACTTTATCACATTTTTTTACTACTTCTGAGTCGTGTGAAATAATAATTGTACCTCTTTGCATTTCTATAATATTATTTAATATCCTAATTTTTGTTTTCGTATCAAGTTTTGATAATGAATCATCAAAAATTAAAAATTTATTTTCTTTCATTAAGCTTCTTGCTATTGCTATTCTTTGCTTTTGACCACCAGAAATATTGTTTCCTCCTTTTCCTATCATATAATTAATTGTGTTGTCAAAGTTTTTTACGTCTTCATATACTTCGGCTAATTTTAATACTTCTATTATCTTTTTATCTCCAGCATTTTTGTTTGTAATATCAATATTATTTTTTATTGTGTCTGTAAATAAATATGTATCTTGAAGAACTACTCCTATATAGTCTCTTAAACTTTTTTTGCTAACATTTTTTATATTATATTTTCCTATATAGATATTTCCTGTATAATCAAAAAAACCTAACATTGTTTTTGAAATAACTGTTTTTCCTGATCCATTATCTCCTATAATTGCTACATTTTCATTCTTTTTTATTCTAAAATTTAAATCTTGCAATATTGTATTATCATTTAGTTTTATCATAACATTTTCAAAAACAATATCCCCATCAAGTTTTACATCTGGATTTGTTTCTTTGTCTTCTTCTAATTTCATTAGTTCGCTTAACTTTTTGTAAGCAACTATAAATTCATTTATTTCCCTTAATTTATATACTGATTCATGCACATAATCTAATACCTTGGTACTATATGTTAATAATATTGATATTGTTGCAAGTGTAATTTCTCCTTTTACAACTAAAATTCCGCCCAATAATAATATAAATGGCTCTTTAAAATTTCTTAATGTATGTGTTCCTATTCCATATACAGCCTTTATTTTAGCTAATCTTATATCTTTCCTTTTATATTCACTATTCATTTTCGAAAAATCTTCTATTTCTTTGTCTCTTCTATTAAATATTTTTAACATTTTAGATTCTTCAATTCCTATCGTTGTTTTATTTATAACTTCTCTATTCATTTCAACAATATCTTCAACTAATGGCTTTGAAGTTTTAAAGTACCATATTGACAAAAGTACTATTAGAAAACATATTATTCCTATAAATAATCCTATTGTACTATTTAATTTTAAAGTTTGTGCGATTACAAATATTATAATAAAAATTGTGTCAAAAAATAAATTTATCTGAGAATTAAAAAATTCTGAATAAATGTTTGCATCATTATTTACTCTTTGTATTACATTTGCTTTGTCTATACTACTAAATTGCATATATTCTATTTTTGGAATGTGTGCTAATATTATTTCTTTAACATTTCTATTTATTTTTAAATTAAATTTTGTATTTATTTTACTTTTTAAATAATTTACTATAAATACTAACACATTTACTAATATTAGTACCAAAACAAGTATTATAATTTTTGATATTTTATTATCTGAATAAAATAATCTTCTTATTAATATTGGAATTACACTTTCATCTTCCATTATAATTCCATCAAGTGCATATTGTATGAACATTGGTATATAAACCAAAAGCCTTGAATATATTGCACTTAATATTAGTGTTAATACTATATAAAATTTTGTTCCTTTTAATGTTCTATTTAAAAAACTATTTTTCATTTTTATTGTTCCTTTTATTATTTCATCTTCATTTTTTTAAAATTCTATCATAAGATATAAAAAAAATAAAGCATATAATTAATTAAATTATTACATGCTTTTACTAAATTTTTCATGATATTTATATATATATTAAATACACTATAAAGTTATAATTCTCTATCTTATATATTTAATATTCTTCAATTTCATTTTTAAGAAATTGATTTACAAATTCCCATCTGTGTTTAATAAATTGTCCACTATTTACCAATTCATCAATTTCATCCCAAGTTGCCCATTTAGCATCTGATACTTCGTCTTCTTGAAAATTCATTTTAGATGTGTCATAATCCCCTTTTAAAATATACGTATCAATCCAAACATTTCCAGTCTTAAACTTTGTAATTAATTTTAATTTACTAGCATCAATATCAATATCTAGTTCTTCCTTTGCTTCTCTAACAATAGTTTCTAAAGAATTTTCTCCAAATATAACTGACCCGCCTGTCATGGCCCAAACATTAGGTTCTAATCTTTTTAATGGTGATCTCTTTTGAATTAATATTTTATTATCACTATTTATTATCCAGACATCTGAACCTAAATGATAAAGACCTCTTTCAAAAAAACTTTTATCATGTCTTTCAACTATTTTCCCTGTTGGATTTCCTTCACTATCTAATACTTCCCATAATTCCATATTTTCACTTCCCTTAATATTAAATATAAATAACATTTTTAATGTTCTATTTTTCCATTTTCTTTATAGTTATTTTAAATATTCTATAATTTTATTATAAAATTCATCTCTTTTCACTATATTGCCATTTTCAATAATTTGTTCAAATTCCTTTAAGTTACATAGTTTTACTTGTTCGACTTCACTTTTTTGAATTTTAATATCCTTTAAATCTATTTTTTCTTTTTTTACAATATAACAATCATAAATTTGATTATCTATATAATCTTCCTTTACATTTTCTTTATTTTTATATGTAAGTACATATTCAAGTTCCTTTTCTTTTACTTTTATTCCTACTTCTTCTAATGTTTCTCTTATAGCAGCTTCAGTAGAAGTCTGTCCACTTGACACATGTCCAGCTACTGCTACATCCCATTTTCCTGGATTCTTAGATTTATTCTTTGATCTTTGTTGCATTAATATATTTCCTTTTTCATCTATAATTGAAATTACAACTATTTTATGGCACAATCCTTTTTTATGTATTTGTTTTCTTGTTAAAATTTTTCCTGTTTTGTTTCCATTTTCATCCAATACATCTATTAATTCTTCCATTATACATTCTCCTTTTTTTATTTTTAATTTATATCACATTTTTATAAGTTCTCACACACCTTTTTTGCTCTTTTAATAAATTCATCTTTATCTGATAACGCCTGCCTTAATTTTTTTATAGCTTCATCAAACTCTTTATCTTCTAAATATATTTTTGCATATCCGCTTTCTCCATATTTTTCTGTTAAATGATTATATATTCTTTCTATCTGTTCTTCTTCTGATAATTCCGTGTAATTTCTTTTTCCATAAGAATATGATCTTTTTATAGTATTATCTATGTCTATAATTGTTCTATCAGCTGTACTTATTATTTTTCCATATATAGTTCTAGGTTCATGATTACTAGACGCCCTATGGTCTTCTATTGCCTCTTTTATTACATTTAATTGTTCCTTTGTAAACCATTTTTTTATATTTTCGTCTTTCATAAACATTTCTGCTGATATGATTTCATGTCTTTTTCTATCAATATAGTGCCCTAAATCATGGTAGGATGCTATTGCATATACCATATTCAAATTAACGTCATATTTTGGGGCCAATTCTAAACTTCTTTTTATTACCATTTTTATATGTCCTATTCCATGTCCTTCTTCATTTCTGTCATATAGTGGAAATATTTCTTTTTCTATATATTTTACTAGTTCTTCATCTATATTATTACCTTCCAAAATCATATTCATAATTGCTCCTTTTTTCAGTTTATATTCGAATTTAGAAAATCTTTATACTCTTTTACATATACTATCATATATTTCACTATTTTAACTCTTCAAATTCTATATTACATATATCTACAATATTATTTGCATCATTTATTAATATTTTAAATACTTCGGGTGCTCTATATATTCTATTGATAATAATCTTTCCATTAAATTCTAGCTTTCTTAAAAGATTCTCTTGTATATCTAATAATTTACACCAATTCATTAATAGAAATGATATTGCTGTTCCATGAGATACAATTATACTTCTTTTATTTTTATTATTTTTTACTACCTCCCAGAACGCTTCTGTCATTCTTTTTCTTACTTCTATTTGAGATTCTCCATCGTTCATTTTAAAGTTTTCATTTAAATATTGCCTTACGAAAAAATCAGGATATTTATTTTTGTCTACTATACCAGTTTTTCTTTCATTAAATCTTTCGTCTATATTTAATTTTACATTGTTTTCTTCTATGAAATATTTAGCAGTTTGCATAGCTCTAACATAGTTACTAGAATACAAAGCATCTATATTTTTAAATTCTTCTTGTTTAGCTAATAATTCTGCTCTCTTCTCTCCCTCGACACTCAACATCTTTTTTTCAGTCTTTAATTGTTCATTATCTGTTGAATTATATATATCAATCATATTAGGATTAAACTTTGTAGAATGTCTTATTAAATATATAGTTGTTATATTTTCTTTCATATTATTAATTTTCCTTCTTTCAAATACTTTCTAATATATTTTTCTCCTATTCTTTCTCTATAGTGTCTAATTTTTTTAATAACAGCACCGAGCAACATTCAACATGTTTAGGTTATACATTGTTGATAACTCTTTCAAGCCTCGTTTATTGATTGTAAATGTGCATTTTTATTTTAAATTTTATAAATCAATTTTTTCGCTTCTTTCGTGATATAGATTTTTATATCACGAATTTTTTATTTTTTTCGTGATATGGATTTTTATATCACGAATTTTTCATTTTTTTCGTGATATAAAATTTTATTTTAAAAATAAATTAATATATTTTTCGAAAGCAAAAATTTGATTTCGGCTATATCCTGTTGTTTCCATTATAATTTTTTTATCTAGTAATGCGTTAACTATTCCATTTATCGTTGTTAATTTTATTCCTGTGATTTCAGACATCTTATTTCTAGTAAGTACAGGTTCATCATATAATAAATCAATTACTTTTTTAGCATTTTCTGGTTTTACAGGTAATTCCATTATAACCTTGTCCATTTTCATTGTTAGTTCAACTACATTTCTAAATTTTTCTTTTGCAGTTTTTGATGTTTCAATAACCGCTTCTAGAAAAAATTTAATCCATCCTATCATATCATTATGAGTTCTTACTCTTGTAAGCATATCGTAATATGTATCTTTATTTCTTTCAATATAATCCGAAATATATAAACAAGATTTTTCAAGCATTCCTTTACTTTGAATATATAATGGAATAAGTAATCTTCCAATTCTCCCATTGCCATCTAAAAACGGATGTATAGATTCAAATTGATAATGTAAAATCGCAATTTTTATTAAGTCTGGTGTATCTATTTCTTCATTATTTATAAATTTTTCAAAATCAGATAAGCATTCTGCCACTTCTGTATGTGGTGGTGGAACATATACTGCTGTACTTGGCATACTACCACCAATCCAATTTTGTGATACTCTAAATTCTCCTGGCGTTTTATATTCTCCACGAACTCCTTGCATTAATATTTCGTGAATTTCTCTTATTAATCTAGTACATACTGGAAATCCATTTCTTATTCTTTCAACACCGTAATTTGTAGC
>CAKPGD010000055.1 GCA_934154515.1 uncultured Clostridia bacterium
ACAGCAAAAATTAGAGCTGAAAGCTATTCTTCTGGTGGAGGTGGATTCTCTTCTGGAGGCGGAGGTGGTGGTTCCTTTGGTGGTGGCGGCGGAGGCGGTGGTTTCCGTTAGAATAAAAATAGCTTACAAATTTTTATATTTGTAAGTTATTTTTATTAATATATAATTAAATATTTAATATAGGAATACTATATACTATAATTTTAAATTTTCTTACTTACTATATGCGTCCAAATTAGCTGTCATACTTGCATAATCATTTGTTTGTTTCCATGTTAGCCTAAATGTTCCTGAAGATTCCGCATCAAAAATAGCATAATATGTTTGGTTTTTATTTGATATTGTAACATCCATACTAGCCCCTGTATTATATGTCATTAATACTTTCTTTTGACATTTTACATTTACAATTGGTGTCCCAACCAATTCAACTGCTTTAGTTGTTGCATATATTTCTGTTTGGAAATTTCCTGTCATTTGAAAACTTTTTCCTTTTGAAAAATATACACTACTTGCACGTGGACTAATCGCAAAAGCACTAACTGCCATACTTAAACTCATAAATAAAACTACTACAAAAAATATTATTTTTTTCTTACTCATAAATTATCTACCTCTTTCTTTACTACATAGTATTCCTAAATTCAAAAGCACAAATTACTCAAGTAGTAAAATATTATTAATAATAACATTTATAATACTTGATACAATTATAGAAATTCCAAATACCAATAAATATAATGATATTATTTTAAAAATAAAATACTTTTTTGACTGAAATTTATTATATCCTAGCATTTTTTGAATTATAATATTCTTCTTTTCATCTTCCAATAGATTTTTTGAAACTATTATAAAAATTATAATAAATACAAAAATTATAAAATTATTTATAATTTCAAAAATATATATTAAATTATTAGCAATTGAATAACTATCATAATTTATAGACGCATCAAAATCAATATGTTCATTAATCTTTATATTATTTTCATTATTTATTTTTTTTAAATCATCAATAACCTTCTCACTTTTCAAATAATTCTTCAAATATATTTTATATGAATATACATTACTTTTAGAAATTAATTCATTAAATTTATTTTCCGAAATTACCATTTCTTTATGCTTAGAATCATAATAATTTCTTATTTTAAATTGAATTACATTATTGCAATACATAATTGATAGATCTTTATCAATACATTTTTCCATTTCTTCTTGATCTTTATATTTAATTCCTTCCATAGATAATGCAATTTCATTATTTTGCAATTTAAAATCCTTATCTATATCAGATGTTACCATTATCTCTTTATCTTTAGGAATAGTAATATAGTCTTCCCATGTTATTATTTTTTCATATTCTTCACCATTATTATAAGAAATAGTTGGACTATTATTACTAACAACTGAATATGACTCTCGTTTAAATGTTTTATCATCATAATTAGGATTAAATACTATAATTTTCTCTACTTTTTCAATATCTTTATTTTCAATAATTTTGTTATAATAATTATCAGTTGATGTCATAACTAAAAACGATTCTTTTTTGTATATATGATTTATTACATTTTTACTATATTCTATTAAAGAAAAAGAACAAATAATTGTTGTAACTATAATACTATATATACATAAATAAATTACTGTACTTTTTTTTCTAAAAAAACATTTTAAGTGTAACATATATTTTTATTCCCTACTTTCAATCAAATTTATAATATCTTTATTTATTTTATTTTTTATCATCAAAATTGAAAATATAGTTGAAATGATAATAATTATTATAAATGTTAGTAAAAAATCTCGTATATATAGCTTTATAATAAAACCAATATAATTTAATGAAATCAATATTGTATTTTTTAAAATATTAATTAATATAATAGATATAATTGCACCTATCCCATATGAAATCGTTGTTGTTAATAATACTTCCATCAAATATTGTTTTTTTATGATATTTCGCGTATATCCTAATGTTCTCAATGTCCCAATATAAGTTGATTCTTTAATTAGTTTTTTTCTTATATATAATATTATTATAATAAACATTGACAGTATTGATATTGTAGCAATAATATAACAAATTAGTTTTATTGTCTTAACCATTGTATTATCTATTTCAGCAGCATTCTGAATATTAGTAAATCCCTTTTCAATCATTTTTTGTTTTACATTCTCTACATTATTTACATTATTTACAACAACATTAAAAAGATAATCTGATGTTTGAATAATTTGAACACCATCTTCACTACTTTTGGGAATTTTATTTTCAACTATTTCATTAAGATCTTTTTGAGATACAAATATTTGATTATTAAGATTCATAAATTCTCTATTATCATATACCCCTACTATTGTAAAATCTTTTTCTATTTCTGTATCATTTACTAATTTCATATTTTCAAACTTTCTAGTATAATATTTAATTGTCAATGTTTGTCCTAAAAGCTTTTCTCCATTTATTAATTCTTCTTCATTTATTTTCAAATCATCAATAGAACTATCTGGATAAAACTCCTTGGGTATTATTGCTACTGATTTATCATTATTATCAAAACTTGAACCAGTTAAAGTATGTATCATAGTAGATTGTTGTAAATACGTTAATACAATTTTTCCATCTAACTTCTCATTTGCAAAACTACTATCTACCGTACTTGTAGAATATGCTGAGCTATAAACATCTATAACATTTTCAATTTCAAGTAACTCTTTCTTTCCAAGATCTTCTTGCTCTTTTTTGTTAGATACTTGCATCGTTCTAAAATTAATATTTCTATTAATATTTTCTTCTATATAATCATTTACATTATTTTTAAACGATAATGATGTAATCAAAAGAATTGTAGAAACAACTAATATAAATATAAAATAAATATTATTATCCCTAATAATTTTTATTAAAATATTTTTTAAATAATCATTAGTTTTCATATCTTTTCCCCTTCTAATTTCCCATTATTTAAAATATATACTTGATCTGCATATTTTTTTATTTCATTACTATGACTTACTACAATTACACATTTTCCTTCTTTTGCCAATTCTTTTAATAATAAAAAAATGGTTTTCTCACTTTGTTGGTCTAAATTTCCAGTTGGTTCATCTGCCAAAATTATATTAGGATTATTAGCTAAAGCTCGTGCTATTGCAACTCTTTGCTGTTCACCACCAGACAATTCTTTTGGAAAATGATTAATCCTTTCTTTTAATCCTACACTATTTAATAATTCAATTGCTCTATTTTTTCTTTCGAATTTTTTAATTTCATCATTTATTAGCATTGGAATTATAACATTTTCAAAAGCCTTTAATGTTGGCATTAAATTAATTTCTTGAAAAACAAATCCAATATTTTTCATTCTTAAATATGATGACTCTTTATCATTCAAATTCTTCACATTTCTCCCAAAAACCTGATATTCTCCTTCATCAAATTTATCAATTAATCCTAAAATACGTATAAGTGTTGATTTTCCATTTCCACTATGTCCCATAATTGCATAAAATTTTCCAGAATAAAATTCTGCATTAAGATTCTTTAATACACTTATTTCTTTATTTTGAGTATAATATGTTTTTTTCAAATCTCTTAATTCTATACTTATTTTTTCACTCTTCATATTTTTATCTCCTTTTTTCTTATTTTATTATAAATTAATATTATTTTGAAAAAAAGTAAAAAAAGTAAAAAATAAGAAGAATTTGTATAACAACTCTCCCTTATACTATTTCTCCTTTATTCCTATATCTCATTCATGCTTAATTAATAAATTATATTCTCATATGATCAATTACTTTAAAAATTAACTCTTTTAGTTTGGGTTTTTCTAATTCATAATAATTAAAATATTCTTTTAATGTACTTTCATCACAATCATAAAACATTATACTTATTGTTTTCTTTATATTACTATGTATCGTATTTATAGATTTATTATACTTATTTGATAAAATTGGAAAAATATCTTTTGAGAGATTAACATCCCATATATAATTTCTTAAACATATTTCATAAATAGTTTCAACTAAATACTGTGTTCCATTATAAGAAAATTTAAAATGTAATTTATCTAATTCTTTGCAAATTTTATATTTTAAATTATTGTTATTCTTCTGCTTCAAATAATTTCTTATTGATTCCAAAATTTGTGACTGTTCAACTGGTCTTTTCAAATAATTAAATATATATATACTTTCTTCTTTATTAAAGCTTTTTTCATTAAAGTCAGAAAGTAAAATTATTGAATTTTTGTATTTCTCTATATGTTCTTTATATAATATACTAAAAAAATTTTCTTTTGATATATCCTCAAAATTGCAATCTAATATCACTAGGTCAACATTTTGACATTTCAATATACTTATTGCCTCTTCTCCAGTATATGCGATACTATATATTTTAACATTCAAATCACTTTGAGCAATACAATTAACCATTTCTTTACATTCTATTTTGTTATTTTCTACAATTAATATTTTTAGCATTTTTCCCTCCCACTTATAAGAGTCCACAAATACACTCTAAAATTTCATAATTTTTCTTTTTTTTACTTTTTTCCCCTTTTTATTAAATTTTTTATTTTTTAGTTTATACTTAATAAGTGTAGCTTTGTCTACTTTTTATACAAAATCTCAATCATAGTTAACTGACTATGATTTGGATTACTGGGAATGAGAGAAAATACAAACTAAAGAGGAGCATTTCTATGACAATATCAAAAAGAATTTTCACTTTAGCCCTCATTTCAATTCTTGCCATCACCACATTCTCCATCCAAACTTTTGCAGCTGGTACGGAAACTTGGTATGGTAACTATGTAAATGAACCAACTATCACTGTAACAAACAACAACCTTACGCGTGTAAAAACCATTGGTGAAACAGGGACTTTGCACATAGTCTGTGGAATAAAAGGTCGTCCAGACCTTGAGCCTTCTGGTTGTCCACTCGTTAAGGCAACTATGGAAATTCGCAATTCTAACGGTACTGTTTTGGCTAAAGATACTGTTAGAGAAGATGCTTTCTTACCTCAGATTCATCTTTCTGTCCCTGTTGTTAAAGGGCAGAAAATTCAAATTTTCTTCGACGTAAGTAGTGTATCTTATAATCCTAATGGAAATTACCGAATAGCTGATATTAGTTATTCACATGAAATTTCTTAATTTTTCAATTCACATGCTGATTTCTGAATAACAAATATTTTCTCTCATTTTCCAAGGTGGCAATGTAAAACATTGCCACCTTTTTTCAGTTCAAAAAAAGAAGTGAAAAAACACTTCTTTTTATTCATTAATTATTAAAAAATTCAGATTGTTCTCCTCCTATAATTTCACCTGTTGTTGCATCTATATAATATTTTTTATTATATAAACTTTTTACAGTTTCTATCGTTGCATCTTTTGGTTTACTCATTTTATTATGTTCTACATTTACAACCCATACATTTCTTGAAATATTAGACACTTTTAATTCTCCATTTTCGTTTGTTATATTATTCTCTAAACAATATATAAATATATTCATTTTTTCTATTGATAACTTAGCTGAAATGTTTGATATTTCCAATTCACTGAACTCTTTTTCTTTATTTTCAGCAATTTCAATAGCTTCTTTTTCTGTTATAACTATTGGATTATTCTCAAAATCACTCTTATTTTTTTCAGTAATTGAATAAATTACAATATCATTATTAACAACTGCAAATGCCACAGAAAAAATACTCGTTTTATCATAGCTTCCATTATAAACTTTTGCAAAACTTACCTGCCATAAATCATTTATGTTTTTTCCATAAACTATATTTCGCCTTTTACTTTCCACAATTTCATAATTATCATTTTTTTCAAAAGTTTTTAAATTATTATATATATTCATTGCTATTTCTTTTATTTTTGTTTCTGAAATATTATCACAGCTTACATTTTTCATTAATATACTACTATCACCAAAATATTCTAATTCACCAGTTTTAGGATTTAAATTAATTAAAATTCCTTCACTTTTTAATAAATAATGTTTTGACTCTTCTGAATCATACCCCCTAATTAAAGTAACTTCTGAAAACTCTTTATTTTTATATCCTAACTTTTCCAATATTTCATTAGCAATCTTTAAAGCATCCGCTTCTGTTATAAGCCCTATTTTTTCATAATCTTTTATTTCTTCTTTAATTTTGTTTTCTTGTTCTTCTTGACTTACAACAATAGGATCTTTCCATATTTTTTCATATATATAACTTACTGCCATTACACAAGTACATCCTATTCCCAAAAATCCAATAATTATAGCTATTTTTTGTAATAACACATACCTTTTTTTATTTTTCTTATTTAAAAAAGCATTTTTTATAGCATATTCATATTGCAATGGTTTTTCAATTTCTTTTTTCAATATATTTTTTATCTCATTATCAATATTATCCAATTTCTTTACCTCCATTTATGCTTAACTTAATTTTTTGTCTAGCTCTGTACAAATGAGTATTTATAGTATTTTTATTCATTTTTAAAATCTCTTTTATCTCTTCAACTGTGTATTCCTCCATATAATATAAAACAACTACTATCCTCTCTTCATAATTCAAATTTTTTATTATATCATAAAAGTTCAAATCATTTTCGACTTCTCCAATACTATTGTTTTTTAAATAATCAAATTTATATTCTTCTATTGATACATCATTTTTATACTTTCTTCTATATATTCTATTACACTTATTTATTAATATTTTTATAACCCACTTTTTAAATTTCTTTGGGTCATTTAATCTTTTTATTGATTTATATGTTTCTATCATTGTTTCTTGAACAGCATCGTCTATATCTGCTTGATCTGATATTCTTGTTTTGGCTATTTTATATAAATCATCACTAATTATTATTATTAATTTTGTAAAAGCTGTTTCATCTCCATTTTGAGCCATCAATATTAATTCTTCCATTTTCTAATCCTTTCACTCTTCAATTTTCAGCTATTATATTATATAAAATTCATTATGTGCTCTTTATTTTTTATAATATATCATATACAAATATAATTTTCAAACAATGGATTATTAACTATAAATAAAAAAAATAGAATAAAAAATTATTCTATTTTTTCTTATATCTAAAAATCCTTATCTGTTACAACATCAAATTTATATTCATGAGTAACTATACTTACACTAT
>CAKPGD010000056.1 GCA_934154515.1 uncultured Clostridia bacterium
CTAGCGTTAAATTTATTGCTACTCCTGCTAAAATTATTAACACTACAATTGTGATTACCAATGCTATTAGTGTTATTGCTTTTTGATTTTTTAGTTTGCTTTTGACTTTGTTCATTTCTTTTATCTCCTTCTTTTGTTTTATTTTGTACTTTTTGTTACATATTTATTCATTTTTTGCTTTTGTTACAGTTTTCATATTTTCATATTTTCTTTTTTATGTTTTTCTTATTTATGTAACTAAGTTGTTACTTATTTTTACACCCATTTTACTATTAAATATATTTTTAGTCAATAAGTTTTTCTTCGAAAAAATATTTTTTGCTATTTCTACTTTCTTTTCTTTTATATTATGTTAATACATTTAAAGTCGGGTGATATTAATATTGGAGGAGATTGAGAAATTATAATTTAGGAATTTAATATATATTTAAAGAATAATTTAATTATAAGAATTAAATATTTTAATTCAATAAACCACTCATGTGCAAGTAGCATGAGTGGTTTATTTTTTTATTATATTTTTACACTTTAAATTATGCCCATCTTTTTAGCAAATTGTTTTCCTTTTTTAATCATTTGCTTTTTGCTTCTTCCAGACATTTCTTTATACATATACATAGCTCCTGCTGTTGCCATTCCTCCTATTATCATTCCTTTAACAAATTTCATATTCATGTTTACCTCCTTCTTCTCTTTTTCTTATTATGTGTTTTTTATTTTAATTCTATACTCTCTAAATATTTTATAAAATTCATGAAGAGATATTATTAAAATGAATATTGCAAAATATTTTCTTAAATTTTGTGAACTTATATTTTCAGATATCATTACTCCTAGCATTGCTCCTATTATTCCAAATAACGATACTATAATTACAACACTTTTATCAATATTTTTTTGTCTTATATTCATTATAATTGCAGCCAATGATGTTGGAATAAAAAATATTAAGTTTGTTGCTTGTGCTATATGCTGTTCTACATTCATAAATAATGATAATAATAAAATTAATATTGTTCCTCCACCCATTCCCATTCCTGTAACAATTCCAGAAATAAATCCAAATAAGACTGGTAACATTTTTCCTCCTTTGTTTAATTAATAAGCATTTTTATAGATATGTATAATAAAAATACAGCAAATAGCATTTGAATATATTTTGTTGGAATCTTCTTTAAAAATTTTGCACCCAAAAATCCTCCTATTACGCCTCCTATTGCACAAAGAATTCCCATTTTCCAGTTAATATAATTGTCTTTATAATAAAATATACTACTTGCTATAACCATTGGAAGTGTACAGCATACTGCTGTGCCTCTTGCTTTTTTATCTTCCATTTTCAACAAATATATAAAAGCAGGTATTAATATAAGACCTCCTCCTGATGCAAACAGTCCACATATTATTCCTGCTACTATTCCTATTATTGCTATTTTAATTTTTTTCACTAAATAGTCTCCTTTAATTTTTCTATTTAGTATTATTTACTATTTAGGCTAATTCTATTCGTTTTTTAGATTAGAAATTATTTTTATTAATTGTTCTACTAAAAAATCTACATCCTCCTTATCATTTTCTATTCCGAATGTGACTCTTAATGCACTTTTGGCTCTTTCTGAATTTGCACCTATTGCCATTAATACATGCGATGGATTTGCAGAACCTGTGCTACACGCACTTCCTCCTGACGCACAAATTCCTACTTCATCTAATTTGAATAATAATTCTTCTCCTGTAACTCCTAAAAATGAAAAATTTGCATTTCCTGGTAGTCTATTTATTCTGTCTCCATTTAATACCGCATTCGGTATTTTTTCTTCTACTTTTGAAATATAATAATCTCTTAAGCTTTTTAATTTCTTATTATATTCATCAAAATTTTCGTATGATAATTCTATTGCTTTTCCAAGTCCAACAATTCCTGCTATATTTTCTGTCCCTGCTCTTTTTTCTCTTTCTTGATGTCCTCCGTCTTGAATTCTTTCAAATTCTATTCCTTCTCTTACATACAAAGCTCCTACTCCCTTTGGTCCATAAAATTTATGTGCAGACATAGAAAGCATATCTATATTCATTTCTTGTACATTTATTTTTACATTGCCTATTGCTTGAACCGCATCTGTATGAAAGGTAATTTGATGCTTCTTAGCAATTTCTCCTATTTCTTTAATTGGTTGAATTGTTCCAATTTCATTGTTTGCAAACATTACACTTATTAATATTGTATTATCTTTTATAGAACTTTCTAATTCTTCAAGTGATATAAAACCTTTTTCATTTACATTTAAATACGTTACTTCGAAACCTTGTATTTCTAAAGTTTGACAAGTATGTAATATTGCTGGATGTTCTATTTTTGTTGTTATTATATGATTTCCCCTGTTTTTATTTTTATAACAGTAACCTTTTATTGCCAAATTATCACTTTCACTTCCACATGATGTAAAATAAATTTCTTTGTTTTTAGAATTTATTGTTTTAGCCACTTGCTCTCTTGCTGTTGTTAATGCTCTTTTTGCATTTCTTCCTACACTATACATAGAAGATGCATTTCCATATTCTATGCAAAAATATGGAATCATTGCATTTAAAACTTCTTCTCTTACTGCTGTTGTTGCAGCATGATCAAAATATCTTATTTTCATATTTAAGAAATTCCCTTCTTTATAATCTTCTTTATAATCTTTTTTATATTCTTTTATTATTATATTATTTAGGAACTTTTTTATTCTTTAATAATGTAAGAAGTTTTAAACATATAAATTTATCCATTACAATCGAATAGAGGATAATTCTTAATAATTTTTTCCCTCTCGCACCACAAAAATAGGTTGCTTTGTTGCAACCTATTTTCGTGTTATATTTATTATAATTTTGAAATATTCAAATTAATTAGAAGCCCATCTCATTACTTTTAAATTTTTATATGTATTAAGTACATTTTCATATTTTTCATATTCTTCTTCCCAAACTAATTTAGGAATTTTATCAAAAGCATCAAATACTTTTTCTGCTTCCATCAAAAATATTACTTGCTCTTGCGCACTCATCTTTTCATATTTTTTTGAAAAGATATATAATTTATCAAGCATTTGGTTTGCTTGTATAAAGCTCCAGAAATCTTTTACATTGATTCCTGCCATTTTTAATTGCATTACTGCGAATGCTGCTAAAGCAACTATTGCAAATATTAAAATATAAATAATTACCATCATTAGTTCCATTGTTTTTTCCTCTTTTCTTTCGAATATATTTATATTATAACACTTTTGTAATATTTTCGCAACATTTTTGTAATATTTCTGTAATTTACGCTAGATTGTATATTATTACAGAACACTTTTTTATAAATTTTTTAGCTCTTTTAATCTCTGCTCATACGCTTTTTTTACATCTTCTTCTATAAAAAGATTTGGACTTTCTATTCCCATTTTTTCAATTATACTTTTAGTAAATTCTGGATTTAATATTAAAATTGGACCTATTACATATGTTCCAATAAAATTATTTTTCTTTATTCCTTCTAATTTGCTTTTATCATTAAGACCTATTCCCTTTTCTACTTCTGCAAAATACATATTTTCATTATTACCATAACAAAAAGTAAATTGACTTTTAAATCCCACTATTTCTATATTTTCGTACTTTCCTACAAATATACTATTGTGCCTATTCATCATATTTCTTTTAGCATAAATATTAAATATTCCTAATGCTTCTATTTTGATTCCGTCTTCATTTTCAATATATTTACCAAATATTTCTAAAGCATTACCTGTTACTAAAAATACCACATTTTTTTTTATTAATTCTTCTATTCTTTCTTTATATGGCATTAACTTTTTTATAACTTTTTCTTGCATATTTTCTGTCATTGGTCCTATATATATCATGTCTACATCATTCTTTATGAACATAGGCTCTTCATTAAAATTTGTTTCTACAAAGTTTGCCTCTGGAAGACATTTTTTTAAATATTTCATATTACTTATATCTCCATACAAGTTACAAAATTCTGGAAATAATATTTCTATTGTTTTATTCATTTATCTTCCCTCCTTCTAGCCTTTAATTTTTTCTATTATTTTTTCTTTAATTTGATTTTTTAAATTAATTGAATACAAGTCATGTAATATAAATACTTTATCTATTCCTTCTAATTTTAATTTATCAACTAAAGTTATTTCATCTCTTTGATATACTATTTTTTCTTTATCTATTCCTGCTATTTGAAGCCTTACATATGTGTCTAAATATCTTGCTCCTGCTGTTAATACTTGCTTTATTGAATCGTCATTTAAAAATTCATAATCTGTATCATAATGCCAAGCTATATTCTCTGAAGAGTTTGCCGCTTCGTGAAGGTCGTCTAGTATTACAATTACTGCTTTGTTACCCTTTTCTTTTCTTACATAATCAAATGCTCTTGAACAAGCAATTGGATTCATTCCTTTTGCAAGCTGTGTAATTACTTCTATATTTTTAACTTTTTCTTTGCTGTATCTTGTATCAACTATTTTTTGTTTTTTTAGTACTGGATTTATTTTTTCTCTATCTAGCCCAAATTCTTTTAACACTGCAATTGTAGCAAGCATATTATAAATATTTATTATATTATTATTTATTAAGTCATATTTTTCTTCTTTAGTATCTTTTACTGTCATTTGCATATTTTCTAAATCTATATTTGTTACTTCATAATCAATTTTTGGAGATTTAAAATCACAATTTACGCAATGAGCTCTTCCTATATGATTATATCTTACAAAATCATATTCTAATTTGCTATCACATTTAGGACATACTGTAATATCTCTTACTATATTTTCACATTTATCTGTGTCTGTATCTATTCTGTCTATTCCAAAATAAACTCTTTTATTTTCTGGGGCTAAATTACTTACTATTAAGTCGTCTCCATTTAAGACAAGTTTTGTTTCTTTTGGAATGTTATTTGTTAAAATATTTGATATAAATTCCGTATGCGCGTTTCTTTTTAAAGAATCTCTAAATAAGTTAGTGCATACTAAATATGTTGGTGTTATATATTTATAAACCTTTACAGCACTTCTTTCATCTATTTCAAATACTGCTAACTTTTTACTTTGTCTACCTCTTAAATCAGCACCTTGTATTAATGTAGACGCAATTCCTGAGTTTACATTTGAACCTAAATGATTATCTATGAAATTATATCCATTTTCTCTTAAGCAGTCTTCTATCATATTGCATACTGTTGTCTTTCCATTAGTTCCAGTTACTGCTATTATTGTTTCTGGTTTATCTATTCTTCCTAAAAAATCCGGACATAAAGTTACTGCAAGCTTTCCTGGAAAATACGTTGCATCTCTTCTTATTATTTTTAATGCTATTCTTGCAAGTTTAGCTAAGTATAATGTTATATAAAATCTTAAATTTTTTTTCATACTATTCCCTACCCCTTTGTTTATTTTTATATAAAATTTAAAATAATTTTTATATATAATTTAGTTGCTCGTATTTTTTCTTTATTTTATCAATTGTTTTTGATATAGTCAATTGTTTAGAAATTTTTATTTATATTTTCACTTATATTTTTTAACTTCTTATTTTTTAATAAATTTAATTTCTTTGAATATTATTTATTAGGTGATTTATTTGAAATATTTATTTATACATAAAAAAACAATTATAATTTTTTTAGCTATTCTTACTTTTATTAGCCTATTTGCTACTTTTTATAATGTATTTGCTAAAAAAGATATTTGCAGCGAAAATTACGTTTTTTCTATTCCCACTACAAGTGATTTTGAAATTGTAACAGACCTCCAATATAAATTAGATAATATATATAAATCCGATGAAAAAGTTGCTTTTCTTACTTTCGATGATGGTCCTACTAAAATTGCCACTCCAAAAATATTGGATATTTTAAAAGAAAATGATATAAAGGCTAGTTTTTTTGTTATTGGTTACAGAGTAAAAGAATTCCCTAATATAGTTAGAAGAGCTTATGAAGAAGGCAATTTTATTGCAAATCATGGGTATTCTCATAGAAATAATAAATTATATAAGAGTAAAGAAAGTTTTATTGACGAAATTTTAAGTACAGATGAAGCTATTTCTGAAGCTATTGATGTTAAAAATTATCATTCTCATGTTTTTAGATTTCCTAATGGTTCAAAAGGAACTTCTTATTCAAGCATTAAAAAGAAATCTAAACAATATTTAGAAGAAATTGGCTATTGCTATGTTGACTGGAATGCTTTAAACAATGATTCAATTCATAAATATTCTAGTAGTCAACTTCTATCTAATTTGAAAAAAAGTTGTAATGGTAAAAACAGTTTAGTAGTTTTAATGCACGATACGCAGGATGTTAGTAAGTCTTATGAGGCTTTAGAGGCTTCTATTAAGTATTTAAAAGAACAAGGCTATACTTTTAAGACATTTGAGGATTTGTTGTAATACATTACAGCAAAATCAAAAAGATTACTTTAAATTTCTTAAGTAATCTTTTTTGACATTTTTATTTTACATATTCCTTAAATTTTTCTTCTAACAGCATAAAGTTACATGTTCTATCAACTATATTTTTACTTAAATAACCTTTTCGATACATTTTTTGAAAATATTCTATTTTTTTAAATAACTTTGCTCTGTGATTATTTAGATATGTTAACTGTTCTTCTAATAGTTTTTTATACTTTGCATCTGTAATAGTTGGTAATACTTCTGTAAGTTCTTCTATAGGTGTTGGTATCATGTTATTTATATTTATTACACCTAATTTTCCATCATTTATCTTGTAAATATCTATCGCTTTAGGATTTATGTTTATATGTTTTGGTTTTGGTGAAGCAAGTGGTGCAAAATAATTATAATTATTATATGTATACACAATTCCTATATATGGTCTTGTTAAAGTCTTATTATATGCTACATTTTTATCAAATTGTCTCAAATAATTAATGTATTTATCATCTATATAATATATTTTTAATTTATTCATAGTTCAACTCCTTGTATATTAACAAATGTATGACAATCAAAGATTGTCATACAGCTTTTTTAAGTTCCTACTTTGGCAAGGATATTCCTACTTTTTTAAGTTCCTACTTTGGCAAGGATATTCCTACTTTT
>CAKPGD010000057.1 GCA_934154515.1 uncultured Clostridia bacterium
ATATAGCATATCTAAAAAGTTATCATAATTATCTTTTTCTTCTTTATTATATAAATCATATAAACAATCTATAAATTCTTCTTTTTCCAACTCATGAATATTAGTTTGAAATGGATAATTAATTAATTTTCCTTTATAGTAAATTTTGGTATTTTTTTCTTGTTCTATTATATTTTCTTGCCCTATATAATCAACAAATTTTTTCTTCATTTCTTTAGTTTTAAAGTGAAAGAAATGACCTGCAAAATCCCATATATAATCTCCTTTTTTTATAGTTTTACAATATCCTCCAACTTCATTTTCTTTTTCTATTATGAGATAATCTTTTTTTACTTGGTTAGCAAATGATAATCCTGTAATTCCTGCTCCTATAATCAAGTATTTTACACTTTGTTCTTCCATATATATCCCCCTCTTCTATTCTTCTAAGATGTTTACTAAAGTACTATATAACTTTTCTTTTATTATATCAATGTTATAATTTTCTAAAATATATTTATGTCCATCCTCATTAAAATATGGGAGCTTAGAAATTATATCTTTCATCTCTATATCTAATTGCTCTTTGTTTTCTATATGCCTTGTATATGGAAAATCATAACAATATAATACTTCTTTTCCTTTTATTAAAGCTTCTAATAACATCAAAGAAAGTCCATCATGCTTTGGTAATCTCATTAGAATAGTTGTTTCATCATATAGATCTGACATCTCTTTTTGATTTATTTTTCCTAAAAAATGAACATTTTTCAAATTAATTATATCTTTACTATTTCCAACTACGTAAAATTGAATGTTAGAATAATTCTGTGCTGCATATTTTACATATTCAATTCCATAAAAATCTTCTTTTCCTTCTGGCAAATATGTAATCACAGCATGTTTTTCAGGTAATTTAGAATAATTTTTAGTCATTTCATTTGGTAATATTGCAATTTCTTCTGCTTCAATATTTAATTCTTTTAATTCTTTTTTTATTAGTGGAGAACAAGCTAAGTTATAATGAATATAAGATTGTACTTTATTTATTTTATCCTTATTTTCTTTTGCTTTTAATATATCTGTTCCTATCCAATGGCAAATTACCTTTTTATTAAAAAACCTCGCAATTCTTAAGTATGGATTTATATAATAACATCCATATCCAAAATATATAATATCAACTTGTATTAATTTCATTAAAATAAAACATAATTTTTTTAGCTTGCTTTTGCCTTTATAATTTAAATCAACTATTTTTATATTTTCATTTTGTATCATATTTTCTAGTTGTTTTTTTTGTGTGTCATAGCAGACTAAGCCTACACAATATTTTTTCCTATTTTTATTTTTTATCATATATTGTACTAACTCCCTATAATTCCATATAATTATAATTATTGCTAATATGTTTATTATTTCTAATAAATATATATTTTCAAACATAACATTAATTAATGTTACTACAGATAAAATTATCGTAATGAATATAAAATCCTTAATTGGAAACATATACCATAATTTTCTTGAAATTATGGTTCTCATCCAAAAGAATACTATATAAGATATTCCTGTTGCTATCGCTGCTCCAACTGCTCCATATATCGGAATTAATATTGTATTTAAAACTAAATTAACTATTATTGAAACCAATGAAACAGCTATATTATATCCTGTCTTTCTCGAAAAGGAAATTCCTAAAGTTGTTGTTTCACTCATAGTATAAAATATTGGGTGAAATAATAAAAATGGTAAAATATATATAATTTTATTATACTCTTCGCTAAGTATAATTGGTATAAAATTCTTAAACATTAGTATTACTATTAAAATAATAGACATACAAAAAGTAATTCCTTTACTTACCAATTCAAATTTTTCATTTTTTTCTCCTTCAGCTTTCCATTTAAATGCTATTGGTGACCAAAAACTTGTAAAACTAGTTTGCACTAATGTTAAAAGGCTAACAATTTTTAATGCTACTGAATAATATCCTAATTCTGTATATGTTGTCATACTTCTTAAAAAAATTGTATCCATTGAATTTAGTCCATATCCTATCAAAGTTGCTGGGACTAAAGGTAACCCAAATTTTAATATTGATTTTATTTGTTTTTTATCTATACTTTTCTTTGATATTTTAATATTTTTTCGATAAATGAAAAAAAGTAAAATACTTATTATAAATTGTGATAATATAGTTGCATATACTACTGATTCAAAATTTCTTTTATATGCTAATAATAAAATTATTAAGCAAATTAAATTTAATAGTTTTGATAAAATATTCCACATTGAATATTTTAATGCTTTTTCTTCCATTCTTATAGACAACAACATAAATTTCTCTATAATAAAAAATGGACTGCAAATAGCTAATAGTATAATTGGTTTTGTTAAAGTTACATTATCAAATAATATCTTTGCAAAAAAAACTCTAAATACAATTAAAATTATTGCAATTATAATTGTACCGATAAAAGGAATTAACATTGAATTGAATAGTAATTTTTTCTTATCTACGCATTCATTATATTCTCTCATAAAAGCCTGATCAATTCCTAGTAAAACAATTAATGTCAATATTGTATTTGCTAAATTAAACATACTAGATAATCCAAATTGATCTGGTGATATTAAATTAGATGTTATAGGGACAGTTATAAAACCTATAATTGCTCCTATTATTGGTCCTATTGAAAAACCTATAAATTTATTTATAAATTGTTTCATTTTTCACTCCGTTCAATATTTATATCAAATGAATCTTTTCGCTATATTTTTAGCTTCTAACTTTTTTGTTGGTTCATATTTTTTATTACTATTCTTTATTTTATATATTATTTCAGATATACTTTTCATATTGTTTTGGCACAAATAAAATCTATTATATTCTTTTAAATATTTTTCTATTTCTTTCGAATATTCTCCATCTACAATTACCAATATAGGTTTATTCGTTGCCGAATAATGATAAATTTTTCCTGGAATTTGAGTTCCATTGCTATTGCACACACATACTAATATATCTGATTCTTCTTCCATTTTTCTTACTTTTTGAATAGGTTGTCTTTGATATATTTTTATATTTTCTGTTTCACATAAATTCAAATCTGAATTACCACAAATAACCAAATCTTTGTCTTTTTGTTTTTTTATCACTTCATATAAAGGTAATATATTTCTATTTCTAGAATGATATTCTCCAAAATATCCTAATCTTAATCTCTCATTATTAGTTTCTTTGTAAATAATTTTTTCCTGATATGGTATTGGTAAAAATTCCATCTTTTCCTTATATCTTTGATATAATTTTTGCTGTTGTTTTAATGTAAATGGAGAAACATATATAACTTTATCTGCTAAAGATATCAGTCTTTCTTCTTCTTTTTTTACAATAAAATTTGGTACAAAACTTTTTTTATTGATATCTGTTGCAAATGGATCTCCCCAATATTGTATCCATTTTTTTGTAATATTAGGATTTCTTTTTATTAGTGTTTCTGCTATTAAGTGTGAAGATTTTGGATCAGAGGAAGAAATAATATAATCAAAACTTTCTCCTATGTGTATTTCTTTTTTAGCTAACGTACTTCTAAAATCATATATCTTAAATTTTTTTACTATTTCATAAACTTTGTCTTTAATTCTACTCTTATGATTTTTTTTCATAGTAACAGCAGAATGAATTGTCCCTAATGGAATGAAATATTTTTTTTCAAAATTTAATTTGCAGAAATTTTCATCATATAATGCTGATTCTTTTTGTGGCTCTGGTGTTAATGTATATACTTGATTTTTGTTTTCTATTAATCCCTTTAGTAATGCTATATTCCTCATATTACTTGATGAGCTATATTCTAATGGTGCTGAAGATATAAATAATATTTTCATTTTTTACTCCTTTCTTGTTGATAGTAAAATAATAATTACTACAGTATTTAATATCCATCCTCCTTTTAATATACTTATTATATCTGAAGAAGAAATCATTAAAAAAATATATATTGATAATATTGCACTAAATAGATATTTAGCATCGTTATTTTTAAATTTAGATAATTTCATATCTATTATTCGAAGGAATAAACCTAAAATACTAGATAATATTATAACACCTATAAAAGAAAACTCTATATATCCAAAGGTTATAAAATCATTTGGAATTCCTCCTAATGCAATCCAATTACTTCCTACAATAAATTCTGATGTATTAACATAAGATGCTGGAAAATATACTCCTGGAAGAAAATCTAAAAATGCAGTTATAAAATCACTAAAATATCTTAATCCATAAGTATCTACAATTTTTTTCATTGCAAGAGTGTTTTTATATGGTACTGTAAATTGTGCAATATATTTTAGATAATTGACCTCTTTAAAATCAAAAGTTTTACTATTAAAATAATAAAATAAACTATCTAAAATGTCTAACATAGGAAGAGCAATAATACATATTACTATTATAAATATCCAAGGTCTCTTTACTCTCTTTCTTATTATAACATAAGCAAAACAAATTATAAATGCCATTAAAGGTGCTCTCCCTGCATTAAATAAAAAATATAATATAGACATTATAAAAGATATTACTAGTAAAAATTTGTAATATTGCTTTTTCACTAATTTTAATGATGTATCTTGTATAATATATACAATTAAAAATGGAGTTACAGTAATTAGTCGTGCTAAAATTATAAAAATTGTACTTTCGCCTATAATTTCATTTGCATCATTATTAAAAGATCTTAAATATTCTGCATATGATAAAGCATTTTTTATTCCTCCAAACGATAAAAAAAGAAGTATCAACGAAAAACTACCTATAATGAATGTTACAATTGCAAAAAATTTAACAATTTTTAGGGTTTTAATTGAGTTAAAATCTCTTATCTTTATTTTTTTTGATATACTATAGAATATATTAAAAGCCAATAAACTTATTGTAACTATAAAATTAGAATACAGAAAATCTACAAAATTTCCATTTATAATAAACCTTTGTACTGAATATGTACAATATTTTCCCTTTGCTAATTCTATTTCATTTAGTTCATTAACATTCAATAATACTATAATAGGAATAATAATATAATAAAACAACATACCGAACATAAATCCTTTATATGTTGGACGAAATTCTTTTGATTTTTTTAATAGAAAAATCAAAAATATTATTCCTATTAAACTATAAAGCAAACAAAAAATGAAAACATTGCTTTCCTCCATTTTTATACCAACTTTCTGTTATATTTCTTTTATCATTTTCATAAATTTTTTATTATATAACTCTACATTAATTTTTTCTTTATTTTTCTTACAATTTAGAACAATTTCATTATATTTATTACTATCTTCTTTCAATAATAGTATTTTATTTGTCAAATCTTCAAGTGAGTTAGAATCTATAGTTAATCCTATTCCACATTTTTTTACTAACTCTCCCAAATATGTTCCATCTGCTACTAATATTGGTAATTCACAATAAATAGCTTCATAGAGTTTATTTGGTAGTGCATATTTCACATTATTATAAGAAATATCATAAACTGAATAAATACAATCACATTTAGAGTATAATTTAGCTATTTCTGTATTATAATCGTATTTTCCATAGTATTCAACATATTCGCTTTTTTCTGACATTTGTTTAATTTCATTATCTTGAGAATCTCCAGCAAAAAAAACTTTTGTTTTTGTTTTTTCAGCAGCTTGTATTAGTAGCTTCATTTGTCTTTTGTATCTTACAAAACCTATAAACCCCACAACAAATTCTTTATGATCATCCTTTTTATATTCTTTAAAATATTGTAAATTTGGCATATTTGGCATAAATGCAACTTTTGATTTGTCTACAAATCTATGAAAATATACATCATAATATTTTTCTGATGTTAAACTAAGCAAATCTATATAATTACAAGCATGTTTTTCTACAGAAGTTAAAATTTTTTTTATAATTTTTTTTATTATATTTTTTGAATTATTTATAATTGTTTCATGTAAGTCTGCGATTTCGTATATTATCTTTTTATTTTTAAATCCATTTATTAACACAAGAATCAACATATCTAAACGAAATGCATAAATATAATCAGCATTTTCCTTTAATATTACTTGTCTTATTTCTTTCTTCAATTTTAATAAATAAAAAATTCGCTTTAGTAAATGCCCATTATCAAATTTTAAACTTAATTTTATATAATTAACCTCTTCAAATCTAGGAAATTTTTCATTTCCTCTTTCGTTATATATTACTGTCACATCGTATTCTGACTTTAACATTTCTAATCTTTTATTAATTAATGCATCTGGGCAATGTGAAACCAAACAAACTACTTTCTTTTTCTCCATATTATTTTTCCTTATCTATTTATTTTACCAAACTATTTTTAAAGTTATTGTATTACTTTTGTTAATCACACTATATAACTTAGCTGGTTCTTCTTGTAAATACTTTTTAGATATATTTACTGTTTGCTCTTCAATAGTAACATCATAATCAAACTCAAATTTTGCAATATTTATTTTTAACAAATTGTTATTTATAATTTTTCCATTTGCAGTTATCCAATGTTGTTTTATTGTTTTTTCTTTGAAATTTATATCTTGTATATCAATTATATTTTTATTTTTATGAATACTTATTGTTCTTTCACAAATTTCACAAATTGTTCCTTTGATTTTTATAACTTCTTCATTATCTTCTAATAATTCTAATTTTGTATTATTCTTATTTATCCACCTAAACGAACCTATTTGTTGAACATTTTTATCTTTATATATTTGTATTGTATTGTGAGCCTCTCTTCCTCTATAATATATTCTTTTTTCTTTAGAAGAATTATAACTATATGTACCTGAGTCTATCAAAATTTCTTGTCCATTTAATATTAAATTTATAGCTAAAGAATCATTATGAGCATGTCCTTCTATTGGTTTTACATTAAAAAATAATAAATTATTAGACCATTTATAAACAAATATTTTATCAGTAAATATGTATTTTTTTTCTTTTTCTTTGCCTTTTATTATTTTCATATTTGGATTAAATGTTCTTAATAATTCT
>CAKPGD010000058.1 GCA_934154515.1 uncultured Clostridia bacterium
TTCTAATCTTGCATACGTGTTGCTTTTATCTAGTTCTATGCATTCTTTAAACATTTTTTCTGCTTCTTGGTCTTTTCTTACTTTCAAATAGCACTTTCCTAATGTAAAGCATGTTCTATAATGTCTTTCTTCATATTGTAATGATTTTTCTAAATTTTCAATTGCTTTTTTCCAATTTTTCTCTCTATATTCCTTCATTCCAGCTGAATAATACTGATTATATTTTCCTTTTCTTTCACCAACTTTATAGTTTTTCATAATACTCCCTTCTCATCAATTATAATATAATAACATATTTTATGTTAAATTACAATAAAAAATATAGTATTTTCTTAAAGAGACTACTGAAAAAGTAGCCTCTTTCTTGAATTACTCTATTTTTTACCTTTATGACATTTTTTCTTTTATTTTTACAAGTATATTTAATGCATCTATTGGAGTTAATGTATTTAGGTCTATTTTATCTATTTCACTTGCAACTTCTGCAAGTTTAAAGTTGAACATATCTAGTTGACCACTTACTTGTTTCTTTTCTTCTTTTTGCATTGCCTTTTCACTTATTATACTTTTACGCTCTAAAGTCTTTAATATTTCGTTTGCTCTTTTTGTTACATTTTGTGGTACTCCTGCCAAACGAGCAACATGAACTCCATAACTCTCGTCCGTTCCTCCAGCAACTATTTTTCTTAAGAAGATAATATCTTCTCCTTTTTCTTTTACTGCTATTGAGTAATTTTTTACTCCTTCTAATTTTTCTTCTAATTGTATTAGTTCATGGTAGTGTGTAGCAAATAGTGTTTTTGCCCCACATTTTTCTTTATCTGATATATATTCAGCTACTGCCCACGCAATTGAAAGTCCATCATATGTTGAAGTTCCTCTTCCTATCTCATCTAGTATTACTAAACTGTTTGCTGTTGCTTCTTTAAGTATTGTAGCTACTTCCATCATTTCTACCATAAATGTACTTTGTCCCATACTTAAGTCATCTGATGCTCCAACTCTAGTGAAAATTTTATCTACTACACCTATTCTTGCATAAGATGCTGGAACAAATGAGCCAACTTGAGCCATAAGCGTTATTAAAGCTACTTGTCTCATATATGTAGATTTACCTGCCATGTTTGGTCCTGTTATCATTGCTAAACGATTTTCATTTTTATCTAGATATGTATCATTTTGAACGAAACTTCCAGATGGTAACATTTTTTCTATAACAGGGTGACGTCCATCCTTTATGTCTATTACTCCGCTATTATCTACTATTGGTTCTACATAATTCATGTCTTCTGCTACTATTGCAAAAGAACATAATACATCAAGTGTTGAAATTACTTCTGCTGAAACTTGCACTCTTTTTATTTTTCTTTCTATTTCTTCTCTAACTTCTGTGAACGCATTATATTCTAAATTTACAACTTTTTCTTCTGCTCCTAAAATTTGATTTTCTAAATTTTTCAATTCTTCTGTTACAAATCTTTCAGCGTTTGCAAGAGTTTGTTTTCTAATATATCTTTCAGGCACTTGGTCATAGTTTGATTTTGTAACTTCTATATAGTATCCAAATACTCTATTAAATCCAACTTTTAAACCTTTTATTCCTGTTTTTTCTCTTTCTTCCGCTTCTAATTTCAAAATCCAAGTTTTTCCTTCTGTTGTAGCTCTTTTTAATGTATCTATTTCTTCATTATAACCTATTTTTATTAACCCACCCTCTTTAACTGAAATTGGTGGTTCTTCTACTATTGATTTTTCTATTAGTTCATATACGTCTTTTAATTCATCTAATCTTACATATAATTCTTGTAACAAGTTAGATTTTGTTGTTTCTAGTAATTTCTTAATATCTGGTAACTGTTTTACAGAATTTTTAAGTGATATTAAGTCTCTTCCATTTGCACTACCATATGATATTTTTCCTGCTAGTCTTTCTATATCATATACTCTTTTTAAACTTTCTATTATATCTCCTCTTAGAATTATATTATCTTTTAATTCTTTTACTGCTTCTAGTCTTCCATTAATTTCAGTAACATCTATTAACGGGTCATTTAACCATCTTCTTAAATGTCTTCCACCCATTGATGTAGAAGTTTTATCTAAAACCCATAGAAGAGTTCCTTTTTTAGATTTATCTCTCATTTTTTCAGTAAGTTCCAAATTTCTTCTTGCATTGATATCAAGAGACATATATTTAGTCATATTATAAACTATAATCTTATTAATATGGTCTAAATTATTTTTTTGTGTATCTAATAAGTAGTACATAAGTCCATTTATTGAAGCTACTGATATTTCTTTGTCTTCTAGACTCACTTCAATATTATTTTCATTAGTAATATTAAAATTAGTTATTTTACTTGTATCATTAGAAAAAGCTTCATCTTTTATTTTTGAAATAAATACTTCAAATCTTTCTTTTATTCTATTTATTTCTTCAATTGAGTCAAACATAAATGAGTTAACAACTATTTCTGCTGGGTTATACCTTGAAATTTCATCTAAAAGTTTTGGAAAATTATTTGTTTCTGTAATTTGTGTTGTTCTAAAATCTCCTGTTGAAATGTCACACACACTAATTCCAAAGAATGTTCCTGCCTTATAAATACTCATTATATAGTTATTTTTCTTTTCGTCTAAAAGGTTACTTTCCATTACTGTTCCTGGTGTTACAACTCTTATAACTCCTCTTTTTACTATTCCTTTTGCTTGTTTTGGATCTTCTAATTGCTCACATATAGCTACTTTATAACCTTTTTCTATTAATCTAGATATATATGTTTCTGCTGCATGAAATGGAATTCCACACATAGGAGCTCTTTCTTCTTGTCCACATTGTTTCCCTGTAAGTGTTAATTCTAATTCTTTTGATACTCTAATTGCATCATCAAAAAACATTTCATAAAAGTCACCTAATCTGTAAAATAATATACAATCTTGATATTGTTCTTTTGTTGCTAAATATTCTTGCATCATAGGTGAAAACTCTGCTTTTTCTGCCATTTTTATCTTCCTTTCTTATAGTACTTCTCCTTTTAAATACCACATATGTTCTGATACTATCTTTAATTCTACCATAGTTCCTATTAGTTTTTTGTCTCCTTCAAAAACAACTACTTTGTTTGAGTCTGTTCTAGCGGTTAACATTTTTTCGTTATTTTTGCTTGTACCCTCTACTAATACTTTTTGAATAGTTCCTATATATTCTTCATTGTTTTCTTTTATTTGTTTTTCTACTAGTTCTTTTAATCTGTTAAATCTTTCATGTTTTACTTCTTCTGGCACTTGGTTTTCCATTCTGTCTCCTGGTGTTCCAACTCTTCTTGAATATATAAACATAAATACTTGTTCAAAATGTACTTTTTCTACTATATCTAATGTATCTTCAAAATCTTCTTCTGTTTCTCCTGCGAATCCTACTATTATGTCTGTTGAAAATTTTACTTCCGGTATTTGTTTTTTCATTTTTTCTACTAAATTTAGATATTGTTCTTTTGTATATTTTCTGTTCATTATTTTTAGTACATTTGTACTTCCTGATTGTAATGGTAAATGTACTATTTTACTAACTTTTTCACAGTCCCTTATAGCCTCTATTACATCATCTGTAAAATCTTTTGGGTGTGGTGAAACAAATCTAATTTTTTCTATACCGTCTATTTTATTCACCGCTCTTAAAAGTGTTGCAAATGAATTAACTCCTTCATATTCTTCAAAAGGTATTTTTTTTTCTCTTTCTACTCTTAAATATGAGTTAACATTTTGACCAAGTAGAGTTATTTCTTTATATCCTTTTTTTGCTAAATCTATTACTTCCTCTATTATGTCTTTTGGTTCTCTACTTCTTTCTCTTCCACGTACATATGGAACTATGCAATAGCTACAAAAGTTATTACATCCATTCATAATAGTTACAGATGCTTTTATATTATCTTCTCTTGCTATTGGAAGCCCTTCTACAATTTGTCCTTCTATATCTAATATATCTCTTATTTTTTTGTCTTCTATTAATGCCTTATATAGGTCTATTGGGAATTTATGAAGTGTATGTGTTCCAAATATAATATCTACATATGGATAACTTTGTTTCAATTTATTTACTATATGTTCTTCTTGCATCATACATCCACCAATTGCTATTATAGTTCCATTGTTTTCTTTTTGTTTTTTTACTTCTCCTACTTTTCCAAAAAGCTTTTCTTCCGCATTTTCACGAACACAGCAAGTATTAAATAATACTAAGTCTGCATCTTTCATTTCTTCTGTTCTTTTATAATTCATCTTTTCTAACATACCAGAAAGTTTTTCAGAATCATTTTCATTTAATTGACATCCCATTGTCATTATATAATATTTTAATTCTTTACTTTCATTTATTTTTTTTACTTTTTCTATATATTCTAGTTCTTCATCTATATTTATCTTTTTCAATTATATATCTCTCCTTAAATTTCTATTTTTACTAGCATATTATATATTATTTCAAGCCTTTTTTCAATAGAAAAAGCAACAAAAAAGTCGACAATCGTCGACTTTTTTGTATTGCACTACTATTAACAATTTTAGTATCTAAATAATTTTAATTGAGCATTTGTAAGCTCATTTTGAAGAATGCCAATTCTAGTTATTGAGATATTATACTTATATAATTTTCCTTTAGTTATTATATTTTTTACTGCCAGTTGGACTTTTGTGTAAGAACTTTTTAAAGGCTCTCTGTATATTTCTGTAGATGTTTTACACATTTTCAAATAGTCTTCTCTACAGTTGTACAAAAGCTCTTCAAGCCTTTTTTCCATTTTTTGAATATCCATAATGTAATATTCTTTTTTTCTTTTGGCCTCTTCCTCATTGTTTTTGAGCATCCTTTGATACCTTTTTATCTTTTTGCTAATTTTCCGTATTTCCTTCATGATGCATTGCCTCCTTGTTGAATTTGTTGCTTTTTTCTACAAATTTGTGTATATTTTACCATATTTTTACTCTTTTGTCTATCTCATTTTTCCTTTATTTTTTTGCATCTTTCTGTTCTATATTAATATCAAGAACTAACGATGCAAATTTTTTTGCATTATTATGAATTATAAAAACAAAAAAGAATGGTTTCCCACTCTTCTATTTTTCTATTGAATACCATATTTTTTCTTGAATTTATCTGCTCTACCACCTGTTGTTTCTCTTTTTAAATTACCTGTCCAATATGGATGACATTTTGAGCAAATATCAACTTTCATATCTGATTTTGTTGAACTTGTTTTCATTACGTTACCACAAGCACATGTAATAGTTGCTTCTGTATAATTTGGATGTATTCCTTCTCTCATTTTGTATTCACCTCTTCCTCTCTTTTTTAAACAATATCTTTTATATAATATCACATAATTAGTATTTTTTCAAGTATTATGTGTTATTTTTAATCTATTTTTATTTATTTTGTTTTATTAATTTATTATTCTTGCTTAGATTGTTCATTTATGTATGTTGCAGTAGCTTCCAATTCTTGCTGGGTTGTTGGATGAAATACAAATTTATTTACTATATTAAACAAGCAAGCGAGTACTACAATAATTAATAATACTTTCTTCCAAATATTTGCTAACATATTTTTTCTCCTAAATATTTTATATAATCGTTTTTATTACATAATTAATTATACTATATTTTTTAATTTTGTCAAGGTTTTACTTGGCTCTACAGTAAAAATTAAGTAATACCAATAAAAACTTGGCTCTAAATATTGCAATTTTCTTTTCCTACTATTTCTTCTATTTCTCTTAGTATTTGCTCATTTGCAAATATTCCGCCTGCTTGCATTATTTTTTCTTCATTTAATATTTTTACTGCACAATTATTTCTGTCTCCTGTAAAGAATTTTAATGCACCTCTTAACTTATCTTTTTGTGCTTTTGTTAGATTTGTTATATTTATTGTTATTTCTTTCTTTTGCATAATTTCTAATTGTTGTTTTTCTATTGCTTTAGTTGAATTATTGTTAGCATTATTTTTTACTTCGTTTATGACTTCATTGAAGTCTTGTATTTTGTTTGCAATTATTGTTACATTTCCTTCATCTTCTCGTATACTTAAACGACCTTCTATCATAACAATGTTATCTTCTATTAAACTATTTCCGGCTGCTTGGTACGCATTTTCAAATGCTATTACTTCCATACTTCCATATAGATCTTCCACTGTTATAAATGCCATAATTTTGTTGTTTTTAGTAAATTTTTTCTTTATGCTGTTTATTATTCCTGCAAATTTGACTTGTTGTCCATCTTTATATGACATCTTTCCTGTTTCAAGATATTCATCTAAGTCTTCACGTATTTTTAATGTATTTATATTAGTATTTTTTTCTATTTGCTCCCTTATTTCTTCTAAAGGGTGCCCCGATATATAAAGTCCTAACATTTCTTTTTCCATTGCTAAAAGTTCTTTTTCTGTATATTCTTTTAATGTTGTAAAATTATATTTTAGTTTTTCTAGTTCATCATTATTGCTTTCTTCTTCATTGTTTTCTCCTAGTCCTCCTAAGTCAAACATTGAGACTTGTCCCTTAAAGTTTTTTCTAGAAGAATCTGATATTGAATCTATTATTCCTTCAAAAGAAGCCATTAAAGTACTTCTTGTTTGTTCAAATTCATCAAAAGCTCCTGCTTTTATTAAGCTTTCTATACATTTTTTATTTACCGCTTCATTTTGGATTCTTTCACAAAAATCTGTAAATGATTTATATTTTCCATTTTTTGTTCTTTCTTCTACTATCGCATTTATAGCACTAATTCCAACATTTTTTATACTTCCAAGTCCGAAACGTATTTTTCCATTATCTACTGTAAATTTAGTATAGCTTCTATTTATGTCTGGTTTTAATATTTCTATTTTTAATCTCTTACATTCATCTATGTAGTAAGGAACTTTATCTAAATTTCCTAGGAAACTGTTTAATGTTGCTGCCATAAATTCTTCTGGATAATATGCTTTTAAATATGCTGTTCTATATGCTACAACTGCATAACATGCTGCAT
>CAKPGD010000059.1 GCA_934154515.1 uncultured Clostridia bacterium
ATTGCTCATAGATTATCAACAATTAAAAGTTGTGATAAAATTTTGCTAATGAAAAATGGTAAAATAATTGAAGAAGGAAATCATACCGAATTGATTGAACGTAAAGGTGAATATTATGAATTAATTCATTCGTAAAAGTAAAGAGACAATGCTTAGTTGGCATTGTCTTTATCTATATTAGGTATATATTTTTTAAGTGCAGCATTTTGCAATTTTAAATATTCAATTTTTGTTCCAATTGCACGTTCATCTTCAAAATATCCAAGATAATGAAATTTATTTTTTACTTTGATTAAGCAATTAATATTTTCTTCTAGTGCTTTAACAATATTTTCTATAATATATTCATCTTTTTTAGTTTTTTGTTCTTCTTTGATTTCTGGAATTTTAATCTCATATCCTATAATTAAATTTCTAATATATTCAGATTGAGATAAGTTTAATTTTGAAGAATCCCTTTTTAAAATAAATTTTTCATCATCACTTAAAAATACATTAACTTTATTATTTCTTATTCTCATAATTTAAAATCTCCTTTATAAATATTAAGGGTATGGGAATTCCCATAGTAGAATTTATGCGGGAGTATAAATTCAGTGCTGGCTAGACATATATTTTATTCCCATATTCAAAAAATAAAAAAAGAGGATTAAATTTTTTCTTCTTTTTTTATATTATTTATTATAAAAAAACTTACGAACTTTTAAGTCCATAAGTTGATTTCAAATGGAGCAGGTAGAGGGAATCGAACCCTCGTCATCAGCTTGGAAGGCTGAGGTAATAGCCATTATACGACACCTGCGTTTGTTAAATTATATTTTTAAGATTTATTTTGGAGCAGGTAGAGGGAATCGAACCCTCGTCATCAGCTTGGAAGGCTGAGGTAATAGCCATTATACGACACCTGCATTTATTCAAAATAAAAATCGCTCTTATTAGAACGATTTTTATTATAACTTTTTTTAGTTTTTTTGTCAATACTTTTTTTGAATTTTTTCTATTTTCTCTCATATGTTACATATTCATAGTCAAAAGGATTTTTTTCGTCTTTTATTCCTTTCTCTCTTTCAACTATTTTCCACTCTTTCCCTATTTCTGGAAAATATACATCTCCTTCAAATTCTTCATTTATTTGAGTTATATACATTTTATTTGCATATGGCATTAATAATTTATATATTGTCGCTCCACCTATTACAAAATTTTCTTCTTCTGAATTAATATATTTGTCTAACATAGAAATATCTTCCAATATTTCTACATTTTCGTTTTCTACTTTCATCTCCATATCATTGCATAATATTACATGTTTTCTATTTGGTAATATTCTGCCTAATGATTCAAAAGTTTTTCTTCCCATTATTATAGTATGACCTGTTGTTAAAGATTTAAATCTCTTTAAATCTTCTGGTAAATGCCATATTAACTTATTATCTTTTCCTATTACATTGTTTTTTGCTACTGCTACTATTATACTTAACATTTTCTTACGTTATCAATTTATAGAATTGCTTTTCTATTTATTGATTCCTTTCTTTTATATTTTATTTTGTTATATTGCTACTGGAATTTTTCCTAATTTTATGTCTTTATTATAATCATATCCTTCTATTTCAAAGTCTTCTACTTTAAAATCATAGAAATTTTTAGTTGGATTTTTTATAACTAATTTTGGATGTACATTCATACTTTCTGCTTCTATTAATTTTTCTATTAATGGAATATGTCTATCATATATATGGCAATCACCTATATTGTGTGTTAATGTTCCTACTTCTAAACCTGCTACTTGTGCAAACATACAAAGTAATGCTGCATATTGCATTGTATTCCATCCATTTGCTGCAAGCATGTCTTGTGAACGTTGATTTAATATTAAGTGCAATTTTCCACCTTTTACTAGCCATTGTGTTCCATATGCACATGGTTCCAAGTTCATGTCTTTTAAATCTTCATAGTTGAATATGTTTGTCATTATTCTTCTGCTTGCTGGATCATGATTAAGTAGATAAAGTACATAGTCTACTTGGTCCATTTCTTTTATTCCTTCTTTTGTTTTAAATTGGTATTTTTTAGCCATTTGATAGCCATAAGCTTTTCCTATTGAACCATCTTTGTCTGCCCATTGATCCCAAATGTGTGAATTTAAATCATTTACATTGTTAGATTTCTTTTGCCAAATCCATAGTATTTCGTCTATTGCTCTTTTTACTGTTTGTGAATTGTTTCTTAGTGTTATCATAGGAAATTCTTTTCCTACATCATATACATTAGTTACTCCCACCAATGATATATAATTTGCTTCTTCTCCATCTTCCCATCTTGTTCTAACTCTTGTTCCTTCAGATGAATATCCTTCTTTTATTATTCTTTTGCATGTTTCGATAAAATGTTGATCTGCTTGTGTCATATTTAGTACCTCCATTACTTTTTTGTTTATAATATCATAAGCATTTTTTTTTGTAAACATTTTTTATAAACAACTTTTTTGTTTTGCTTATAATTGATCAATAATATTATTCCAAATTATAATTCTTGAATTTATTCTATAAAAGAAGCCTCTTTATTTTTTCATAAGGAGACTTCTTTCTTATTACATTTTACACTAACCTATCTAATGCTTTTTCCGGTCCTAATGTACAATTAGCTTTAGGACATGTATAATCTGGAAACTGGCATCTCGGCTTTCCTGTATACTGTAATAAATAATTATATACTCTTTCATTTGTTTCTTTCGTGTTTTGCAAGTATTTTGCTAATGTTTTGCGAGTTTGCATTGTGATTTCGAGCTGTGCACATCCACATAACCTTTCTTTACATTTAAGTATAAAGTTTTCGACTGTTCCTCTCTCGTTTACCAGTACCATTCTTCCTTGAGGATAAAATTCACCAAGAGATTTAATATCTTTAAACCATTCTTGTTCTAACTTTGTACCTTTAATAACGGGCGGTACAAAATATTTTTCCTCTTCCAAAGAAGAAAATACAATTTCATAGTTTAATGTTCTGTGCCTTTGTGCCTGGGCAAGTTGAGCAAATGAAGCCCAGTAGGTTGTGCAATAGTTCTCTCCCCATTCATCCTGCCTTTCAATATCTGTAAAAAGTGAAAGACTTCTATTCTTGGAATCTGGGCTTAT
This sequence comes from uncultured Clostridia bacterium, assembly GCA_934154515.1. Taxonomy (GTDB): domain Bacteria; phylum Bacillota; class Clostridia; order TANB77; family CAG-508; genus UMGS1663. Next base: position 3,138 of record CAKPGD010000059.1, read on the forward strand.
TCCTTCTACCTTATATTTCTGGTGAAGACTTACAAATTCTTCTAAGAACGGTTTAAGCTTCTTGTTAAAATCTGAATCAGGTGCTTTTTGAGAAAAATCTTCAATCATGTGAAGTACATAACTGAATTGTTCAAGCGTAATGGAATGCCCCATAACAGTTGCCGGCGTAAACACAGAAATCATATATCTTGCGTTTTCCTGAGCAAGTTTTTAATCATTTTAGATTTTTTTAATTTTCTATACGCCTATTTTGTATAATTTTCTAATTTAATTATCCCATTTTGGCACATATTCTTCCTCATGTTCTCCAAGTTCTTGCATATAGCCATTTTTGAAATCTAGCAAATAAAAATAATTTTCTATTTCTTTATATTCTCTTTTAGTCAATTTTCGGTTTATTAATTCATCTTCTTTTGCCTTGTATGTAGGAAAATATTGTGACATTACATCTATATAAATTTCTTCTGGAATGTTTTCTTTTATCCATTTTAAAACATTTTTGCTGTTTTGAATGTGATTTGGAAGTACCAAATGCCTTATCATTACTCCTTTTGTTATCATTCCATTTTCATCAAATATCGGTCCTCCTACTTGGTTTATCATTTCTAATATTGCTTTACTTGCAATTTCAAAATATTTTGGTGCTTTTGAATATTTCAAAGCTATTTCATCTGAATAATATTTTAAGTCTGGTAAATAGACGTCTATATAGCCTTTTAAATCTTTTATTGTTTCTACATTTTCATATCCATTTGAATTATATATTATAGGAATTCTTAATCCTTTTTTTCTTGCAATTTTTATTGCTTCTATTATTTGGTATGCATACATTGTTGGTGTTACTAAGTTTATGTTGTGAATTCCCGCTTCTTGCTGTTTTATCATAATACTCGCAAGCTGTTCTATTGTAATTTCGTAGCCTTTCCCTAGTTGGCTTATTTCATAATTTTGACAGAATTTGCACGCTAAATTACAATTAGAAAAGAATATTGTTCCAGAACCGTTTTCTCCGCTTATACATGGTTCTTCATACATATGTGTTGACACTAGTGCAATTTTGATTTTGTCATTACATTTGCATTTTCCTATTTTTCTTTCTAATCTATTTATTTTACATTTATGTGGACATACTTTACATTCTATTAATTGCTCTAACATTTTTTACCTCTCTTTATTATTTCTATCTAGATATTTTAACATATTTTTTATTTTTTTGATACATTTCAACAAATTTTATGGTATAATTGTTAAGATTTATTAAATTTAATTTTTAAGGAGAATGAATAAAATGGCTTATTGTGAACATGATTTTTATCTTAGTATAAGAGATATTAATAATAAAACTGAAATTACTAATAAAGGAGTTTTAACTTTTTTTGAAGATATTGGTGGCTACCAATCTGATTTAGCTGGTTTCGGCTTAAAGCAAATTGAAGAAACTCGTATTAGTTGGGTTTTACTTAATTGGAAAATTAAAGTTTTAAAAAGATTTAAATATGATGGCAAAACTTTTAAAGTAAGAACATGGTCAAGAGGTTCTAAAAGAGCTTGTTGTTTTAGGGATTACGAAATATATAATAGTGATGGTGAACTTTGTGCTATTGGTTCTTCTAAATGGGCTTTAATTAATTTAGACAAAGGTTTAATTCGTGTTACTGATGATGTTTTAGAAAAATATCTTTCTGAGGATAAGTGTGTGTTTGGAACTGACTTTGATTTTTCAAAACTTAAAGAGCCTGAAGATTATTCTAATATTTATAATTATATTGTTGCAAGACGTGACCTTGATATTAACGGACATATGCATAATTTAAATTATTTAGATTTAGCTTATGCTACTCTTCCTGAAGATGTATATAATAATATTTCTTTTGATAATGTTGAAATTATGTACAAAAAAGAAGCTCTACTTGGAGAAAAGTTGAAATGTTTATATTATGAATGTAATGGTGAACATTTTGTTACTATTAAAAGTGAGGATGAACAAGTTTTACATTCTATTGTTAAATTGTTTTAAAAAAAGAATGATTTAAAAAGTATTGTAAAAGAATACTATAAAAAATATTTAAAAAAGTGCTGTAAAAGAGCTACTGTAAAAGTCAATATAAAATTTATTAAAAAATACTATAAAAAATGTTAATAAAAGAATATTTTAAAATAACGTTTTTTTAATTTCAAAAAAAGAATATCTAATACGTAAAAGCATTAGATATTCTTTTTTATTATGAATTTTGTAGATTTTTTAAGCTTTTTGTTTATAGCTTTCTTGTAAAGAAGTTTTGAAAGTAACTCAATTGTAAATCACTTGATTTTATAATATCTTTTAATTTTCTTCTGCTGCTTCTTTAGGAATGTTTTGAATAATTAATTTTTGATACATATACGGGAGTCTTTCTATATACTTATTTGTTTTTTCTCCTTTTTTTAATTCTGTATAGATTATTCTTATTGCATTATTTCTGCTGTGTTTACTTACAATTTCGTATATATAGAATGAGTACACTTCCTTTTTATTGTTTCTTATTAATAAGAAGTTTCTTTTTGATAGCTGTATTTTTCCTCTTTCATCTTCTCTCTTTTCATTTAATCTATTATTATAGACTTTTATTAAAGATTTCCATTTCGAAGGATATACACATATTTCTCTATTTTTGCACGATTTTTTAGATGATAATGTCGTAAATTTCAATTTTCCTTCAAATGGATTTATTTCTGTTGTTCCTTCCTCATAATAATAAACCTGTTTTCTTTCTACTCCACTATTTTCTAGCTCTTCGCAAAACCTTTTTTCTGCTGTATAGAATATGGCATCTGGATTCTGATCTAAAAATTCTTTTATTCTTATTTTTTTAGAACTTCCATATCGACTCATATCTATTTCATTATAGTTCTTGTATTCATCCTGATTATCTCTTTCTACTGCATCTAAAAAGTATATAGCGTTGTCTGTAATTATTTTTTCCCTCTTGGATGAAGATTCTTCTTTTTTACTGATTTTTCTTATTTCAGCAAGTGTTTCCTTTGAATAGTATATTTTATTTCCAAAGAAAATCAAGTTATAAATCACATATATACTATTTGTTGCCTGTAATATAGAGGCATCAATTAGTATTTTTTTATCTTCATCGTAGTATTCTTTTAAACATTCTTTTACTATCTTTCTCCGTTCTTTTTCTTCTACCATAATTTAGCTCTCCTTTAAAATAATGAATTTGCTATACATAGAAATAAATATTTTAGTTACAAATATTTAATCTATGTAAGTTAATAAAACTATGCTACATATTAGTCATTATAGCATAGTTTTACATAATATTCAAGTGTTATTTAATTTTAGTACATTCCTTCTATGATTTAAATTTAATACATTCCTTCCATCCCTGTTGCTTCTGCTTCATGGTTATGTCCACATCCACATTTTTCTTCTTTCTTTTCTGTTACTATACTTTCTGTTGTAAGTACCATAGATGCTACAGATGCTGCGTTTTGAAGTGCACTTCTCGAAACTTTAGTTGGATCTACTATTCCGGCTTTTTTCATGTCTACATAAGTGTTATTAGCTGCATTAAATCCAATACCTTTTTCTGATGTTTTAACTTTTTCTACAATAACTGCTGGCTCTAGACCTGCATTTACTGCGATTTGTTTTGCTGGTTCTTCTAGTGCTTTTAATACGATTTTTGCTCCTAATTTTTCGTCACCTTCTAATGTATTTGTTTTAGCTTCTACTTCTGGAATTATATTTAAGTATGCTGTTC
>CAKPGD010000060.1 GCA_934154515.1 uncultured Clostridia bacterium
ACAAAACCTGTTGGACTTGGTGCAAAACGAGTAACTATTGCTCCTTCTGGTAAATTTCTTTCAGGATATTTTTCCTCATAATATGATATTTCTTTTGCATCTGGAAATATTAAGTCAGCTAATTCTTTATAATTCATTTATCTTCTCTCCTTTAATAGCTCTTTTCTACTTGCTTATTATAGCAAATTTTTATAGACTTTACAATATAAATATTATAATTTAATATAATACCGTTCTAAAATACCAAGCCTACAAAAGCTTGGTATTTTAATATTTTCACTACAAAGACATTATAATTGGTAATATCATTGGGTTACGTTTTGTTTTTTGGAATATATAATCTCTAATATTATCTTTTAGAGTAGATTTTATTGTTCCCCAATCACGTATTCCTTGTAACTCTAATTTTTGTACTTCATCTCTTATTACTTTTTTAACATCATCCATTAAATTTTCAGATTCTTTTACATATACAAATCCTCTTGTTATAACGTCTGGACCTGCAACTATTTCTCCTGTTAAACTATCCATTGTCATTACAATTACTATAAGTCCGTCTTGTGATAAATGTTGTCTATCCCTTAAAACTACACTTCCTACATCTCCAACTCCGAGTCCATCTACTAATATTTTTCCTGAAGGTACTGTTCCTGTAAGTTTAGCTTCATTTTGATTTATTTCTAACACTCTACCATTTACACTCATAAATATATTTTCGTTTGGTATTCCCATCATCTTTGCGGTGTCTGCATGTGCTTTTAGTTGTCTGTATTCACCATGTACCGGCATAAAGAATTTTGGTTTTGCTAGAGCTAATATTAATTTTTGTTCTTCTTGGCAAGCGTGTCCTGAAACATGCATGTCATTGTAAATTACTTCTGCTCCTATTTGCATTAAGTCGTCTATTACTTTAGATACTAATTTTTCATTACCTGGTATTGGTGTTGCTGAAATTATAACTAAGTCATTTGGTGTTATTTCAACCTTTTTGTGTTCTCCCGCTGCCATTCTTGTTAATGCTGACATTGTTTCTCCTTGACTTCCTGTTGTTATTATTACAAGTTTGTCGTCTGGATAATTTTTTATTAAATCTATGTCTATAAATAAATTATCTGGTGCATCCATATATCCAAGTTTTCTTGCTGTTTCTATTGTATTTATCATACTTCTTCCACAAACTGCAATTTTTCTTCCATATTGAACTGCTGAATTCACAATTTGTTGAATTCTGTGCACATTTGAAGCAAATGTTGCTACTACAATTCTTTTTGTACAATTAACAAAAAGTTTGTCAAATTCTTCTCCTAATATACTTTCAGATTTTGTAAATCCTTTTCTATCTGCATTTGTACTATCAGATAAAAGAAGCATTACACCTTTATTTCCTATTTCTGCAATTCTATTTAAGTCAGTCATTTCACTGTTTATTGGTGTATAATCTATTTTAAAATCTCCTGTATGTAATACTGTTCCTACTGGTGTATATATTGCAAGCATTACAGAGTCTGGTATACTATGGCAACTTCTAATAAATTCTACTTTCATTTTTCCTAAATTAATTGTTTGACCTGCATTTACTTCTTTTAATTTTGCACTTCTTAATAAATGATGTTCTTCTAGTTTATTTTGTATTAAACCTAATGCAAGTTTTGTTGCATATATTGGAACATTTACTTTTTGTAAAAAGTATGGAATAGAACCTATATGATCTTCATGTCCGTGTGTTATTACTATTCCTTTTATTTTTTCTTTATTTTTCTCTAAATACGTAGTATCTGGTATAACTAAATCTACTCCAAGCATATCATCCGTAGGGAATTCTAGTCCACAATCTACTATAACTATTTCGTCCTCATATTCGAATATAGTCATATTTTTTCCTATTTCTTCAAGTCCTCCTAAAGCAATTACTTTTAAATTAGATTTTTTGAATTCAAATCCTTCTCTTTTACTTTTGTTTGTTCTTCTTGTATTTCTTACTTTTTCAACTACTTTTAATTCAACTTGTTCTTCTATATTTTCTAAGTCTTTTTCTTCTAGACCTTTTAATTCTATATTTTTATTTATTATATTTTTATTAGTAGTTCTTGTTTTCTTATTTTTTATTGTATTATCCTTTGTTGTATTGTTTCTTGCTTCATTATTTTTAGTTGTATTATTTCTTGTTGTACTATTTTTTGTTGTACTGTTTCTTGTTGTACTGTTTCTTGTTGTACTATTTCTTGTGCTATTTCTTACATTTTTGTTTTCTGTATTTTTTTTTCTTGCTTCTAATTGTTCATTTTTCTTTATTTCTAGATTTTGTTCTAAATTTCTTTTTCTTATATTAGAATAATTTCTAGTTTTCTTTTCTTTTTGCTCTAAATTTTCTGTTTCCATATTTTCTTCCTTTCTTAATTTTATTTTTTATCATCTAAATTTATATTTTACCTCTATTTAATCTTAATCTATCCCCATAAATCCAAAATTAAAATGTAATTTTAACTTTCATTTTTTAATAATGCCCATTTTTCTCTACTTTAAAACAAAAAACTTCTTTTTATATTAAAGAAGTTTTTATTCTCATTATATTTTTATACACCACAACTACATATGGACTTTTCCATATGCTTATCTCATATACTAAAATAATTTTTTCTCTCTTTAATACTCTCAAAATAGATTAACCTTCTCTTAGGCTATCTTATAAATTTAAATCTCTTCTTTACCTTAATTGGTAATCACTGTTTATTATTTTAGCATATTTTTTCGTTTCTGTCAAATTACTAGATTTTTTGCTTTTTATAGCTACATTTTAACATTAAATGCACGCTTTTTTTCCGTTTTTTCAAATACAGAATTTTCTTTTTTATATATTACTTTTCCAAATTTAAATTCATTAAATTTCTTTTGAATTTCAACTATTACTAAAGGTACTATTGAAATTAATATTGTATATAGCCATTGCTCTTTATTTAAACTTACTAATTTAAATATTTCAGCTATTTGAGGTACTATAACTACCACTACTTGCATTAAAATACCTAATATAAAAGCTCCAATTAAATACTTATTTTCAAAAATTCCAACCTTGAAAATGGATTCTTCACTTTTTATATTAAAGCAATGAACAAGTTCTAACATTCCTAAGGAAACAAAAGCCATTGTTCTTCCTACTTCTAAACCATATAAATTATTTCCTATACTAAATGCAAATAATGTAAGCATTCCTATCATTGTTCCTTCTATAAATATTTTACTCCACATACCATCTGCAAATATTCCTTTTTTGCTATCTACTGGTTTCCTATTCATTATGTTTGCATCTGCTGGTTCTAGCCCTAATGCTATTGCTGGAAGTGAATCTGTTACTAAATTTATCCATAATAGTTGTATTGCAAGAAGTGGAGATTTTAATCCTAATACTAAGCCAAAAAATATTGTTACAATTTCACCTATATTAGTTGAAATTAAAAAATGTATTGCTTTTCTTATGTTATCATATATGTTTCTTCCTTGCTTTACTGCCTCCACAATAGTGACAAAGTTATCATCTGCTAAAACCATATCAGCCGCATTCTTTGCAACATCTGTACCATTTTTTCCCATAGCAACACCTATATTTGCAATTTTAAGAGCAGGACTATCATTTACCCCATCTCCTGTCATTGCTACGACTGCACCTGTGCTTTGAAATGCCTTTACTATTCTTACTTTATCTTCTGGAGAAACTCTTGCAAATACCGAGTATTTCATTATATCTCTTTCTAAAACATTTTGAGGAATAGCTTTAAGTTCCGTTCCTGTTATTGCTAAATCATGACTTTTTAATATTCCTAGTTCCTTCGCAATTGCTTTTGCAGTAGATATATGGTCTCCTGTTATCATAACCGTTTTTATTCCTGCTTTTCTACAATTTGCAACTGCCTCCTTAACTCCTTTTCTTGGAGGATCTATCATTCCTATTAATCCTAAAAAAATTAGCTCTTCTTCTTTAATATTTGATATATTATTTACTTTTTTATATGCTACTGCAATTACTCTTAATGCTTTTTCTGCCATTTTATTATTATTTTGCTCTATTTTATTAATAACATTACTATCCATTAAAATTTCATTATTGCCATTGTTATATTTTTTACATTTTTTAAGTAATACATCTGGTGCACCTTTAGTTATAATAAGGTACTCTCCTTCATATTCATGCATTGTTGTCATCATTTTTCTTTCAGAATCAAAAGGAATATCCTTAACTCTTTTTATTGTATTATATAATTCATATTTATTAATATTCCTTTCTAATGCAGCATTTACAATTGCAACTTCTGTTGCCTCTCCTACTGCTTGTTTTTTTCCTTCTATTTCTTCTATATTACAATCTGTACACATTGACGAAAATTCTAGTATTTTACTTTCACTTGCACCTAAACTATACATTTGAACAACTTTCATTTTATTTTGTGTTAGTGTTCCTGTTTTGTCTGAACAAATTACACTTGCACTACCTAAAGTTTCAACCGCTGGAAGTTTTCTAATTATACTATTCTTTTTAGCCATTTTTGTAACTCCAATAGAAAGCACTATTGTCACAATTGCAGGAAGCCCCTCTGGAATTGCTGCAACAGCAAGTCCAACTGATGTCATAAACATTTCTATTGGTGATATTTTCTTAAATAAACCTATTATAAATATCACAGCACAAATAACTAAGCAAGCAATTCCTAAAATTTTTCCAACTTCACCTAATTTCTTTTGAATTGGAGTCTCTGGGGCTTCATCTTTTATTATCATATTAGCAATGTTTCCAACCTTAGTATTCATGCCTGTTTCCGTTACAATTGCTTCTGCATGTCCGTTTACAACAATACAAGAAGAAAATACCATATTAATCATATCACCAATTGGAATTTCTCTATTTAATATTACTTTTTCATTTTTAAGAATTGGAACAGTCTCCCCTGTTAGACTAGATTCATCTACCTTTAAATTAGAACTTGAAATTAATCTTCCATCTGCCGGTACATAATTTCCAGCCTCTAAAATCATAATGTCTCCTGGTACCACATCTTCTACCCTAATATTTATTATCTTACCATTTCTTCTAACTTTAGCCTCTGGAGCTGTCATATTTTTTAGAGCTTCTAAAGACTTTTCTGCTTTTGTTTCTTGTACAACTCCTATTATTGCGTTCAGTACTACTATTGCAATAATAATTATTGAGTCTATGTAATCTCCACTTCCGTCTAGCTTTGCAACCACTGCCGAAATTATAGATGCAATTATTAATATAATAATCATAAAGTCATTAAACTGTTTTAAAAACTTTACGATTACGCTCTCCTTTTTACCATCTGCAAGCTTATTTTCTCCAAATTGCTTTTTTCTCTCTTCCACATCTTTATCAATCAAGCCCATATCCCTTCTTGTCCTAAAGTTTTCCTGAACTTCTTGTATTCCTTTTGTATGCCACATAATAAACACTCTCCTTTGTAAAACATATTTCTATATTTATATGTTACTAATTACAAATTATGAACGTTTTTTAAGTGGAACTATTTCTAAGCGGAACTATTTCGGTCAGGCCGATTTAGTTCCGTATAAAAAAGAGAACATCTATTAACCTATATTTTAATAAATGTTCTCTTTTTATGAGCATAACTATTTAAACTTCTTTTACCTTATTTTTTTCATATTAATAATATACATTTAATGTATAATTTACACTCCACATAGAATAATCTCCATTTAGAAGTTGCTTTGGACCACTATTTGCTTTAGAAACACTAACTACTCCTGTTGATGGATTATATGAAATAGATAAACTTCCTCCTGTTAAATTTGGATCCTCTCTAGTCTCCACAATTCCTGTAACAACAACTGCAAAATTACTTGCTGTCAAATTTTGATAATTTTCTATTCCTGTAGCTGAAAATGTAGCTGCAGTTCTACTATTTCCTGTTCCTATTGTTTTTACTTTTAAAGTTGATGAATTTTTACCTGCATCATATTGGTTCTTAGCAACTTTATCTATATTTCCTACTATTGTATCTATATTGCTATTACTTGAAGTTTCTACTCCTGCTTTTGTTATTGCATCAGCTAATGATTTTTTTATGTCTTCTATTTCTTTTTCTAACTCTGCTATTTTTTGTTTATTTTCTGTATAGCTTCCTCCTGTTGAACTTGTTGTTCCATTATAAATATCTTTTAAACTTACTTGAATATCATTATCTTTTATTTTTATTGTATCTCCATCTTCTTGCAATTCTCCGTATTTTGAAATTATATCTTTTACTTGTGCATCTTCTAATTCTTCATTTCTTGCTATTGCATCTATTTGGGCATCAAGTATATCTGTACCTATTTTTTCTCTATATTCAGCCTCTAATTGTAGTCTTCTTGCCTCCTTGGCCTTGTTAAATATTCCATTTTGGTTTAAAGTTAAACTTATTGCCACTCCTGCTAAAATTATTAATACAACTATTGTTATTACTAAGGCTATCAGCGTTATAGCTTTTTGATTTGTAATTTTTTTATTATTCATTTGTTTTTCTCCTCCTTTTGTTTTATTTTCACTTTTACTAGTTAATTATTTTTCATAAAAAATATATTTTTATAATTATGTAATTAAATTATTTCTATCCTAATTTTACTATTAAATAATTTTTAAGTCAATGAAATTTTCAAAAAGTAAAATAAATGTAATAAATTTGTAACTCTTCTTATAAAAGACAAAAAATTCAACCTAATAGGTTAAGCGGAACTAAATCGGCCTGACCGAAATAGTTCCGCTTAGAATCTATTTAGTACTTAATTTCATTGAAAGTAATTTGCTTATTCCGTTTTCTTCCATTGTTACACCATATACTGTGTCTGC
>CAKPGD010000061.1 GCA_934154515.1 uncultured Clostridia bacterium
TTCTTGTACTGAATATTTTTGTTGCACTTTTATTAACCTCTCTTTCTTTTTAATTTTTTTATGTTATAAGGCCTTAATATAACATCTATTTTAATTATAGTTTACTATCGTTTTATGTAAATGTCAAGGAAAATCGTTCGTCAAATTCTGCCTATTTTCGACATCTATACAAAAAAATTAAACAGATAAATTATCTGTTTTTCTAGCATTCTTCTATTGCTACCAATAGTATTTCTTCTATTTCATTATATATTTCTTCTGCTTTTTCTAATGGTAGTGATTTTCCTTCTTCTCCTCTTCCTATTTCTATTGTATATCCTGGTTTGTTAAATTTATCTATAAACCAGTCTTTATATCCTGCAAAAGAAGAATAATAATTTGGTTGTGTTAATATATATCCACTTACTTTTTCCATTTTTTTGCCTATTTCATATGCTTTTTTTATTTTTTTATTTAAATAACTCCAATATATTTCTTGTCCTTGCGAATGCAATGATATTGTCATATCAAAATTAAATAGTTCTGTAAAATTTATCATATTTTTAGTTTCTATTTCTGAAATTTCATTTGGTCCTGGATAATCTCTTGGACCTGGATTAACTATTCCTTTTTTTGCTTTATTTTTTACTGCAATTTCCCACCCTGCTGGATAATTTAAATTTAAATCTACACCTCTAATATTCGATTTCCATTCATCTAGTTTATTTATATAATTTTCCCATATATTTTTATATAAATTATTATTCAATATATTTTTATTTTTTAAACATAAATTAACTCCATCTGGATTTACCATTGGTACTATATATATACTTGTTCTATTCCATAATTCATTTATATTTCTCCCTTTATATATTTCTTTATTTTTATATAAATTTATATATTTTTCTATAAACATCATTGTTATTAAGCTTGTCATCCATTCGTTTGCGTGATGTGATGCATTTATAAATAATTTTCTGTCACCTTCTCCTAATTTTATATAATATATTTCTTCTCCTAATGTACTTTTTCCTATTGATTTTATTTTAAATAAATTATATTCATATTTTAAAAAAAATAAATCATTTTTTAAGATGTCATATGTATAATTTTTATTTGTTTTTATTATTTTGTTTTTCATAGTTGTTCTCCTATTTATTTTTTATCTACTTTAATTTTATTTATTTTTAAATTTTTTATTATTTTTTATTAAAATTTTTTAATTATTTATTATATCTTATTTATTATTTTATTTGTTATTATTTTTTATTTATTATTATTTATTATTTTTTATTATTTTTATTTTTTTGAATATATTTTTTATTTTTGCACATAATACTATTGTAAGGTTAATATTAGCCTAACTAAGAGTAATATTAGGTTTTAATTAGCTTTTTATTATTCGAGCAAAGATGTAATATGGCTTAATTTAATTTTAGGTTATATTATGTCGGCGATGAAGAATATATTATTTGTTTGCAAGCTATATTTTTACATTATATTTTATTTTATTTTATTATATTTTGTATTTATATATATGGTTAAATGATAAATAATATATTGGAGTTAAGATTATATTTATATAATACATGGTTGTTAATAGTCCTTTTAGGATGAATACAGTTATTATGTGTGTATTTATAGTCGAGCAAGTGATTATTATTTTTGGTTTATTGCTTATTTATGCAGTAATGTATATTAGGTGAGAAAATTAGGAATAATAGTTTGAGCTGAAAGTTAATATTAGCTTTATATGATAAATGCACGTAAGAGAAAACTCTCTTACGTGCATTTAATTAAAAATATATTTATATTTTTTTCAATTTTAATAATGCGATAGAAATATACTTAACCATTTCATGTATTTCATAATTTATATCTATTTCTTCTACTTTATTTTTGTACCTCATTTGGTCTAATAAATATAAATTATTAATACGTTTCCAAACCACAGCAAAACTTTCATTTAAAGAATCATATGCATATAGTTCTAAACCTTCCTCATTTGTATATTCTACTATCTTGACTCCTCTTATAGGAATCACATTTTTTACCCGTTCTGGGCGAGCTGTTCTTATTTTTTTATAAGTATCTTCATCAAAAACAATAGCCTTTTTTTCATATTTAGTACATGCCTTTATAATGCTTTCTTTAACATTTTCTTTTTCTAGAACTTGTAATTTTTTTATTATATACATCTTGCTTCCTCCCATATTGTTAAAAAAATTTTTAAGTTACTTTTTCTATACATTATTAAACAAAAAAATATTATGTATATTTTATCATAATATACATAATATTTCAATATTAAATATCTAGGTTTCTAACATATTTAGCATTTTTTTGTATAAATTCTCTACGTGGTTCTATATCGTCTCCCATTAGTATTGTAAATATTTCATCTGCTTTTATTGCATCTTCCATAGTTACTTTTACTAATATTCTATTTGCTGGATCCATTGTTGTTTCCCATAATTGTTCTGGGTTCATTTCTCCTAGACCTTTATATCTTTGTAATCCTAATTGTTCTCTTGCAATTCCTTTTTGTTCTAGTTCTTTATATGCTTTATCTAAGTCTTCGTCTGTATAGCAATATACATCTTCCATTCCTTTTTTAGATAATTTATATAGTGGTGGTTGTGCTAAATATACATTTCCATTTTCTATTAATGGTCTCATATATCTAAAGAAGAATGTTAATAATAAAGTTCTTATGTGTGCTCCATCTACGTCGGCATCGGCCATTATTATTACTTTTCCATAACGTATTTTTGTTATATCAAAATCTGCTCCTATTCCTGCTCCTACTGCTAATATAACTGGATTTAATTTATCGTTTCCATATATTTTATCTGCTCTTGCTTTTTCTACGTTAAGCATTTTTCCCCATAATGGAAGTATTGCTTGAAAACGTCTATCTCTTCCTTGTTTAGCACTTCCTCCGGCAGAGTCTCCTTCGACTATATATACTTCACATTCTTCTGGATTTTTGCTACTACAATCTGCTAATTTTCCAGGAAGTGTTGTTGTTTCTAATGAATTTTTTCTTCTTACTAAGTCTCTTGCTTTTCTTGCTGCTTCTCTTGCTCTATATGCACTAATACATTTTTCAAGAATTGCTTTTGCTACTGATGGATTTTCTTCTAAAAATTCTGCTAAAGCTTCGTTTACTAAGCTTTGAACTATTCCTGTAACATTACTATTTCCTAATTTTGTTTTAGTTTGTCCTTCAAATTGAGGTTCTTTTACTTTTACAGAAACTACTGCTGTTATTCCCTCTCTTATATCTTCTCCTGATAAATTAGAGTCTTTTTCTTTTAATAAATTATGACTTCTTGCATAATCATTAAATGTTTTTGTAATAGCTCTTTTAAATCCTTCTAAGTGTGTTCCACCTTCTATTGTGTTAATATTATTAACAAAAGTATAAATATTTTCTGAATAGCTTGTTGTATATTGGAAAGCTATTTCAACTGGAACTTCTCCATCTATTTTATCAATATATATTGGATCTTTATGTAATTTTTCTTTATTTTTATTTAAAAATTCTACAAATGAAATTAGTCCACCTTCAAAATGAAATTCTGCTTTTTTAGGTGTTTCTTCTCTTAAGTCTTCAATTGTTATTTTTAAACCTTTTGTTAAGAAAGCCATTTCTCTAAATCTTGTTTCTAGTGTTTCATAGTCATAGTTTAGACTTTCAAAAATAGTATTGTCTGCTAAAAATCTAACTTTTGTACCTGTTTTTTTAGAATCTGCTATTCTTTTTAATGGCTCTACTGTCTTTCCTTTTTCGAATTTCATTTCATATTTTCCGCCATCTCTTTCAATAGTTACTTCTGTCCAAGTAGATAATGCATTTACTACTGAAGCACCAACTCCATGAAGTCCTCCAGATACTTTGTATCCGCTATCTCCTCCAAATTTACCACCAGCATGTAAAACAGTGTATACTGTTTCTGCAGCTGATATTTTTGTTTTAGGATGTATGTCTACTGGGATACCTCTACCATTATCTTGTACTGATATAATATTTCCAGGTTCTATTTGTATATTAATTTCTGTACAATAACCTGCTAATGCTTCATCAACACAGTTATCTACTATTTCATATACCATATGATGAAGACCTCTTAATGATGTACTTCCTATGTACATACCAGGTCTTTTTCTTACTGCTTCTAGACCTTCTAGTACTTGTATTTGTTCTGCACCATACTTGTGTTCATATTTTTCCATATTTATACCTTCCTTATCTTTTAGTTATCCACATATTATTAATTATCTGTTGATAACCATCTTATATCTTTTGCATTTTTTTTGCAAGTTTTTTTATAAAATTTTATTTATTAACAGTTCCTTCTTTTACATTATATATTTTATAATCTAAATTTGGAATTTCTATTTTGTCTGTACATGTTATTATTACTTGTGTATTTTTTATATTTTCTAAAAAATTTCTTCTTCTTTTTTCATCAAGCTCTGACATAAAATCATCAAGTAATAATATTGGATATTCTCCTATTTCATCATAAATTACTTGAAGTTCAGATATTTTTAAAGATAATACTACTGTTCTATTTTGCCCTTGTGATCCATATATATTTACTAATTTATCATTTATATAAATATTAAAATCATCTCTATGTATTCCTTTTGTAGTATTTCCTCTTATTATATCTACTTTTCTTCTTTCTTTTAATAAATTTAAATATTCTTCTTTATTATTGCAATTAGAAATATATTCTATTTTTAACTCTTCTTTTTCATCTGTTATTCCATTATGTATTTTATTTATTTTGCTTTTTATTTTTTCTATAAATTCATTTCTATAAATATATATTTTTTCGCCATATTCTGCTAGTTTTTCATCCCATATTTCAAGCATTTCTTCTGGCTTATTTTCTAATTTTATTTGTTTTAAATAATTATTTCTTTGTTCTAATGTTTTATTATACATATTTAGTAAATGAACATAGTTTGGTCTTAATTGACCTATCATTATATCTAAAAATCTTCTTCTTTTTTGCGGTGTATCTTTTAATATATTTATATCTTCTGGAGTAAATAATACTGTATTTATATTTCCTAATAATTCACTTAATTTTTTTATTTTTATTCCATTTACATAAAT
Organism: uncultured Clostridia bacterium; assembly: GCA_934154515.1. Taxonomy (GTDB): domain Bacteria; phylum Bacillota; class Clostridia; order TANB77; family CAG-508; genus UMGS1663. The sequence goes on from CAKPGD010000061.1 coordinate 5,117, forward strand.
GCTTTTTTTATTGTTTAATTCTATTTTTATTTTACCATCTCTATCACTTTTTTCATATTCTGTAATTATAGATGTATTTTCTTCATTAAATTTAATTACTTCTGCATCTTTATTTGTTCTAAATGATTTTCCAAGTGAACACATAAATATAGATTCTATTATATTTGTTTTTCCTTGAGCATTATCTCCATAAAATATATTTATATTTTTTTCGAATTCTATTTCTTGTTCTTTATAATTTCTAAAATTAGTTAATTTAATTTTTTTTATGTACATATATATGTTAGAGTTTGAAGTTGAATATTAATTTTAATATATATTAGATATAGTTTTCCACAATTTATTAATAACTTGTGAATAACTTTTATTATATAACTTCTAATTCCAACTTCTCACCTCCACTTTTAGTCTTTAAGTCTTATTGGTAATATCATGTATCTGTAATCTCCCTCATCTACTGGTCTTATAATACATGGTGATATGCTTGTACCAAAATCTACAAATATTTCTTCATCATCTATTGCACGAAGTGCATCTAAGAAATATTTAGGATTAAATCCAGCTTCTAGATTTTGACCTTCTGTTGATGTATATATTTCTTCTTTTGCATCTCCTGTTTGGTTTGTACAAGAAATAGTAACTTTTCCTATATCTATTGATACTTTTACTGGATATTTCTTTTCTTTTTCTATACTTGATGATGATATTAAACTAATTCTTTCAAAACAGTTTTGTAATGAATTTCTATTTACTCTTATTCTTGTTTCCCAATTTTCTGGAATTACACTTGAATAATTTAAAAACTCTCCGTCTAATAATCTTGTAACTAATTTACAATTTTCCATTTCAAATAGTGCTTGATTTTTTGCTATTCCTATTTTTATAGTATCAAATGAATCTAATATTATTTTATTTACTTCATTTAATGTTCTACCTGGAATAACTGCTGCAAAGTCGTTGCTACTATTTTGTAAGAATTTACTTTTCCAAGCAAGTCTAAATCCATCTATTGCTACTACATTTAGTTTATTATTTTTTATTTCAAATAAACATCCTGTAAATATTGGTCTATTTTCTTCATTACTTACTGCAAATATTGTTTTTCTTATCATATCTTTTAATGAATTTTGTTCTATTTCTATAGAATTTTCTACATTTATTTGTGGTAATTCTGGAAATTCATCTGGATTCATAGTTGCTAATTTATATAAAGAACCTTCACATTCAATTACTAATAAATTTTGTTCATTTAATGAAATTTTTATATCTGTATCTGGTAATTTTCTTATAATTTCACTAAACATTATTGCATTTACTACTGTTGCTCCTTGTTCTTTTACATCTGCATCTATTATATATTCTATACCTATTTCTAAATCATAGGTTGTTAATTTTACTTCTTTGTCATTTGTTTGAATTAATATACCTTCTAATATAGGCATTGTTGTTTTAGAAGCTACCGCTTTTGTTACGGAATTAATAGCTTTAAGTATTTTTTCTTTTTCACAAACGATTTTCATTTTTCATCCGACTCCTTTATAAATATTAAATAATTTTAGTAGTAGTAGTAATAGATATTGTGGATTGTGTGGATAAGTATGTTAATACTTTATTTCCCCAGGCTTTTTCATGTTGATAAGTTAGTGGATAATTTGTTAAGTTATTAACACTTAAAAATTAAAAATGTGAATAAGTTAATTATTAACATGTTATATACACAAAATTCACACTACTATGT
>CAKPGD010000062.1 GCA_934154515.1 uncultured Clostridia bacterium
TCTTGTTCCATCTTCATATTCGATTAATGCGATATTTGCACTTCTGTTTGGATCATATTCGATACCAATTACAGTTGCTGGCATATCATCTTTATTTCTTTTAAAATCAATTATTCTATATTTTTGTCTGTTTCCTCCACCTTGATGTCTTACAGTTATTCTACCATATGAGTTTCTTCCTGCTTTTTCTTTCTTTACTGTTAATAAAGATTTTTCAGGAGTTTTCTTTGTTATTTCATCAAATGTAGAAACTGTCATGTTTCTTAGTGATGGAGTTACTGGTCTAAAATGTTTCATTCCCATTTTTTCTTTCGAAACTTTGAAAAACTTCGTCTTGCGTTGTCAAGCTTCACTTCAAAATCCTGCGACGTACCAACGTACTTCTCGGCTTTTTCTCCTTGCTTTCCTAGCAATACTCGTTTTTGAAAGTTTCATCCTCGCTTTCTCCTTTTTATTTACGGTTTTTTTCCTGCCCCGCATTAGCAGATATTTTTTGTTATCCGAGTTCTTTCTCGCTATCTTTATTTTTTTAATTACTAAGCTCCCATAAATTCATCAATTGAATCTTTGTATTTCTTAGTCATTTTTGTAGCTTTTCCGCCTTTTGTAAGATATGTTTTGTCTGCTGGATTTGTATCGATTGTTACGATAGCTTTTTTCCAATCTGAAGTTTTTCCTTCATATCTTCCCATTCTTTTTGTTTTACCTTTTACAGTAACTGTATTTACTTTTAATACTTTTACTTCAAATAGTTTTTCTACTGCGTTTGCAATATCAACTTTTGTAGCTTTTTTGTTTACTTCGAAAGTATATTTACCTTCTTGCATACCATCATTGCTTTTTTCTGTTATAACAGGTGCTATAATAATATCTTCTGGTCTCATTATGCATACACCTCCTCTAATTTCTTAACAGTGTCTAGAGTTACAACTAAGTTTTTGTATTTTAATAAATCATATACGTTTATTGTGTTTACAAGTGTTGTTTTAACTCCTTCAATGTTTCTTGCAGATTTTTGTACGTTTTCATTTTTTTCTGGTAATAACATTAATGTTTTACCTTCTACTTTTAAGTTATTTAAAACTTTTACCATTTCTTTAGTTTTGATTTCTTTCATATCTAAAGAATCTACAACTACTAATTCGTTTTCTAATACTTTTGAACTTAATACTGATTTAACAGCAAGTTGTCTTTCTTTCTTATTAACTGTGTAGTAGTATGAACGTGGTTTTGGTCCTAAAGCAATACCACCTTTAATCCATTGTGGAGCTCTTATAGAACCTTGTCTTGCTCTACCTGTTCCTTTTTGTCTCCATGGTTTTCTTCCACCACCACGAACTTCGCTTCTTGTTTTTGTGCTTTGTGTACCTTGTCTTTGATTAGCTAAATAGTTAACTAATACACTATGTACAACTGCTTCATTTGGTTCAATTCCAAATATATTTTCTGCTAGCTCTACGTCGCTAACTTTCTTTCCTTCTATATTATATACGTCTATTTTAGGCATCTTTCTTCCTCCTTCCTTATGCTTTTACACTCATTTTTATTTTTAAGATGGCACCTTTAACTCCTGGTACACTACCTTTTACTAATATTACATTTTTATCTGTATCTACAGCTACTACATCTAAGTTTTGTATTGTAACTGTTTCAACTCCCATGTGTCCTGGTAATTTTTTACCTTTGAATACTCTACCTGGAGTTGATGTTGGTCCCATTGAACCTGGTCTTCTATGATACATAGATCCATGTCCCATTGGTCCACGACTTTGTCCATGTCTTTTTATAACACCTTGGAATCCTTTTCCTTTAGAAGTTCCTTGTACGTCAACTCTATCTCCAGCTGCAAATACGTCAGCTTTTAATTCGTTTCCTACTGTTAATCCTTCTACTGAATCTACTCTGAATTCTCTTAAATGTTTTTTAGGTGTAACACCTGCTTTTGCAAAGTGTCCTTTTTCTGGTTTGTTTACTTTTCTTTCTTTTACATCTCCGAAACCTAATTGTACGGCATTGTATCCGTCAGTTTCTACTGTTTTTACTTGTGCTATAGTACATGGTCCTGCTTCTATAACTGTTACTGGAATAACTTTTCCTGATTCATCAAATATTTGAGTCATTCCAACTTTCTTTCCTATTAATGTTTTACTCATTTTTTCTTTCCTCCTAACTATTGGCTGATTATTTTTTGTAACCAGCTTGGTTTTGAAAATTAAAAAGTTTAAAATATATTTGTTTAAGCTTTCAACTTTCTGCTTTTATTATTTTTTTGTTTTTCTTCTTTATTAAGAAGTTTTAAGTTACATTATTATAACTTGATTTCGATATCAACACCAGCTGGTAAATCTATTTTCATTAAACTATCAACTGTTTTTTGTGTTGGGTAAAGAATATCTATAACTCTTTTATGTGTTCTCATTTCAAATTGTTCTCTTGAATCTTTGTGTTTGTGTGGAGAACGTAATATAGTTACGATTTCTCTTTCTGTTGGTAATGGAATAGGTCCAGATACTTTTGATCCAGTTCTTTTAGCAGTTTCTACTATTTGTTCAGCAGACTTTTCTATAAGTTGTGCATCATAAGCTTTTAGTCTTATTCTCATTTTCTCACTTCCTACTTTGTTTGATGTTGCCATTGATTTTTCCTCCTTTTTCTTTTTTGTTGGTCGGAAGTTTTAAAACGCACCCTGGTGTTTCTTATTTTACCAATATAAAATCCAATGATTGCATGATAAATCCTTGGATAAGTGCTTTTATTATTATAAAACTTACCGCCTGGTCTTAGCCATGACATACTCCATAGAAGTTCCCTCCATTCCTTACGGATGTAAGGATGTAGCCACATTCTACTTCAACGCTGTTTTTACATGCTTCTTTATTATACAACGCTTTTAGCCGTATGTCAACACATATTTAGAAAGTTTTTGAAAATTTTACATAAAATTGAAATGTTTGTTGCTTTTTTTATTTTTATCTTGTATAATAGGTATTGTTACCCGTAAACAATGCTTTTCATTTCGAAAGGAGAAAAGAGTTATGAAACATATCAAAACTCTTAATACGCGCAATTTGGTAACTACCGTTGCGCACGGTGGCTGTGGTGAGTGTCAGACTTCTTGCCAGAGTGCATGTAAAACATCTTGTACTGTTGGTAACCAGCAGTGCGAGCAAGTAAAATCTGGCAAGTAGTAATACCACACATAAAATGAGCAATTTCTAGCATGAATTGCTCATTTTTGTTGTTTTTTTACTAATTTTATGCGATAATATAGGTATTGAAAGGACTTGAAATTATGAATGTAAACTATTTAAAATTAGAATATAATAAAATATTAGAGCTTCTTGAAAAACAAGCTTCTACTTATATAGGTAAAAATCTTTGCAAAGAATTATTACCTTCTTTTAAAGTTACTAAAGTACAAAAGCTATTAGACGAAACTTCTGAAGCAGTAACTTTAATTTATCGTAAAGGGAATCTTCCTATTGGCGAAATCCCTAAGATAGAGCTTAGCATTAAAAATCTAGAAAGTTCTAATTCTTTAAACGCTAAAAATTTACTTGATGTTGCTAGAATATTAAAATTATCTAGGGAACTAAAGGAATACTTCTATTTAGATGAGGAATTTGATTTATCTAAATTTCCTATTTTAGATACTTATTTTTCTTCATTATATAATAATAAAAAAGTAGAGGATTCTATTCTTTATTCTATATTAGATGAAGATGCTATTGCTGATGATGCTTCCACTGCTCTTTCTTCTCTTCGTAGAAATAGAAGAAAGTTTGAAAATGAAATTAAAGATACTTTGAACAATATGATTCATTCTTCTACTTATTCTAAATATATTATGGAAGCTATTGTTACTATCCGTAATGATAGATATGTTATTCCTGTAAAAGAAGAATTCCGTGGAAATGTTAAAGGCTTTATACATGATGTATCTTCTAGTGGCTCTACTATTTTTGTTGAACCTATGTCAGTGTTTGAATTAAATAATAAAATTAGTAATCTAAAAATTGAAGAATCTATTGAAATAGAAAAAATATTAGAAAAATTGTCTGCACTTCTTTTCCCTATTACTAACGAACTTGATAATAATATTAGATTAATTGGAATGCTAGACTTTATCTTTGCCAAGGCAAAACTTTCTATTTCTATGAATGCTAATCTTCCTAATATTAATGAAGATAAATTTATTTATTTAGAAAAGGCTCGTCATCCTTTAATTGATAAAAACGTGGTTGTTCCTATTGATATTGAAATAGGTAAAAAATATAATTCTTTAATTATTACAGGGCCTAATACTGGTGGTAAAACTGTGAGCTTAAAAACTACTGGTCTTCTTACTTTAATGGCTTGTAGTGGTCTTCACATTCCTGCAAGTGAAAACAGCAGTATTTATGTTTTTGACAATATTTTCGCTGATATTGGAGATGAACAGAGTATTCAAGAGTCTTTAAGTACTTTTTCTGCACATATGCTTAATACTACTAACATTATTAACAAAGTTACTTCTAATTCTCTTGTTTTACTTGATGAATTAGGCTCTGGAACAGACCCTATTGAAGGGGCTAGCCTTGCTACCGCTATTTTAGAATATTTAAATAAAACTGGTTGCTTAACTATTGCAACTACTCATTATCATGAAATTAAAGAATACGCTTTAGTTACAGAAGGATTCGAGAATGCAAGTTCTGAATTTGATATTGAAAATTTAAAGCCAACTTATAAACTTTTAATTGGTATTCCTGGTAAAAGTAATGCATTTGCAATTAGCAGTAAATTAGGTCTTCCACAGGAGATTCTTGATAATGCTAAAACATTTTTAAAGGAAGATAATATTAATATAGAAGAGCTTTTAAAAAATATATATGATGATAAATTAGAAATTGAAAAGCAAAAAGAAGAAACTTCTAAAAATTTAACTCAAGCAGAATCTTTAAGAAAAAAATTGGAAAATGAATTAAATTTAAAAAAGGATATTGACTTTAAAGCTATTGAAAAAGCAAAACAAGAAGCTCAAAATATAATTCTTACTGCTAAAGAAGAAGCTAATTCTTCTATTAAAGATATTGAAGAAATTGCTGAGAAGTGGAAAGTTTTGGACGAGTATAACATAGATACATTATCAGATAGTGAACTTGGAGGTATTATACGAGAACTAAGAAATACTTCTATGAAGAAAGTTAATAATTCTAGAAATGAATTAAACACTTCTTTAAATAAATTGTATAAAAGCAATTTAGATAACACCAAAGGTTCTGGTAATTCTAGTTTTCCACAGTTCAATAAAGAAATGTTGAAAACCGGCTTGAGAGTAAGACTTAATAATTTCAATGACATTGCAACTATAACTTCTTTATCTGGTAAAAAAGATAAAATTCAAGTTCAAATTGGTAGTGCTAAGATGAACGTAAATATTAGTGATATTATTGAAATAGTTTCAGAAAATAAGGCTAATAAAGTTTTAAACAGTAGTATTTCAAAGCGAAATAATTCTTCTTTTAAATCTAAAACTGTTAGTACAGAAATCAATGTTATCGGACAAAATGTTGAAGAAGCTTGTTTTGTTATTGATAAATATTTAGATGACTGTGAACTTTCTAAACTTCAAACAGTTAGAATTGTTCATGGAAAAGGTACTGGCAAACTTCGTGAAGGAATTCATTCTTTTTTAAGAAAAAATCCTCATGTTAAAAGTTTTAGGCTTGGTACTTTTGGTGAAGGTGAAATGGGCGTTACTGTTGTTGAATTAAAATAGCATAAAAAATCTAGCAAATATTTTAAGTTTGCTAGATTTTTATTGTTATTTTAAAGTTACTGATGCACCATTGAATGTTCTTGTCCAACTAAATGATTTATTGTGTGATTCATAATAAGAAGCATTTGTTTTTAATATGCCTGTTGTAGCATTGCTTATATCTATTGTTCCACTTTCACTTGTATAGTCAACTCCATCTATTGTAAAAGTTCCACTATTTACAACTGCTGTAGAATATCCTGCAAGTGGTATAGTTGCATTTACTGCTGCTTTTCCTGAAGTTACAGCTCCTGCTCCAAATTCTACATCTCCACTAAGATTTCCATCCAATGTTATCGTAATTCCTTCTGAATTACCAATTTTTGAAATATTTCCTATTATAGTATCTATATTGTCATCTTTGGATGTTTCTACTCCTGCATTTGTTATTGCATTGGCTAATGAATTTTTTATATCTTCTATTTGTTTTTCTAGTTCTTCTATTCTTTTTTTACTTTCTGTATAGTTTCCTCCTGTTGAGCTTGTTGTTCCATTGTAAATATCTTTTAAACTTACTTGAATATCACTATCTTTTATTTTTATTGTATCTCCATCTTCTTGTAACTCTCCATATTTTGATATGATATCTTTTATTTGTGCATCTTCTAGTTCTTCATTTTTTGATATTGCTTCTACTTGTGCATCAAGTATATCTGTTCCTATTTTTTCTCTATATTCTGCTTCTAATTGTAGTCTTCTTGCCTCCTTGGCTTTGTTAAATATTCCATTTTGACTTAATGTTAAGCTTATTGCTACTCCCGCTAATATTATTAATACTACTATTGTTACTACTAAGCTTATTAGTGTTATGGCTTTTTGATTTTTAATTAGTTTCTTATTCATTTTCTCTTTTGCTCCTTTACATTTTTATTTAATTTTATAAGAAAGTTATTGTTTAGGCAATGTTTTACCTGCTTTTTACTAATAATGTTTTTACATAATTTTATTTTACAATTTATCATAATTGTAATTTTTTTGTTTCTAAATTTTATTTTTGTATTCTCTTTTATATATTTTTCTGTCTATTTTATATATAGTGCTGGACGGA
>CAKPGD010000063.1 GCA_934154515.1 uncultured Clostridia bacterium
ATCTGTTATTTCCATTTCAAGTACACGACTCGTTCTTTTTATAATTCCAACTAGTTCTCCTTCAGTATAGTAATTAAGTTTATCTACTATACCAAATCTATCTCTTAATGGAGTTGTTAATGCTCCTGCTTTTGTTGTTGCTCCTATTAGCGTGAATTTCGGTAAATCTAGTCTTATAGATTTTGCTGAAGCTCCTGTTCCTATTATTATGTCTAATACATAGTCTTCCATTGCTGGATATAGTATTTCTTCTATGCTTTTGCTTAGTCTATGTATTTCATCTATAAATAAGACATCATTTTCTGAAAGTGTTGTAAGTAGTGTTGCTAAATCTCCAGGCTTTTCTATTGCTGGCCCTGATGTTATTTTTATATTTGACCCCATTTCGTTTGATATGATTCCTGCAAGTGTAGTTTTTCCAAGTCCTGGAGGTCCATATAATAAAACATGGTCTAATGCTTCTTTTCTTTTTTTTGCAGCTTCTATGTATACCTTCATATTTTCTTTTACTTTGTCTTGTCCTATATATTCTTTTAAAAATTTTGGTCTTAAAGATTTTTCCATTATTTCTTCTTGTTTGTTTTCTAGTTCTGGACGAATTAATTTATTTTCTTCATTTTCCATTAATTTGTTTTCTCCTATTTATATCTAAATTACCACTTTTAATTATTCATTTCTTTTATTCCATTATATTCGTTAACAAAATATAATGGTCTGTTTTTTGTTTCGTTAAATATTCTTCCTAAGTATTCTCCTACAATTCCAAATAACATTATTTGCATTCCAGCAAAGAATAATATTAGTAATATTATTGCTTGAAATGCTTGCATTACTACTCCTGTAATTATGCATTTTGCTATTACATATATAAAGTATACAAATAGCATTAAAAATGTTGGTATTGCAAGGTATGTTGATACTCTAAGTGGTGACGTTGTAAATGATGTTATTCCATCTATTGCAAGGTCCACTAGTTTTTTATAATTCCACTTTGTCTTTCCTGCAATACGTGGATCTCTATCATATAAAACTTCTTTTTTGTTGTATCCTATCCAACTGAACATACTTTTTGAGCATCTTTGTGATTCTCTTAATTTTTTTAGGGCATTAACACATCTTCTATCTAATAGTCTAAAGTCTCCTGTGTCTTTTTGTATTTCTACTCTTGTTAGGCTTTGTAATACTTCATAGTACATTTTTGATGTGAATTTTTTTAGCCATGTTTCTCCTTTTCTTGATCTTCTTCTTGCATATACATCGTCATATCCTTCTTCCCAATATTTAATTAATTCTGGTATTAATTCTGGTGGATCTTGAAGGTCTGCATCCATAAATATTACACAGTCTCCTGTTGCATAGTCCAGTCCTGCAAGCATTGCTATTTCTTTTCCAAAGTTTCTTGAAAAGTCCACATAGCTTATTCTTTTATCTTTTTCTCTTAGTTCTTTTATTATTTTTATTGTTTTATCTTTACTTCCATCATTTATAAATAGTACTTCGAATTCATAATCTTTTATTTCATTCATTAATTTATCTAATCTTTCGTATAAAAATGGTAATGATTCTTCTTCATTATATGCTGGTATTATTATACTTATTTTTTTCATGTTTTTCTTTCCCCCATTGTAAAATTCCTTTTATATTATATCTATTTACCTTATTTATTGCAAGCTTTTATTGTATTTTTAAGTAATTTGTGTTATAATTTTTATAAGCTTAATTTTATTTTTTTAAGGAGGATTTTTATGAAGCTTCGTACACTTTATGAATGTGCCTCAACATATTTAAATTTCTTTCCTGAGAAGCCTAAAGTTGATTTTTCTCAAAAATCTCAGAAGACAAATATTGTTCAAAAAATTTCTACTGACAATAGAACAAATAAATCTTCTTATGATTGGCCTTCTAAGCAACAGAAAAATATGATGAGTGCAAGCTCTTGCTCAACAGATTCTACAAGTTCTCATGAAAGTGCCTTTGAGCAAACATTACAAGATGTTATTTTTAACAATTACACAAAAAAATAAACACACGAAATGCAATATTTCGTGTGTTTGCTTTTATTTTTCTTCCAATATTATATTATCTTGTTGTTTTTGTACTTTATATAAAGTTCCTTCTTTTAAATTTGTTTGTATTCCTAGTCCTTCTTTTAAAAGTATTTTTTTGTCAACTTCTGTACTTACTATATAAATGTAATAATTCACATCGTTTTCTAGTATTTTTTCTTTCATTGCTTCTATTGTTTTCTCTGTTAGTTCATTGTACACATCTACTTTATGGTTTGGACATAAATAGTATTTTATCATCCAGTTGAATATATCTTTATCTTTATTCATAGATATTCCTATTATTTGTGCATCTTCTTCTACTTTTTCTTCTATTTCTCTTGCAGGTATTCTACCATTATTAGTATATTCAACTGAATTTATATTATATATTCCAGAAGTTATACTTACATTTGCTATTGATTGTAATGGTGTAAACGCTATTATTATAGCTATTAATATTAGATAATTTACCTTTCTATCATTTTTTTCATCCATATTTTTTATTGAAACTGCTACTATAAAATATAACATTCCAAGTAAAAATGTTGGAAGATATCTATTAAGTCCTGCGTGATCTAACATTTCCTCTGTTGAGAATTTTACAACATAGCACAATTGTAAAAACAATAAATATATTGTAAGCCCTATTGTTAATGCCATTATCCAATTTTTGTATTGCTCTTTATTTTCTTTTTTTATTACATACTTGTATGTTAATATTGCAGATACCATTAGAACTACTATACATCCATACAATGTAAGTCTTACTATTCCTACAGTTGAGTATAAAGAGTATACTTTAGGTATTAGTTCATTATTTGAATCTGCAGAATCATGATTTTCTTCATAATATCCTAATGTTGTTGTAGCTATACTTTTTAAAACATAACCTATAGGATTTCCTTCTACTCTGGCACTATCGTTTCCTCTTGTTCCATCATTATATTTATTATTTATTTTTGTAAATATAGTCCATGATAAGAACATAATGATTATTGCTAGTAAAAATATTAAAATATTTTTTAATTCTCTAGATTTAAAGAATTGTTTTATACTCTTATAGTTAAATAGTGCAACTAATATATATATTCCTATTACTATTCCTGAAATATAAAATCCTATTGGTTTTAATATTGTTGATACCATTAACGCTATTACAATTGATAGTGTTTTGAATTTATTGTCCTTTTCCACACATAATATATATACGCTGTAACCAATTAATAATCCTAATAGTGCATCTGGATATGCTCCTTCATAGAATATTAAATTAGCAAACACTGCTGGTACACATATTACAACCATTGTTATAATTGTGTTTATAAATTTTGTTTTATTTATTCTGTCAAACAATGGTAATAATAATGCAAATCCAAATAATTGTACTGCAAATGCTTCTACACCTTGAATATATACTCCTATTATTTTCATAAAGAAGTACTCTATTAATGTTATTCCTGGATGATATAGTTCTTTGTAGCCTCTGCTCATAGTGTCTGTGTAAAACATTGTTTTTGCATTAAAACTTCTATAAAAATAGTGGTCATAATCTACTAAATTTTTACTGTATGTTGTTATCATTAATACAAAAAATACTATTGTAAAAAATGCAAAACCTGGTGTTAGTATTTTTTCTTTTATTTTTTCTTTATTTTTCCAATTTTTTATTATTGTATATATTCCTAATATTAGGTTTAGTATTGCTATAACATATACTCCATATTTTAGGCCTTCAAACAGTCCAAATATGTACAATACTAATATTGTTATTCCAAAGTTTATTGGTAATGTGTATTCAATTTTTTTATTTGTTTTATACGAAATAAATACACTTTCTGATATTATTATGCAGTACAATAAAAAATATCTTATCAATGTTAGTGTTATTTCCATTTTTTCCTATTCCTTTTCTAATTATTTTTACTTTCATATTTTTCTAAAAATTATTTTCTTTAATTATTTGATCTATTCTATTTTCTATTTTTTCTGCACTTTTAGCTATTGAAAATTCTTCTGAGATGTATTTCTTAGCATTTTCTTTAAGTCTATTATATAATTCCTTATCTTTATATAATTGTACCATATATTTACTTGCTTGTTCTACATCTGCATCAGCCCACAAATCATTATATTGATATAAATAGTGGTTTTTTATTCCTACTGGAACCATTTTATAATTTACTAGTAAAGAATTATCCTTGTTCATGAAATCGATATTTGCAGAATAGTTAGTTGCAATACATACTGTTCCTAAAGACATTGCCTCTGCCATAACTAATCCAAAACCTTCACTTCTATGTAAAGAAACATAAACATCACACAAAGATATTAAGCTATATAATGTTTCATTTGGTAAAACATCTGTTATTATTTTGTAGTTATTAATTCCTTGTAACTCATCCTTTAATTCATCTATATTTTCTTGAGTTCCTTTATTCATTTTTATAACTAAAAATACATCTTTATCGTCATTTTCAAAGGCTTTTTTAAATGCTCTAATTACAGCTTGAGGGTTTTTTCTTTCTACTGAGCTTTTAGGATCATATAAACATAAAAATACAAATTTATCTTCTGGTATTTCAAAATCTTTTCTTGTTAAACTTTCATCCTTTTTAGTTTCAATTCCATATGGAATCGTATAAACTGGTACAGGTGAAACTTTTTTAAATGCATTTGTTACAAACTCTGATGGAGTCCAGATTTCATTAACATATTTAAAACTATCATACCACTTTTTAGGTATATCTTCTATTTCATATACCCAATATCCAATGTTATATCTACCTTTTAAATTTTCAATTCCAATTTGAGAAAGTGCTACTTCAAAATTAGTATGTGGCTGTACATGAAACACATTTATATTATATGGGAACTCTGTTGTTAGTTCATTATCAAATTCTGTTTCATTATATGATTTTGTTTCTCCATATTTAGTATCTATTGCAGCAAAATCATATTTACTTTTTTTAATAGATCTACAAAGTAATCTAGAACCTTGTCCTAACCCTGATTGTGCTTTTAAATAACCTACAAAGTTTATTCCAGTTTTTAGGTCTTTATTGAATTCAGTTACTCTTTCAAATTTATAGCTTCCCTTATTTACAATTATTTTTTCTGCTAATTTTATTATTGGACTTGGAACATATTTCATTATCTTTTTTGAATGTTTTATACTAAAATTTAATATTTTATTTTTTAAATTACTCATTTTTTATTTTCCTCCTAAGTAATATTCATATATTTCTTTTATAGTTTCTTTTATATCTGTATTGTCAAAGTATTTTGCTGTTTTTGTATTATCACAACATACATATGGTATATCAATTGGTCTGAATTTTTCTTTATCTATAACTATCTCTATTTCTTGATTTGATAAAGATATGATATATTTTAACAACTCTTCTATTTTATAAGCTCTTCCTGAACCAACATTATAGATAAGTTTATCTGTTTCATTTTCTAATAGATTTTTATAAACTTTTACAACATCTCTTACATCTGATATATCCCTATAAGCTGAAAGATTTCCTACATATATTTTTCCTTTTTTATCACTTTTTTCAATTTCTGCTACTTGTTTGCAAAAACTTGGTATTACAAATTGTTCCAATTGACCTATTCCTGTATGGTTAAATGAACGAGTACACACAATTTGTATGTTATATTTTTCTTTGTATAATTTTGCAAAATTTTCTTGTGCTATTTTAGATATTCCATAAGGGTTATTAGCATCAATCATGTCTTCTTCTTTTAAAGGTGTATTTTTACTTTCATACTCTTCACTTGAACCTATTAACAACACTTTACATTTTGGGCAATATTTTTTAACAGCTTCTAATATATTTAAACTACCTAACACATTAACTTCCATAGTTTTTTTAGGAATTAACCAAGACATTCCAACTGAACTAATAGCAGCCAAATTAACTAAGTAATCTGGTTTGCTTTGTCCAATTACATTTTCTACAGCATCCTTGTCTAAAATATCTATATTATAGTAAGATACTGTTTCATCAAAAAAATGACTTTTATTAATATCACAAGCTATTATTTCATAGTTTTCTTTTTGGAATTCTTTTATCAAATATTTTCCAACAAACCCACTTGCTCCAGTAATTAAAATTTTTTTCATTTTTATTTTCTTCCTTTATCTTTAAAATATTTGTTTAAATATATATATCCCAAAGCTATTAAATACACATTTTCTATTAATAACGATAATATCAAACTTGTATTAACTCCATCTATTCCATATTTTGGTATAAAATAGTTTGAAAATATTATGACTAAAACTAAAGCAATCCCATTTCCTGTCAATAAAACTTTAAATCTTCTTATTACAGTTAATAATAAATTAATAAATGCGACAATAGTTGTAAGAATAGTTGTTATTATAACCCAATTTAATAAATAACTGTATTGTACTATATCT
>CAKPGD010000064.1 GCA_934154515.1 uncultured Clostridia bacterium
CAACCATTCTCAAATTACCATTCTTTATCTTTGGTTCACAATTACTAAAAGTGCAAGCCCATTCAATCTTAGAATGTGATTCTTTACTTATTGCTATTTCTTTTTTAACTGTAGATATCATATCACAAAAACCTCCTTTTTTCAATATTTTGAGGCTATCTTTTACTTTTTTACCAATCTTGATATTTAAAAGTAAAAAAATAAAGCCGACTAAATCGACTTATATTTGCGAAATAATATTCACTTTTTGCTTTCTTAAACTCTAGTAGTATCAATACTTTCAAAGAGTTCGACGAAAACGCATTATGGAGCTACCAACGGGAATCGAACCCGTGACCTCTACCTTACCAAGGTAGCACTCTACCAACTGAGCTATGGTAGCATATATATGTTATATACGTATGGGCGTAATTTTAAAATTACGCCCATTTTATTATAATTCATTTATATTTAAACTAGAAATTGCTTTTTTACGTATCCTTTGTATAGCATTATCTATTGATTTTACTGGTGTATCGAGTTTTTCTGCTATTTGAATGTAGCTTTCACCTTGTATGTATCTATTTAATACTTGCTTTTCAAATTTACTTAAAGATTTATCTATTGCAAGTTCTACCGATTTATAATATTCTTGCTTTGTTATTGTTTCTAATGGATCTTCTACTTGATGTGAATCAAATGTATCAAGTAGGCTTGTCTCTTCATCATTATCATATGCAGACTCATTTAATGATAGATAAGAATTAAGTGGCATATGTTTTTGTCTATTAGATGTTTTTATGGCTGTTATTAGTTGTCTTTCTATACACATATTAGCAAATGTTTTGAAAGAGTTTTGTTTATCTGAACTATAACATTTTATTGCCTTATAAAGTCCTATTAATCCTTCTTGCACAATATCTTCTTTTTCTGCACCTATTATAAAGTATTTGCTAACTTTCATATTAACAAGTTCTTTATATTTGTTAATCAAAAAATCAAGCGCGCTTTTGTCACCAGCCTTAATAACCTCTATTAAGTCTTCATCACTCATATTCTTATAGTCTTCGTTTGTCTTAAAAAAGATATTGCTTTCCATTTTTTAGTTTCCTCCTGATGAACTTTCTGTCTTTCCTGCATTATATTCCAATAAATCTTAGGATGTCAATAGAAATTTCACTTTTTGTTGCTATTTTTTCACTTTTGTTTTATAATTATATAGGCATTTTGTATTTATGTCTACAAATATGGTATTTTATATAAATGTTAGGAGGATTTTAATGGCTTTCGATGGAATTATAACAAAACAAGTTGTATGTGAATTAGAACAAAATTTAATTGGTGGTAAAATTAATAAAGTTTTTGAACCTAATAAAAATGAAATTATTTTGGGCGTTTATAATAATGGAAAAAATTATGCTCTTAATATTTCTATTTCTTCTAATAATTATAGAATTAATTTGACTACAAGTAGTAAGCCCAATCCACTTAATGCTCCTAATTTTTGTATGCTTCTTAGAAAGCATTTAGTTGGTTCACGTATTACTAACATTTATAGTAATGGCTTAGAAAGAATTGTATATATAGATTTAGTTAGCTATAATGAGCTTAATGATATTGTTACTAAAAGGCTTGTTATAGAGCTTATGGGAAAACATAGTAATATAATTCTTTTAAATAACAAGAATATGATTATAGATAGTTTAAGACATTTGGACAGTTTTTCTAATTCATGCAGAGATATTTTGCCTGCTCATGAATATATAAGTCCACCAGACAACAAATTAAATTTTTATAATTCTACTTTAAAAGATTTTATTGAGCTTATTCATAATGAAAGACTTTCTAGCATAATACCTAATACTTATAATGGTATTAGTAAAACTTTCATACTAAATGCATTAAATGATTTAAATATAAATGATATTAATTATTCTGAAGATGATTTAACTGCTATTTATACCTATATAAAAAATATAGTAGACAATTTAGGTACTAATAAAATCTGCTGTGTTATAGTAAATTCTGATTATGCTATTAGCTTTACAGAACAATTAGAAGATGCAAATGAAAATAATAATCTTCAGACAAATTTCTTTTTAGATGATTTTTATAATCAGAAAGAAAATGATGAAGTTATTAAAAATTATAAAAATAATCTTTCTAAACTTGTTCTTTCTGTGCTAAAAAAGATTACTAAGAAAGTTAATAGCATTAATTCTAAATTAGAAGAATGTGAAAGCATGGATATGTACAGAATTTATGGCGAACTTATTACTGCAAATCTTTATAGAATAAATAATAATGCGAATGTAGATTATATTGAACTTGAAAACTATTATGATAATAATAATCTTATAAAGATTCCTTTAGATAAGAGTATTTCTCCTTCTTATAATGCTAAAAAGTTCTTTAAGAAGTATAATAAATTAAAAAATACTTTAGAAATAGTAAGTATGCAAAAAGAGGAAGCAAATAAGGAACTTGACTATTTGGAAAGTATTATCTATGAATTAGATAATGCCTCTTCTATTTCTGATCTTGAAGAAATTGATAGTGAAATTTCTGAGAATGTATTATTTAAAAATAATGTTAAAAGTTCTAACGTTAAGAGAAATAAAATAAATAAGAGAAAAGTTTATGATGAATATGAACCTATTACTTATAATGTTGATGGCTTTACTTTATTTGTAGGTAAGAATAATAAACAAAATGATTATATTACTACAAAGCTTGGAAAAAATGAAGATTTATGGTTTCACACTAAAGATATTAGAGGTAGCCATGTATTATTAAAATGTAATGGAAGTAAAGTTAGTCAAGAAACGATTATTACCTGTGCTAAAATTGCAGCTCAGCATAGTAAAGCTAAACTTTCTTCTAATGTTCCTGTAGATTATTGTTATATTAGAAATGTTAAAAAGCCTTCTGGCAGTAAGCCTGGAATGGTTATATATGTAAATAATCAAACAATAAATGTAACACCTTAAAAGGTGTTACATTTTTATTTTTGCTTATATTCTATATCTTCCATATATGGAAACATTTCCTCTACTCTCTTTTTGGTTAGCATTTGCATAACTGGTTGAGGATTTTTTTCATGTACTGATATTAATTTTTGCGTATAACAATTTTCTGCTGTTTTAAATAACAAATATCTATTACGCACATACGTATAATAAATTTCATATCCCACATCTAAATCTTCTTCAAATTTTTCTAATGTAAATTTCATCTTTGTTCTCCTTGTTTTTTATTATTCTCTTATATTTCGAAAAGTTTATATTTACGTTACAAATCATTATTTTGTCATTTCTTCAAATTCATCTTCTGAAATAATTTTTACACCTAATTCTTGTGCTTTTTTTAATTTTGAACCTGCATCTTCTCCTGCCAAAACATAGTCTGTTTTTTTAGAAACAGATGATGATGTTTTTCCTCCAAATTTTTCCACTATATTACTTGCTTCTGTTCTTGTGTATTTAGATAGAGCTCCTGTTAGTACAAATGTTTTTCCTGCAAATCTATCATCTACTCCTTCTTCTTCATTTGCTGTCATATTTACTCCTGCATTTTTTAGTCTTTCTATCATATCTATTGTTTGATTTTGTCTGAAAAATTCATATATATTTTTTGCTGTTATTTCTCCAACATCACTAACTTCACACAAATCTTCTAAACTTGCTTGCATAAGTGCATCCATTGTTTTATATTTTTTTGCTAGAACTTTAGCTGCTTTTACTCCTACTTGTCTTATTCCCAATGCATTTATTACATTAAACAAGTCTTGTTTTTTACTATTTTCTATTGCATTAATTAAGTTCGAAGCAAATTTCTTTCCATTTTTCTTTAATGATGCAATTTCTTCTAAAGTTAAATTATAAATATCTGCTATATTTTTTATTAATCCTTTATCTATTAGTTGCTCTACTATTTTATATCCTAAACCGTCTATATCCATACATTCTTTAGATACAAAATGTTCTATTCCTCTAAGAAGTTGTGCTGAGCACTCTATTCCTGTGCATCTTATTGCAGCTTCTCCTTCTTCTCTTACAGCTGGAGCTCCACATACTGGACACATACTTGGTGCACTAGTTTCTTTTTCTTTTCCTGTTCTTTTTTCTGTAACAACTTTAATGACTTCTGGTATAACATCTCCCTGTTTTTGAATTACTACTGTATCTCCTATTTTTAAGTCTTTTTCTTTTATAAAGTCTTCGTTATGAAGTGTTGTTTTAGATATTGTTGAACCAGCTACTTTTACTGGTTCTAATATTGCCATTGGTGTTATTACTCCTGTTCTTCCTACTTGCCAAACTATATCTTTTAAAGTTGTTTCTTTAGCCTCTGGTGGGTATTTATATGCAATTGCCCAACGTGGCGTTTTATATGTTGTTCCTAATTTTTCTCTAAAAGTTAGAGAATCAACTTTTATAACTGCTCCATCTATTCCAAATGATAGATTTTCTCTATCTTCACCTATTTTATTTATTGCTTGTTTTACTTCTTCAAAATTCTTACAAAAAACTCTTACTGGATTCACATTAAATCCTAATTTTTCTAAATAATTTAATTGGTCATAATGTGAGTTAAAAGTGTTTCCTTCTAACCTTTGAATATTAAATATATAAATATCAAGTGGTCTTTCTTCTGTTATTTTTGCATTAAGTTGTCTTAAAGAGCCTGCTGCTGCATTTCTTGCATTTGCAAATAATTGCTTTCCAAGTATTTCTTGTTCTTCATTTAATTTTTCAAATTCTTTTGTTCCAATAAAAACTTCTCCTCTTACTATAATATTTACTTTTTCTGGCAATACTTTTGGAATCGTTTTTATTGTTCTTAAATTATCTGTTATATCTTCTCCTATAAGACCATTCCCACGAGTTGCTCCTCTTACAAATATTCCGTCTACATATTCTAAAGCACAAGAAAGTCCATCTATTTTAGTTTCTACAACATAATTTAGTTCTTCGTTTTCTTCTATTGCTTGTTTTTTTACCCTATCATCAAATTCGGCAAGTTCTTCAAAAGAAAACACATCTTGAAGACTTTGAAGTGGTACTTCGTGTACTACTTGTTTAAACCCTTCTTTAACATGTCCACCTACTTTTTGAGTTACTGAATCTGGAGTTATAAGTTCAGGAAATTGTTTTTCCAAAGCTTTTAATCTATTATTCATCATATCATATTCATAGTCGGTTATTTCTGGTGAATCATCATCATAATATTTTCTTGAATGATATTCTAATTGTTCTCTTAATTCTTTGACTTGTTTTTTTGCTTCTTCTAATTCCATTGTTTTCCTCCGCGTAAAAGATTTAACTTATTTTATTTCATAGGGTTATTATATATAATTTTTCAAAAAAAATAAATAGATAATTCTATTTATTTTTTTATTTTTTCCTATATTTTTTATCTTTCCTCTTCCTTTGTTCTATCTTCTATTTCAATTTTATCACTTGGAAATATTGTTAAAATTTTAGATATATCATTTGGCATAGTTATTATTGTTATATAATCTAATGTATGTCCGTCTCCTTGACTACCACCTTGGTACCCACATTCTTGCATTTTTATACAATAGATATCACTCATATATCCTACTTGTTTTTTTATTTTTGATAAATCTATTTTGTTTAATATATCGATTGGATTTATTTTTAAAACTCCATGTATTTTTTTGTTCTTGTCATCGAGCATATGCTTCATAAAATGTTTTGCTCTATTTTTTTCATCATATACTCTTTCATCTATATTTTTTAATATATACTCATACATTTTACTTGATTTTTCATTTTTTCCTTGTAATGCATATAATCTTCCTAGTTCTAATCTTGCATACGTGTTGCTTTTATCTAGTTCTATGCATTCTTTAAACATTTTTTCTGCTTCTTGGTCTTTTCCTTGCTTTACATACATTTTTCCTAGTTCTAATCTTGCATGCATATTACTTTTATCTAGTTCTATGCATTCTTTAAACATTTTTTCTGCTTCTTGGTCTTTTCCTTGCTTTGAATACATTTTTCCTAGTTCTAATCTTGCATGCATATTACTTTTATCTAGTTCTATGCATTCTTTAAACATTCTTTCTGCTTCTTGGTCTTTTCCTTGCTTTACATACAATTTTCCTAGTTCTAATCTTGGATGTAGTCCTTTTACATCTAGTTTTATATACTCTTTAAACAGTCTTTCTGCTTCTTGGTCTTTTCCTTGCTTTGAATACATTTTTCCTAGTT
>CAKPGD010000065.1 GCA_934154515.1 uncultured Clostridia bacterium
TTACATAAAATATTCCTAGGTCTTATAATTTCAAGCTACTTTTGTTATTTTGTTACATTAAAATCCTGTTCCGCATACTGCTACGCCACGACTATAATATCCATAATTTCTACCTTCTCCATATCCAAAATATCCTAAATAATTACGTAGTGAATAAGGATATCGGTTATCTATCCATGTATCTGTATTAGTTCCTTGCCATTTTAAGTCTAGTGCATCTCCTACTTTTACTATTCTATTTGAACTATATGAATCATAATATTTTGTATTTATTCCAGAAAATATATTTCCTGAAAGTCCTCCAGCCATTATTTCATAATGAGTATTATCTGTACTTCCTGTTGTTGTATAATATACTCCTGTTTCGTTTCCCGTTGTTGATTTTATTGTACTATTTGGTATTGTTTTTGAATTTCCATATCCTGAAACTGATAATATTGCTATCGCTCCATATTCTGTATTTCTCATCATATGTACATCTATGTTGTTAGAGTCTTCTTTAAATGTTTGGTCTTCATTTACTGTTTCTGAGAGTCCCATTGCCCCTCCTGATGCTTCCATTGACCTAATACTATTCATAAACGTTTCAGGTATAGATGTTAATTTATAATGTGTATTTGGATTTGACTGCAATGTTGTTGCATTTACTTTTCCTTGTAATATTGTTAATAATAGTATTGTTATTGTCATTACTTCTATTGCTACTAATATTTTCTTTTTCATTTTTTCTTTTGCTCCTTTCAAAATTATTCTTCAATAATTTTATAAGAAGCTCTATTTTTTAGCAATATTTTGCTTTCTTTTTACTTATAACTTTTTTACATAAGATATTAAAAAGAATCAAATTCCTTTTTGAAATTTGATTCTTTTAACCTATTTAATTCTTCTTGTATTTTTGCCATATTATTTTTTCTTCTTGCTTCTTCTGCCTTATTTAATATTCCATTTTTTCCTATTAATAGTGATATTATTACGCCTGCTAGTATTATTAATATTACTATTGTTATTATTAGTGCAATTAATGTTATCCCCTTATTTTTATTCATTTAAATTCTCGTTGTTTTATATTTTCTGTAAAGCATTGTATCATAAAATATTTCTTCTCTCAACTATATTGTTTTATTTTAACTTTATTTTAATTTCTTTTTCCTCTTTTAATTCTAATTTTTTGTAGCTTACTCCACATTCATCAAATAGTCTTCTTGAAGCTATATTATTCTCTGAGTTCGCGTATTTGTCTGATAGATATATTACTTGTTTTATTCCTGATTGTATTATTATTTTTGCACATTCATTACATGGAAATAAATCTACATATATTTTTGCACTTTCTAAATCTTTTTTACTTCCTCTGTAATTTAATATTGCATTCATTTCTGCATGACATACATATGGATATTTTGTTTCTAAGCTTTCTCCTTCTCTTGACCATGGAAAATGATCATCGCAAAATCCATTTGGTGCTCCATTGTATCCTATTGATAGTATTCTGTTATCATTACTTACTATGCATGCTCCTACTTGTGTTGATGGGTCTTTGCTTCTCATTGCTGATATTTTTGCTATTGCCATGAAATATTCGTCCCAGCTTATATATCCTTCTCTTTTTTTATTTAAATTTTCCATTTTCTTATTCCTTATTTAATATATTTAGGTTTTTGTGGTGGGTTTTACCTATACACCTTTGTAATATTTTAACTTTATATACCCTTTTATTGTTTTATATTCTTATGTTTTGTAAAAAGACGCAATTTCACTTATGGCTAATTACGTCTTTTATTGTTTTTATTCTATCTTTTTTCTATTTGTTTGAAGATGAACTATAATAGTTTTGCATTAGCCAATTATAATAATTAAATGGTTCTTGTGTTTCTGGCATTCCATAATCTACTCCATATGTTTCTACTGTTACGCTTTTTATTACAACAGATGTCTTTGGTTTGTCTGAACTTATTTCGTTTCCGTTTTCATCTTTAGGAGCTTTTTCATTTTCTCCTAAGTCTTTGCTTCTGTAGTATACTTCTGTATTTGCTATTGCATCTACTACTTCTATTCCTTCTATTACTTTTCCAAATCCTGCATACATTCCATCTAATGATGATTGGTCTTTTTGTACTATAAAGAATTGTGAACCTGCTGAGTTATATCCTGCCTCTGTTTGTTTTATATTGCTATAGTCTGAACGTGCCATAGCAATAACTCCTCTTTCTAGTTTTATTTTGTTATTTACCTTGTTTCCTATAAATTCACCTTTAATTGAATATTCTTTATCTTCTAAACTTTCATCTAAGTCTTTTAATGTTGGTGATCCTGTTCCATTTCCTTGTTTATCTCCACCTTGTATCATAAAGTCTGGTATTGTTCTATGAAATGTTAATCCATTATAGAATCCGTTATTGGCTAATTTTATAAAGTTTGCAACTGTATTTGGAGCTTGTGTTGGATATAATTCTACTTTTATTGTTCCATAATTTTCTACTTCTATTGTTGCTATTGGATTTTGTGGATTATATGTATTTTTTCTAACTATTCCACATCCTAAAATTATTATTCCTATTAAAACTATTATGCATGCTATGGCAAGCACTATTTTCTTTATTTTATTGTCTTTCATTTTCCTTTTTCCTTTCTTTCGCTTATTTTTATTATGATATTAAGTTGTCAAATACAAATTGTTCTTGCATTCTTCTTAAAGATTGTTTTATTGTTCTTGCTCTTACTTCCCCTATTCCATCAACTTCATCTAGTTGTGGTATATCTGCTACTAATATGTGTTGGAATGATTTAAATGATTTTACTAAGTTATCTACTATATTACTTGGCATTCTTGGTATTTTATTAAGTACCCTGTATCCTCTTGTATATACTCCTATTTCATCATAGTTGTCAAAGTCTTCATATCCTAATGTTCGTGCTATTGCTTTAGAGTTTATTAAGTCTTCGTGCGACATTTGTTTTATTTCTCCATATACTTTTTCACTTGTTCTTTTCTTTCCTGGTGCTATATAGTCTTTTATTATTAATAATTCTTCTTTTTCTAGTCCACCTATTAGTTCTTCTAATTGCATTTCTATTAGTCTTCCTTCTTCTCCTAATTCATACATACATTTTTGAACTTCTTCTACCATTTTCATTACCATTTCTGCTCTTTGTATACATGTTATTACATTTTCTAGAGTAACTATGTCATTGAATTCATATTCGTTTAATATATTTAATTTTTCATCAAATACTTTTTTGTATTTTTCTACTGTTTGAAGTGCTTGACTTGCTTTTGCTATTACTCTTGAGGTATCTTCTAACACATATCTATCATAACCTTTAAATACGGTAATAATGTTTCTTCTTTGTGAAATACTTACGACTATTTCTCCTGTTTGCTTTGCCGTTCTTTCTGCTGTTCTATGTCTTGTTCCTGTTTCTGTTGTTTGAATTTCTGAAGATGGTATTAATTGTGCGTTTGCATATAGTATTTTTTTTAAGTCTGCACTTAGTATAATGGCTCCATCCATTTTTGCAAGCTCATATAGTCTTGATGGCGTATAGTCTATGTTTAGGCTAAAACCTCCATCTACTATGTCTAAAACTTGTTTACTATCCCCTATTACAATTAATGCACCTGTTTTTGCTTTTAATATGTTTTCTAGTCCATAACGTATTGGTGTACCTGGTGCTATAAGTTTTAAAACTTCTGTAATCATTTATCTTTCCTCTCTGCCACATAAGATTTTTAAATTTATTTTAAAATTCTTAATGCTTCATCAATATTTCTAACGCCTATTATATCTAATTTAAAGTCATCTTTCAATAGTTTTTTGTTATTTTCTGGAATTATACATTTTTTAAATCCTAGTTTTTCCGCTTCTTTAAGTCTTTTTTCTATCAAGTTAACAGCTCTTACTTCTCCTGTAAGTCCAACTTCTCCTATTGCTACTAAATCTGTTGGTATACTTATATTTTTAAAGCTAGAGGCAACTGCAAGTATCATTCCTAAGTCTATTGCTGGTTCTTGTATTTTTATTCCACTTACTACGTTTAAATATATATCTTGCGAGCTTAATGGGTATTTTGCTTTTTTCTCTAGCACTGCCATTAATAAAGTTAGTCTGTTATAGTCTATTCCGTTTGCTGTTCTTCTTGGCATTCCAAATACTGTTGGTGTTGTTAAAGCTTGTAACTCTACCATTAATGGTCTTGTTCCTTCCATACTTGCTACTATTACTGAGCCTGCTGGATTGTCTTCTCTTTCTGAAATTAGTATTGAAGATGGGTTTGTAATTTCTACCATTCCTTCATTTTGCATTTCGAACATTCCTACTTCATTTGTTGAACCAAATCTATTTTTTACTCCTCTTAAAATTCTATAAGAGAAGTATCTTTCTCCTTCTAAGTATAGTACTGTGTCTACCATATGCTCTAATACTCTTGGTCCTGCTATATTTCCGTCTTTTGTAACATGTCCTATAATTATTGTTGTTATTGCTTGTTGCTTACATATTTTCATAATTCTTGCTGTTATTTCTCTTACTTGGCTTACTGTTCCTGCTGCTGAAGAAATTTCATCACTATACATTGTTTGTATTGAATCTATTATTACTAATTTTGGGTTCATTTCTTCTATTGCCTGTGATATTACGTCTATATCTGTTTCTCCTAAAAACATTATGTTTTCGTTTTTTATATTAAGTCTATCTGCACGCATTTTTATTTGCTCTGCAGATTCTTCTCCTGAAACATATAGAACTTGTCCTTCGCCTTTCATTTTTTCACATATTTGAAGTATTAATGTGGATTTTCCTATTCCTGGTTCTCCTCCTAAAAGTACAAGTGAACCTTTTACTATTCCTCCTCCTAATACTCTGTCTAATTCTCCTATGCCTGTTGACGTTCTAACTTCTTCTTTTCCTTCTACACTGTTTAATTTTGAAGGTTTTGCACTCTTTGTTTTTTTATCTGCTAAGAAACTTCCGTCTTGTGCTTTTACTACTTTTTCTTCATAAAAGCTATTCCATTCATTACATGCTGGACATTTTCCAAGCCATTTAGCAGATTCATATCCACAACTGTTACATACAAATACTGTTTTTGTTTTTGCCATTAGTTACCTCCTAATTGTGATAAAGCTATTATAAACATTGCATGTGACCAACCTAAACCTATTACCCATTTTTCTTGCATTGTTTTATTATCTATTTGTTCTGGTAAAAAGCCATGTTTATTTGCTGTTTTTAATACAAAGTCTATTTCTTTTTTAGCTTCTTCTTTATTGTTTATTTCTATATTATATAACGCCATCCATAATGTTGCAATTACCCATGGATTATTTCCTGTTAAATAATTGTCTTCTTCAAATCTTATATATCCTCCTGTGTATGTTCTTAATGTCATATTTATCTTTTCTATTGTATTATTTATTTGCTCTTTATTAAACATTTTAAATGGTATTATTGAACCTAGCATGCTTATGTCCATTTTATTGTCTTTATTGTTTCTTCTTAATATTTTTGTATCTTTATCTATAAATCTTTCTTCGCTATATTTTTTTATTTTTTCTATATAACTTTCTATTTTTTCTATTTCTTCTACTTTTGCTATTGATTTTTCTTTGTTTTCCGTATTTCTTTTTCCTGCTATATTTTTTGTTATACTGGCCATTTCTTTAAATGCTATAAATGCTCCATATATTGCAGA
The DNA here is from genome assembly GCA_934154515.1 of uncultured Clostridia bacterium. GTDB lineage: Bacteria > Bacillota > Clostridia > TANB77 > CAG-508 > UMGS1663. The sequence continues at coordinate 5,692 of CAKPGD010000065.1, forward strand.
TATTGAATATAAGTGTATTCCTTCGTTCATTTCCCATAAGTCATAACTTTCGTTTCTTTCATATATGTTTTTATATTCATAGTTGTTATAGTCATGGTTATTCTCATTTTCTTCTTTTGTTATATAGTCTATATATCCTTTTAAGTATTCTATTGCTTTTTTACACATTTCATAGTTTTGTTTTAATATTTTTTCATCTTTTGTTTCTAAGTAATGTTCATAAACTCCATATACTATACTTGCTGTTTCATCTATTTGGTACCCCCAACATGGTGCCAGCCTTCCGTCTGTATAGAATCGTTGTTCCCACATTCCATTTTTTTCTTGAGTGCTTGCACAAAAGCTTTCATAAAATTTATCTGATATGTTGTTCATTTTTAGTATGTCTAATGCTTTTGTTATAAATATTGCATCTCTTGGCCAACAGTA
>CAKPGD010000066.1 GCA_934154515.1 uncultured Clostridia bacterium
AATCTATCTACTGTCAATTGAATGAGGGAACGGCCGACACCCATCACATCAATGAACTGCTTTGGGTAATCGGGGGTTGACATAGGCCAGAAGCGGCTGCCTACGCCGCCAGCCATGATTATGATTTGTATATCGTTGAAATTATGCATTAATCTTGTTATTAATTTCGAAAACCTACCCGTCCTTCCTTACCGTTAAGGAAGGCTCCACCTTTCTCACCAAGCCTCTCTTCCCTCAGGGACGAGAGGATGTAGCTGGCTGCGCTATAGCCTCCGCCAGAGTTTTGGTATCGTCAGCGGAGCCTGTGCCCTAAAGGGCTGCCGATAAGTGTCTACGCAACAGAGTTGCGATTGTTTGTCGGCTAGCGCATCATCAAGATTCTATCAATCTTCCGCTCTCACGCAAACGTTTTTTAAAACCTTGCATCACTGTATCTGCCCATTCATGAAGGTTTTCTTTCATTTCCTGCTTTTGCTTTTCATCAAAAGCAGAATAGGCTATCTGTTGCTCCATACAGGTTTGAGCCGTTTCCTTTGCTAAGTCCAGTGTATGTTCTGTCACTTTACCATTGGTAAGTCTCTCGCCTAATTGGGCGTAGAAGTAGCCTTCACAAAAGGCTATACAATATTCTTTTGCTGTCATAACGCTTCCTCTTATTTAATTACAAAAACTTATCGCAAAATTACCACCACAATTTATTCTTTACTTCTTCCTTCTTATCTTCAACCTTTGCATCCAATTCCTTTAGACCTTCTGATAATTCTTTGTGGTTATCAGCAGGATCATATGTAATGAAATCAAGATGCATCGTTTCTTTATATACCTGCAATTCCAAATCGGAATATGTATTATTTGGAATCACAAAATAATGATTCTTGGAAACATGAAATGTTGTTGCATAATTTTCGAAAAGAAGTTTTATATCCGGATCATTCAAACCTGCCCCCAAAAAGATAAATGTATGAGTAAGAATAAGAGCTTCCATTATTTTATAGAAATCTGAATTTTCTATTCTAACTCTTGCATAATCCGCTTGAGTAAAGATTATTTTATTGGTTGTATCTATTGTGCCATGATTTTTAATAATTACAGAATCTCTGCCTCGCAAATACTTTACTACATCATCATCATAGTAATGCTTCAATACTATGGTATTACGAGATTTGCTTTGGGCATAAGTATCATAAATCTTATCAAAATTTGGGGTAATAGTAATTCTTGAATCTAGTTTAAATATATACTCGTGTATCAATGCAGGCTCAAAGCCTGTTCCACGGAACATATTTTTCAACAATTCATCAAATTGATTATCTCCTAACTTTTTACGCAAAAGCTCACAGGCCATCAGATACTCATAACTATCAATACACTTCTTTATCACAACATTATCAGGAGCACCTACCTTACTATTACCTTCCTCTAAGAATTTTCTCCATGTAGGAGGATGTTTACCATCTTTATCTATAGCATTAGCAGAAATTCCAGAGCCTAAGAATAGTACGCATCTCTTTCTAGCCAACTCTAATATTAAATCGTCAGGCCAATCCATACTCTTCTAAATTTCGGTTAATGTTACTAACAATGCCCTTCATCACTTCTTGATATTCATCAACTTTAGCAAAATGAGCTCCCAAAACACCATCATGGCTACTCAGTTGAAAAACAGGCTTATGAGCCGATTGAGACATCGGTATCAAACTATTAAAATTGGGTATTTCCCCAATTTTCAAATGCCCTTTATCTATATTGAGAGGATAATACTTACTCATTTTTTCATTAACAAGTTTAGGCATCTGAGAAATTATCTCATCGTATGCCTTTACTGCTTGTCGTGTTCCGCCTCTAGTTCTTGAAGTATATTGCTGATTTACATATCCCAAGAACATCGGATTTACTTCTACATCTCTATTATCCAACTGATAATAATGCCCTTTATTGTCATAGTATTTCCCCTGTAGTTTTTTAAAAGTCTGAATCCATTGCTCAATTGCTTTTGAAATATTATCAACAGCTCGCAGACAAAAAATATCACTTGATGTTGGCATTATAAAACCGTCAGTAAATAGCAAGACTAATCTATTTAGCACTCCTAACGAAGGACCTACATCAATAAACACAAAATCGTATTTTTCTTTAAGTCCTAGATACATGTTCTTTAGAAAACAAACTGTTTTTATGGAACGTTGTATTGCATTTGATGTATCTGACCATTCACCACTCAAAAAATCTTCCATTAGAGCAAGGCGGGTATCACCAAGAACTAAATCTACTCCAAACCCTGCCGAACTTTGAATTGGCAAATCAATCAAGCCTTCACTAGACTGATATGGCTCTATATAATCATACAATGTTTTCACGGTTTGACTAGAATATACTTCTTCTATTTTCTGATCATCCAACAAATATGTTGTTGCATTACATTGTGGGTCGGCATCAATTACTAACACTTTTTTATGTAGTACAAAGCTATAATAAGCTGCAATATTACACAATAAGGTTGTCTTACCAACTCCACCTTTATTATTAAATACAGCAATTGTATTCATTTGTTCTTCTAAATTTAACTATTTTTGTAAATCACCGTTAGAACGTAACTACTGATTTTCAGTAGTTAACACATCCAACATTTTTCAAAAAAAGCATATTATTAATTGGTATTGCCAAAGCTACCCATCAGGCAGCCTTGACATTCACCTTTTTGTTCGAGTTATAATTACATGAGATTAGGGACATGATAAAATTTTCGAAAACCTACCCGTCCTTCCTTACCGTTAAAGAAGGAGTCCTTCTAAAATCATCCCATCCTTCTTTACCATTAAAGAAGGCTCCACCTCTCACCCCTGCCCTCTCTCCTCAGGAGCGAGGGAGAAAACCGCACTTAGTGCTGTTTTAGCCCCACCTGTCCCTCCCCAGCGGGAGGGTCCTTACCCTATACCCAAGCCCTAAATCCCTACCATAGGGATTAGGGATGTAACCGCCCTCTGGTGCTCGGAACCGCTACGCTATAAGGTTGGCGGACCATCAAAGGTCTTCGCCATAGTATGCGGGATGGAACCGCCTTGAATCAGGAATAAACTAACAACAATGCATCAAACGTACTATTATATAATCGTCATCGTTGCTAATATTTGTTGGAGGGATATCACAGACACGATTACTACTAGCAGCTTTATTCGCATGACCCTCTAAGATTTTATGGCTGATCCTCATTGACTATCCATTGTTCAACAATAGAATATTTATCACCCAGATAAGATTTTAGATGAAAGCCATCGACATAATAAAATAGCATAAGTAAATATTTAGCAGTCTTGCGTATTTCATCTTCATCAAACATTGGTGAAAAGTCATTCAATTCATATACTCTTTCTTCCATGTGACTTTCAGTATTCAAAACTAAACGACTCATAAAATTCTGATAGAAAACTTTCTTAGAAGATGGTACATTCCTCAAAAACTCTTTATCATGCAACAAAGTTTCAAATTTTCCATTACAAATAAAAGAAGAATATGCCTCTTCTATTCTTCGCATTTTATTTCCTGCAGTTAATGTATTAGAAGTTGCAGTATACGCAACCTCAAAGACATCCAACATCAGTTTTTTATATTCATTTCGCTCATTACGAAAGCAATTTAAGTCATTAATATGCCTATCCTTCAGTTCATAGACTCGAAACTGATTCCTATCAATGTCGCTATACACTTTCTGGAGATTAAATATAGTCATCAATTCATGAGACATGATTAATACTTTAGTTTTAGGATTCCCTTCATATAATGCATTAATCTGCCATCGCAAGAAACTCATTATACCAACTTTATTATCTTTATCAAAACTTGTTATTGGATCATCAAGCACAACCAATGCTTCCTCTGAATAGCGACTTTCTTTCTCATGATTCTCAAACATCTTTGCAAAGAAATAGCTTAAAGCTATAGCATTGCGTTCACCTGTGGAAACATCTTTAGGTTTCACATCCTTACCATTAACCTTCAAAACGTAAATTCCATCAGAATTCTCTAAGACCATCCTCTTCTTATCAAAAAATATGTAAGAAAGAGCATCGTTAATAAAATCTAATGCAATGGATACTTGCGCCTTTTGAGAACGAACTTGTGATATTTCATATCTAACCTTAAGCAAAGCACTACTTGAACTATTCAATTTTTCAGAATTAATTCGTTGTTCATTCAGACGTTCGCTATAGAGTTTAAAGTTCTCTACTAATTGCAATGAAGAAATCTGCTTATTCAATGCTATCAATTCGCGCTTCAATCTAGATTTCTGTTCTATCTCTTTATTATAATAGAGGATAGCGGAATTAATCTTGTTCAATAAGAGAGAATACTTATCTTGTTCATCCTTTATCCCATACCAGCTAAAATAAGGCTGCATGCCATATACATTTTGTAATCTTTCGGTAAAGACATCACAGAGCTTAATATAATTCTGCCGCAGTTCGTTTCCACAGTTGATAAACATATCTGTAGTATCCTTGCCTATTATTTCTTTAACCAAATCACTAAGTTGAATAGGTTGCCAACCGGACAACGACTTTATCATCGCTTGTAGTTGCTGTTTATACACCTCTGACTCTTTGTTAAAAAACTGCTGAATCTTAAGGAACAAGTCTTTTTTGTCATAAGCTGATATAGGTCGAAGACAAAGTGGACATACGGTCATATCTTGATTATCAAAAACAGGATGAATTTGATTAAGATAATTTCCATGTTCAGACCGAACCAATTCTATGATTTTCTTATCTCGATTACTAAGATGTGGTTCTTCCAAATGGATTTCAAGTATTTTCTTATATTGATCAATATGATTTGAAATAACATTATTAGAAAGCAATTCTATTTTAATACCGCCTTTCTTTACTTTTTGAAAGATTTCCATCTTTTCGTCATACTCACGACGCAATCTTGCATACGATATATGAGCTTTAGACAATTCCATTAATTCTTGAAAAATGTCAACTGTTACTGCCGATTTGATAGAATTGTCCTTGATTATTCTATCCCGCTCAGCCCATCCATCATTAGCACTTAGTTTTTTCTTAATCAGATTAAAATGCCATAATGGTGATTTATCATTAGAAGAATCCTCAAATTGTCTTTCTCTTTCCGAAAATCCATTGTATGCTTCAAGAAGTACACTTTGTTCCTTCTCTAATTTATTTAGTTTCTCATCTAATCCAACCTGATGACCCAACATCACTATCGAAGTCAAACCAACTTGATTTATTTTAAAATTGTCAGAAACAAAATTCTCATCATAGACATATACATTTGAGTCTAATTCTTTATTTTTATCATCAGGAAAGCTTGCAGTATAATTGCAATCACTAGCAGTTTGAGAGAGTGTCTTTAAACATTTAGCAATTGTAGATTTACCACTTCCGTTTCGACCATACAGAAGATTCAATCGCTTGCACAATATTGGTAAGGATGTTTCTTCAGCAAAGGCTCCACCTTTAACTATAATATTACTTATCAACTCTAACATAAGGATAAAAAGTTTAAAATTATTCTACACAGATCTATCTCTATATCACCTATACAGCGTCCCCACTATATTACAAGCAGTAACACGTATCTGTTTTTGAAAAAAGTTATATTTTGTTCCTCATTGCAGTATCGCTCTGCACTTGTCGCCACTCGAATGAGGAATATTCAGGATTGTGACAGCATTGGTCTATGGGATGACAGCAGGGATCAGCGCTTACGACCTTTCCCAAAAAGCTCAGAATGAGAACCTAAACGAACTAATTCTATTGCGTTATTGTTCTTATCAAACCAAATCAAAAGCGTATCATTCTCTATATGGCATTCCATATAGTTCTTCCAGTTACCTTTCGTAAGCGTCCAAAAATGTCACAACGCCCCTATTTGCGGGCCTTTTGCAAAGCCCACAAATCTCATTTTTAAATTTCTTTCACTAAAAATTTCATTAATCCAAGCAGATTGTCATTGGAAGCAGGTTCTCGTA
>CAKPGD010000067.1 GCA_934154515.1 uncultured Clostridia bacterium
CCAGATTAAGTCGGCCTTCGGCCTTTAAGTGGTTAAATCGCCGCTTCGCGGCTTTAAGCACCTTCGGGCCGCATGGACATGTGACCGTCTCATACGGATGAATCTCCGCCGCGTCCAGCGCGTGAAATGAAGGATTCTCCAAGGTCCACAACGGGATTGCGCCAAAGTCCACAATGAAAACTCGCCAAAGTCCACAACGGAATTGACGGGATGCCGCCTCATTTGGTATTTTGTCTGCGTGAAAATCTATAAAAGAGCAACTAAGGGAATTGAAATGCGGTTGAATGCGAAAAGAGTCATGGCGGTTGGCGGGGCGTCTGTCGATAATGACCTCTGTATGTCGGCAACTAAGGAACAAGATGTATTTGCAGAAGACTTTCTTGATGGGTTGGTGTGGAAGTCATGATGTTTATCGAATATTTGGACCAAGCTGTCGGACGTTTTCGCAGTCCATGTTCCAGAATTTTTCAAGGCTTTGGAAAAAATAACCGTCATGGGATTGGAAATTGTCACTCATAGGAGTAGTTATGAAGAAAATTTATAAACTTAGTTTAATAGTCTATGCACTTGTCGTTCAACTTATTGATCTTTCATTTATTGTTATCATTTTGGATGCGAGACCTCGACAGAGTTTCCCTTGGGGGATTCTCCTTGAAACGGTTTGTGTCGGTCTCGGTTTTGCGGGGATTCGAATTCTTGGTCAGCGGTCGCCTAAAACAAATGGTACCTTTGTACGCTTCCTTTGTTTCTATGACTCGATGTTGCTGTTTTTGAACATCATTTTCTTTGCGTGGATTGTAACATGTTGGATTCATTTTGGATGACGAGACCGAAGAGGGGGCGTTCCCTGTCTCTACCACAGAACACACAGAACGGCCTATGGCCGTCACAGGACACACAGAAAGTGTTGGGGATAAAGGACAGTGACCTCGGAGTTCTGTGTCTTCTGTGTGCCGCGAAGCGGCTTCAGTGTGTTCTGTGGTAAAAAGCGATGGAGGAGGATTTTACTGTCCAGACGAGCGTATCATCTCAAATTCGGCTGAATTTGTTAATGGCGAGGGGTAAACCAGCCGGGCCACGGCAGAGTGGAGTTGAAATTAATCACCATGCCCGCTTTACTGGCCTAACTGAAAACTGCTATACTACCAACCAATCACAAGAAAGTACTTGCCTGACTATGCTACGCAACGAGTGTTGCGTTGGCTACTGGAAGACAGATGGGATGAAGCAAGCCGTTCAAATGTCCGCTGATGAATATATAAACAAATGCAATCTAATTTAACGAATTTGGCCGAAAAATTAGAAAATGAGTCCTTTCATAATTTAAAGGAGATTTTAGAATGAAAATACCTGTTGTTTTTGCGTTTGATGACAATTATGCCTTGCCGGCCAGTATTGCTATTCAAAGTTTATTGGATTCAAAAAGGCCAAGCACAGAATATGAAATCATTGTTTTTCACGGAGGACTATCCCCAAAAACCATTCAAAAAATGGAAAAAATTTGCCCAATTCGTTGGGTAAAGGTAGATAAAACAAAATTAAACAATGCGCCTTGTAGCGAATATTGGCCTCACTCTGTTTATTATCGCTTGTTCATTGCAGACTTACTCCCCGAATATGGTAAAGTAATATGGTCGGATGTGGATGTTTTATTTAAAGGGGATTTGGCGGATATTTATGCCCAAGATTTACAAGGGGCCGATTGGGGTGGTGTTATTGCTGAAAGACAGGATGAAACTCAGGGAGTTCACCCACATTATCCGGAAAATAAAAAAACTTATATTTATATGTCCGGATTTATGCTGATTGATACCAAATTATGGCGTGAAAAAAAGATGTGGGATAAATTTATGGAAATTATAAAAACGTATGGGGAAAGGCTGAAATTTTTTGATTTGGCCATTTTGAATTTGGCTGCCGATAAGATTTATCCTGTCCCGTTTGAATATTGCGTATTGGAAAATATTTATGATGAGATGGAAAAAGCCCCTGAATGGCCTTGGTTAGAGCGGGCTCAAGGAAAAGAAGCCCTGATAAAGGCCAAAGAAAATCCCATTATCATCCACTATGCGGGGCGCAGTCCGAAAGTTTGGAAACGCTCAAAAGACGAAATTCCAGCCTATTATTGGGGGTATATAGAAAAATCCCCTTTTTACGATAAGGAATTTTACTTTCCTGGTTGGCGAACAAAAATAAAATTGCTTTTTCTATGGTTTATGATTAAAATTTGCCCTGTTAAATCTTGGCGCAAAAAATTGAAAGAAAAAAGGAATACATTAAAATGCCAATAAGTTTTGTTAAGAATGATAAAATTCAATTAACTCAATCCATTAAACCCAATGTGATTCATAATCGATATGATTTATTGTATGGAAATGATTATGATTTGTTGAAAATAGAAGAGGAAAATTCTGTCAGTTATATTCCGTTTAAAAAAACGGGACAAATAGGGCGTATGGGGCTTTATCTGCGCGATATGAAAGAGCTTGCGGGGGGTACATCAGTGGCTGAGCACGCTTCTTTTTTGTTTAAAACATACCCAGATTTGCAGGACATTTTTGTATTGCATACCTATGTTCCTTTACCAAATGTAGAACCCGCTGTTCATTGGCATGTGGATTTACCCAAAACGATTGAGGAATTTGATTCTACCTTAAGTTCAAAGGTACGTTATAACACTAAATGGTATCCCAAAAAAATCAAAGAAAATGTCGGGAACTATGAAATAAAAATTTTAAAATCAGATGAATGCCCTGAATTTGTGGTTAAAACTTATTTAAAGTGGAAAAAAGAAACCTATGATTTTAATTGGAGCGATCAACCAAAAAAATATCTGATAAAAAATGGAATTACAGACGTGTATGTTATGCAAGTAAATGAAGAAATTTTAGCCATAGGTTTTATTTGTGATACAGGGGAAAATGCCTTTTTTGAAAACACTGCTTTTAATGAAAAATATAAAAAATACTCTGTCGGAATAGTTTTATACCATTTTATCGTTGCCGATTTAATAAAGAAAGGGAAAAAGAAGTTGTTTTTATTGGGGGGGAACTTGGAATATAAACGCCATTATAATGGCATTCAGACGACGACTTATACAGGGCATATTTATCGTGATCCTGAAATGCGTCAAAAAATATTAAAAGTGGCGGAAAAGATTAAAGCTTTTCCTCTGCCTAAAAAGTTAAAGAAAAAATTAGCTTCTCTTTATGGACGATTTTTCCTGTCCCCTTATTATAAACAATACTTAAAAATGGAGGTTCAGAAATGAAAAAATGGATGTTGGAATTGATTCCTGTACGTTCTGTCAGAAGAAAATTAAAGCAAAAGTATTTTCCAAAACAGAGCTTTGAAAAAACTTTGAGTGAAGGTTGTTGCCTGATGGTTTGTCCTCATCCCGATGATGAAATGTTGGGGGCTGGCGGGGTCTTGCTAAAATATGCCAAAAATTTTGATTGCTTATGTATGGCCAGTGCTGGGGTCAAAACACCCAAAATTGAGGCTGAACCCAGAGCCAATTTGCGTATCAAGGAATTTCATCAGGTAATGGATTCTGTTGGTATTAAAAACAGGTGGATTTTTAAAACATGGGGTGTCCCACCGATGAATGACCAAATTGAAAAGTACTTTAAGGATTACTGTCAAGCGGTTGATACAAAAGAATATGACTATATCTTTTTGCCACATCCCAATGATAATCACCCAGAACATAAATATATTACAAATAATCTTTTTAAAAGATTACTGAAAAAAGTTGGGTACAAAAAATCGTGTAAAATTGTTTTTTATGAAGTTTGGCGACCTATTCAACACGTCAATCATTATGAAGATATTTCTGATGTCGCTCAGAAGAAATTTAAAACGATAGAATTATACGCCAGTCAAAATATATGGATATACTATCCCGACAGAGTGGAGGGTTTGAATAAATATCGGGGAATGTTGTATAATAATGTACCATATGCAGAAGCCTATGAAATTGTTTCTATCAGAAAGTATTTAAAGGGAAAAAAATGAAAAAATGGATGATTTCACTGATTCCGATCAAAAAAATCAGAAAGAAAAAATTAAAAGAATATCGCTTGGAAAAAAGGAACCAAAAATACCCCATTTATCGCGATAATTTTGTTACGGAAAGTGCAGCTTTGTATCCCATAGAAAACATTGTTCTGGGTGGAAAAGTTTATATTGGCGAAAATGTGCGTATTTTTGCAGAAGGTGGTCTGAAAATAGGCACCTATACAAAGATTGGAGAAGACTGTTTGATTATGACAACAAATCATAATTATAAAACAACAACGCGTATCCCCTATGACCATATAGATGTGGCCCAATCCATTGAAATCGGAAAAAATGTTTGGATAGGGGCCAGAAGTTTAATCTTAGCCGGCGTCAAAATAGAAGATGGTGCTATTGTCGCAGCAGGCAGCGTTGTAACGAGAAGCATTCCCAAATATGCTATTGTAGGGGGAAATCCAGCAAAAATCATTGGGTGGCGTGATAAGGAAAATTATGATCGTTTAGAAAAAGAGGGAATGAGTTACCCTCAAGAAAATGAGCTTTCGCGTGAATGGGTCGCTGTGAAAGGATTTAAGCCTTTTATGAAAGAGGGGAAAAAATGAAAATACCTTTATATTGGTGCAATATAGATAATTTTGGAGATGCATTAAATCCATATTTGTTTAAAGAATTAGCACATATTGATGTAGAAAATTCATCGTTACCAAGTGCTGAAATTATAGGAATTGGTTCTTTATTAGACAACTGTTTAGTAGATAAATATACCACGAAGAAAAACTGCTTAAAAAGAATATTTTCATCTGGTTTCGGCTTTGAAGAAGGCGGATTTTTTCATAACCCAGATATTCTCATGCCTGAAAAATTAGCTTATGATGTTAAATGTTATGCCTTGCGAGGAAAATTAACACAAGGAAGAATAGAAAAACTGACAGGTAAAAAGTGTGAGGCTGTTCTAGGTGATGCAGGATTGTTATCCTCTTACTTGATTGATAAAAGCAAAGTCCCTGTAAAATATGATTTGGGAATTATTCCACATTATGCAGATAGAGAAGATCCTGTTTTTAAACGAATTAGAAAAAATGTTCCTAATTCTGTTATTTTAGATCCGTGCGTCGGCGTAAAGGAATTTCTAAAAAATTTGTGTGAATGCAGGTACGTTATTTCAACAGCTATGCATCCTTTGATTGCGTGTGATGCCTTGCGAATTCCAAATAAGTGGATTAGAATTTCAGAAAAAACAACTTCAAGGTATAAATTTAAAGACTACTATTCTGTCTTTAACATTTCCCTTGAGCCCATTGATTTAAATGAAACAAACATTACCTCAAAAAATTTGGATGATTTTATGAAATCATACAGCATTACGGATGACATGATTCAGGATATCCAAAAGCAACTTTTAATGGCACTTAATCAGCTTAAAGATGATATCCATCCATTATATTGGAAATTTACTTTGCGTAAGATTTACTTTTTTTTGTTTCGTAAATTTATAAAAATTTTATGCTTATTTATCCCGTTTAAACATTATCGTAAGAAATTAAGGAAGCTCATAAAATAATCAGGGCGAATTTCTCCGCTCTTTTTTATTCTTTCGGGTATAGGGCTTTGACTTCGGCAATTTTTTATTGCCATAAATTCGTACCATTCACTTTATCCCAATAAATCATATCCAATTGATCCGAAATATTGGGATAGTGTGCTAATCTTTCTTGTTGGTATGATTTTTTGAGGCTTCGGGTAGATAGCCGGATAAATACCAGCATCCGTCATAACCCATTTCTACATCCAATAATTCCATACCATTGTTTTGGTAAAAAGAGGTATTTGTTCTAATACCTACCATGCATTTTTGTTTCATTATCTGTTATTTTAGCATATTTAGTGTCTGCCCATTAAATCATAGATTGTCACAAATCCGCCAGTCCGCTTGATATTTTCCGCCAGATATGCTATAC
>CAKPGD010000068.1 GCA_934154515.1 uncultured Clostridia bacterium
TTGCCAAGTTCTGGAGCCCGATATTTAGATTTCATTCTGTAATGCAGGTGGGGGTTTATCTTTCTGCCAACTTCGATGATTTCCTTTCGTAATTCTTTGTATTCGCTATTTAATTTAAGCAGATTTAATTTTTGATTTTCCATATCTTTATTTTGTTCAAGTATTTCTTTCAATAATTTCTTATACCATTTGTCACCCGCTTCGGAGCTGATGAAGCTGCGTATTTCTGTATCTTGCTTTTCATAATCAGCTTTTAGGATTCTGTAAGCTCGTCCTTTTTCGTTATATTCTGCTCGTATATTATTAGGCATAGATTCTTTGGGACCGTATAGGCTTAAGATTTCTTTTAGTCTAGTTTTAAGGCTGATTATTGCTTCACCTTCTTTTTGCAATTTTTCAAATCTGCCGCTGGTCATAATATTAAGTACCTTGCTTGGCATTTGATCAATCGGAGTTATTGTTTTTTCAATTCTTATAATTGCAGATTCGTTATATTTTATTTGGTTATTAACTGAACCAAGTAATTTTACAAAATCTTTTCTGATAATTTCGCCAGAAGTAGTAAGCTCTGCTAATCGTTTTTCACTATATTCCTTTTCTTTACGTTCTAACTCAATTTGTTTTTTGTATTTTAATTCAGCAGCTTTACGTGCTTTTTGAATTTTATCTATAATTACGCCAAAAGCCTTGGCACTCATTTGATAAATTTTGTCCAAGGTATTGTCGATATTTTCTTGATCATAACCATTTTCTTCAATGATTTTTTTGGTTTTATATGCGAGAGCCGGGCCAAGATGTTCCTGGGGAGTACGATTTAAAAATTCAACCATATCTTCATCTCCTGCTTCAGCTGCTATATCACGTTGCGCTTTTAAAGTTTTGCAGGATACAACTTTATCTATTCCATGAGTTTTATATTCAGCATTAACCATGTCTTCCCATGATTGACGAATCAATTTTAAATTATCTTTGCTTTCTGTATATCCAGAAAATCTTCTGTCTTTTTGATAGCCACCATTTTTAGGATTTTTAGCATTATATCTTTTAAAAAATTTAGAGGGTGATTTGGCTTTTGCCATTTCATCGTCTACAATACGTTCGCAAATCATTATATGTGCATGTATTTGTTCTTGTGAGTCGTCGAACGTAGCAGGCTTGCTATGGATAGCATATGCCCATACTTTATTATTCCCTATATGGGTAGCAATAAAATCATTTACCAATTTTTCGTTTTCTTTATGCGTTAGCTCATTCGGTAAAGCTATTTCGAATTCTGTATAAGCTCTGCCGTTAGCACGTTCATACTTATCCGCACATGCAAAAAATACAGATGCAGACATAGCCCAATGCGGGAGATTGGCATCTTTATAGACCAATTCTTCCGCACGTTTTCCCCCACTGTAGCGTCCCTCACGCAGTATGTAATCTGCGTGTTGCTCTGCAGTACCCACTTTTCCATTTTTAAGGCTTAAATGATAGGTTGCCATGGCTGCTTTCTTCTTTCTAAAATAAAAAATCCTTAAGCAATTCAGCAAGCCAAGCTTGCAATTGACGAGGGATTGTTAGTCCTCGTCCTCCTTGCTTAAGGATTGTGTTATATTTTATTATTTTTAGCATCCTCGCACTGCGTTTCCACCAAGGCAAAGCCTTGGTACTGGAAACGCGTAAGTGCGCCTAACGCTACGCGTCAGGAAGAGAACGTAAATTTCTTTACTCTCTTATTTTATTTTAACACAATCGTTTGCTCATTACAAGGGATTTTAGAATATCGTTGCATGAAAAAAGCCCTAGCTTTATATTAGCCAAGGCTTATAATATGTTGCTTTTTTATAGCTGCTTATTCGTTGTCTTTATCATCCTGAAAGTATTTTTTTATGATTGCTTCATCGATCTCTTTATCATGTTCATTCAAACGGCTGGTGATCGCTTTAGCAATTATTGCTGCGTATTCTTCGGGGAATCTCATTTCTGGTTCTAAAGCTTCTTTAATTTTGGTTTCATTATAGTAGATATTTTTGCCAATGCGACAATTTACTTCCCAATTGGGGATTACCATATGCCATGTTCTTCCGAATCCAGTTTCAGTGTTGCATACAAGAATGCAATCGAATTGATAGCATCCGATGATTACATCAATGCTTATCATGTGATTTGTTTCCTCTTTTAAGGTAATTTTTGATTTCATGTTTTTATTATCCTTTCTTAAAAATTATTCTTTCATTATTTCTTCCCATTTTGATGCTGCTGATTCTTCCATGCTTTCTATTACATGGGCGTAGGTTTTTAAAGTAAACTCTACTGTTGAATGGCCCAGTCTTTTGGAGATTACTTTTATGTTTACACCATTTTCCAGCAAAAGGGTTGCATGGGTATGTCTCATGCAGTGGATTCTGAAATTTTCCGGTAAGGATGCTTTTTTAATCATTCGATACCAATAATATTCCCTGAAGTTATTGGGTTCTAATTTTTTACCTGTACCGGATGTAAATACCAAATCATTTTCTTTATGAAAATACTCCTGGTGGTTTTCTTGAAAGCCATTCTGAAATTCTTTGAACTCTTTAAGTTTGTTTATTGTTTCTGAGTCCAATGTTATTTTCCGATAGCTGTTTTCTGTTTTCAGTACCCATTTCACTTGCAGATAATGTTCATCAAAATTTATGTCATTCCATTTTAAGCTGCATATTTCTGATATTCGCATTCCCGAAGCAAATCCAAGACTTACCAAAGCGTAGAATTCTTGCTTATAGTATTTTCGTTCACGGTCGAATTTTTTATTTGAATACTGATCAAAGTATTTTCCTTGTTTAATTATTTCAAGGAAGTTATGAATACCTTTACAGTCCAATACAACAATTGAGTCTTTAGGAACTTTAAATGGTCTGACTTTAAGTACAGGATTACTTTTTATCAAATCATTTTCCATGGCACTTTTAAGAACCATGCCCAAGACTCTTCGAAATGAGTTGACAGTTCTTGCTGCTAATTTTTTGTGGTTTTTATTTCCAAAGTATCTTAAATTACGTAGCAGCTCCTGTACTTTGATTGGTGTTATAAGATTCAGTTTTTCTTTTCCAAAATCATATTGTACGATATGATCTTTATCTGTTTGTATGTTACAAGTGAAGTGTATATACTTTAGGATATGGGTATACCATATGAAGGTATTTTCGGATACCATTGGTTGTGCAACTACGTTTAGCCATTTTTCTACCCAGGCTTCTAAATTCATACCAGGTTCTATGGTTTTTCTTTTCAGCTCTTTTGTAAAATCTTCTATTTTTTCTCTTAAGTTTTTTTGAGTTAATGCAGAGATCCATTTTTTCTTTTTTTCGCCTTGTTCATTATTATATGTACCTATCCATACCCAACGTTTTCTTTTCTCCAAGTAGAATATACTTCCTGCATTACTTTTATTGTTCATTATACTCACCAAATTCTTTTTCTATCCATTTCATTGGTATAAGGAATTTTCTTCCTATTTTTTTTGCAGGTATGTTTCCTGCCCAGATTTGTTTGTATATGGTCATGCGATTTATTGTATTAGGTCCAAGAAACTCTAGAAGCTGGTTGATTGTTAAATATTTAGGTTTTCTTTTTGCCATTGTTGTTTTCTCCTTAGAATTGATCCATGAGTATATCTACAAATTTTTGTTCTTTTAAAGTTTTTATATAGAAATTAATGAGTCCCGGATGATTAATTATTTCTTCATACGTTTTTGAAATCAAAAGTTTATATGAAAATGCATTTTTATCAGGATAATTTTGTAGTGTCTTTTCAAATAAAGTCTGCTGCTGTTTTGGAGTCATACTAATAATCTTATTGTAAATTTTTTCATTAAAAGTTTCTTGTAACTTAGGTTCTTGTTCTTTTGGGGCATCAAGCATTTCTTGGTTGTCAGGTTGATGTGTCTGTGATTTTTTCTTAGTAAGTCTATTGATGAGTTCTGGATCGCACCAGCCTTTTCTCAAAGCATTAGAAGCATAGGCTTTTAATGAAGTCTTAATTTTTTTATTATCATATTGATATTTTACGTATTCATAAACTTGAATTAATCTTTTTTCTCCATATTCCCTTATGCAGCTATCAATTTCAAATAATCCATTGTTAGAAGTAAATTGAAAGAAATTATATGCCTCTTTACCTTGTTCAGTAAGCTTTTCTTTTATAATGTTAAGAGAAATTACAGGTACAACTTTAGGATTTTTACGTGTAACAGTAAATTTTATTCCTGACATTTTTCTTCCATTTTTTACTGTTTCTATAGCAAGCCTTATATTGCAAAAATTTTCTTTATTAAAATTTTCACCATTAATATCTTGAAGTATAGCTTTTAGCACTCGACTTTTAAAATCAATATATTTAGGATATTTATTGGTAAGATTTAATATTGCTTTTGTCTCTTCAAATGTTAAGATGAATTCTATTCTCTCTTTATCTTGTAATTTATTTAATAAAAATTCATAAAATCTAAACGTATTAACATTTTTAAAATTAATGATATTAATAAGTTCATAATCAATGCCCTTGCCCATATAATAAGGTAATACTAATGAAGATATCTGAAAATACATATTCCCATTTTCCACATAACTTTTAGCAATTAATGAATCTGTTGGTCTGCATTTCCCTGGAAGCGTAAAGCCTGTATATTGTAATTCTTCACGAGCATTAGCTAGTTTTGTAAAGCAATTATCGTTTTTATAATTAAATATTTCGCAAAAAGTTTTTGTATTAATCGAAGTCTCTATATTGGTATATAACGAAATATCTTCAAGATTCGTACAGCTACCTTCGGCTATATTTGATGCAATAGCTCTTATAAGTTTTTCAGCCAAAATGCTTAGCCTCATTTTAGAAACATACCTATCAACGGTAATATACACCGGATTTGTCTTTTTGAGTTCTTTATCAATTACTAATAATTTTTCTTTTTGGATTTTTTCTTCTGTCATTTATTCTTCTTCCTTTCTAATTACTGTAAATTTAAGTTTTTCTACTTTTCTATTTTGCTTTATAGTATCGAAAAAAATCCGTAATCCATATTTGTGTTTATCTATATAATTATTAATGTCCTTTAAAATTGGAACGATTACTTTATTTTTTAAATTCGTATATATTGAATAGGAGTCATCATTTATCGAGCAGATTTTTTTGAATTCATTTAAATCTATTTTGATAATTTTAAAATTTTCTTTTTTCAACTGATATATAAGATAATCATAAAACAAGTAACTAGCTGTACATTTGAAATTAGATATATCTTTTATTTTATATGTATAGTTTGTTGTTTTTATATTATTTAACAAGTTATCTGATAGAATAATTTCAATTTGGTTATTCTCTATTTTTTTATAATCTAGTAATATCCCTTTTTTTACCAATGATTCTAATAATATTTTTTCTTTAGTTAGTATATTGCAAAAATAATGATAGATAAATTCAAATTCTTTAAAATCAATTATTTGAACTTCTTTTTTACTACTGTTTTTCGCAATTAGATAATACACAAATCTCCATTCCAGAAGATTTAGATCACCTAATTTAAATCTATTTGCAACTGCACTTATTGTAATATCACATATTGTACAGTCATCAGAAATTTTTTTCTTATCTTTAAGATAGATAATTTCCGCTTTTCCTGTGAGGATTTTATTAAGCAATTCTGTGTCAATGTTTATTTCATCTTTCGTACTATGTAACCCATCATAACCAAGATAGTATGTTTGGTTTCCGTGAGCATTAATTTCTTTTCCTTTTATTCTAAATAAAGAATATAAATCTATATTTAGAATTTGAGTTGCAATTAAGGGTAGGTAATTTTTCATTTACGTTTTCACTCCTATGAATATATTTTATAATGTTTTTGTTGTCAGTGACTATCTGCCCTATTGTCAGTGACTATCTGCCCTATTGTCAGTGACTATCTGCCCTATTGTCAGTGACTATCTGCCCT
>CAKPGD010000069.1 GCA_934154515.1 uncultured Clostridia bacterium
ATATATCAATATTTAGATGATAATACTTTAGTATTTAAAAAAGCAATGTTTTGGAATGTGCCAGAAAAAGATTTAAATACTGAAATAAAAAGAGTATGGGAAGAAACAGTTATGCTAATCAAGCAAAATAAATATGATAGTTTGCCAAAAATTTCAGAAAGTACAATACTACATGTAAGACCTCATGCACAGAACTCTAATGATACATATCCTACATTAGATGGAAAAAATGCTATAAAAAAATGTTTTTGGTTAAATGCCAATTATATAAAAAAACAAATAGAAGAGAATTAGTTCTCTTCTATTTATCTATATTATCAATTATCATTTTTAGTTTTCTTCCCATTTTAGTAATACTACTTTCTACTTCATCTAACATATTATATATCTCACTTTGTGAAGTAACTGCAAAAACATCTAGTTTTTGCCTTGCTCTTGATAATGACACATACAAATTTCTTTTATATATTTCATCATTATATTGCTTAGGATTAAAATCAACTACAATTATTATATTTGATTCCAAACCTTTAAATTTTTTAGATGTGGTAAAGAAAATAGAATCATCTTGTTTTTTATTTGATAGTTTATATTTACCAAGAAACGATTTACTTTTTAATATTGATGTTTCTTCTGTTTCTAAAGTCAAAATTGTAATATCTCCAACATCATATCCATTTTCAATATAATTATTAATTATATCCTCTAATGAAGAAATAATTTTATCTTCATTAGACGAATAATGAATTTTAGGCATTGTACCCGGAATTGTTAATTCATTTACATTTATAGGTATTTCAAATATACTATTTACACTGGATGTTATTTTTACAGTATTTCTACAATTTTTCAATAAAGTTAATTTACAATCAAAATTCTTAATTATATCTGGCAAATCGTCTTGAAAAATTAATTGATTTTTATCATAAAAAACAACTAACTTCAAATTATTTTCTATTACTTTATCATATATAATTTTTATTATATTTTTATTAAAATCTTGCGTTTCATCAATTATTATATATTTATATTCTATTCCTGAAAATTCAATATCTTCTAAAATTTCTATGCATTTACTTAATTCATATACATCTTCTCCATTTGACATTTGCCCTAAAAATGAATGCAATGTATAGTAATCTACATTTTCAATAAAACATTTATTTCGTAAGTGTTGGTTTAAATATTTGTTAAAACATAAGAATAATACCTTTCCATCAGTTGCAAATCTTTTAGCTTGTTCTACCGCTATAAATGTTTTTCCAGTTCCCGCTGACCCCTGTATAGCAACAGTATTTTGTTCATCAATAAAATCTAATACTTTCTTTTGTTCATTTGTTAATTGATAAAAAACATATTCAGCTTCACCTTTTATATTAGATGCAGACGGAATCAAATTAAAATTTGGCATTATTATCTTTTTTATAATGTCTATACTATTCTTAGATAATTTTGTATATGCATCGGAATTATAAAATTTAAATATGCTATTCAAAGCCCCTTCCGGGTTGTTTAAATCTTCAGATGTTAAAATTAAATTTTTATCGTATTCCATTGGCAATTGGATTTGTTTTAACTGTTTTTTATCTATTGAAGGAAACCATACAGCTTTATCAACTAAACATTTATCTCCAAAAAATAAACTATTATCTAAATTTTCTATAATTGTAAATTTACTCCTATCCGCTTGTTTAAATGGATTTTGCATTGGAAATTCTTCTAAAGTATCTAATCTTTTTTGAATCCATCTTCCATTTTCAAACTTTATTCCACCTGACTTCACTTCAATAACTAAAATACCTTTTTTAGGATTAAATATTAAAAAATCCGCTTCTCCCCATCGTATTTTACCATTGTTTTCTCTTTTATGCCAGTTTACTGAATAATAAATATTCCATTCATCTGATAATTTTTTTAGTGCTTCAAATATTTTAAATTCTCCAAGACTATTATGAAAATCTTCCGAAATTTCTGGATAAATATTAGCCATTTTATTCTCCTTTTATTAAGTTTAAATTGTTCTCTATTTCATTAATTGGAATAATATTCCATCCTTTTTCTTTACATTTTTGCAATGCATTATATTTATATGATTCTGGAAATACTATAACTTTCTCCTCTAAATATATAAATAATGTCGGAATTAATATTTTATTGACTTCAATATCTGTATAAGCATAATCTGGAATTCTTTTATTATTACTCTTTAAAACATTACAGAAGTATTTATACTTTTCTTCTTCAATAACATTTTTAATAATATTATCCCAGTTTTCATATCCAGATACATCATATGTTTGTCCATTTTCATTTATATATTTATCAATAGATTCATCTTTAATTATTGTTTTTTCACTTATCTTCTCATCAATTTCTTCTTCTACATCTTCTCCTAAAAAATATCTTTCAATAAATTCTTTTCTTGCATCATCGTCATTTTCAAAATTTCTGAAAAAATAATCTAGAATTTTAACAGCTCTATAATGTCTATTTCTAGCCCTTTCAACATAATTATTTGTATATACTATTTTATCTTCTACAATACGTTTTATTTTATCCGGTGCATTCAAACGTATGTATATTTCTGGAGTATTTCCTCCTTCTATTTCGTATGTAATTAAATCTAACATACTTAATAATTTTAAAAGATTAGTATCCTTTTCTGTTTCGTTATAATATTGTTCATATTCTTCACTATCAATTGCATTTAGTTTTCTCATTAAATTAGATTTATTTAAAATTGATATTGCTAGTTGCCTTACTCTGCCATCACTAACTTGATATTTTATATCACCGTTTGGCATCGTTCTTCGTTTTATGCAATCTTCCTTTGAATCTATTATGTTAAAATATGAATTTGCTATTACTTCTGATTTTGATTCTTTTATATATCTTTCCTTTATTAACTGCTTAAATTTATCTTTTGTAAAATAATCTCTACCAAACGTACTTAAAATTTTAGTTAAATAATCTATCTCTTCTTCCGCTTTAGTAGATAAGCTATTTAAATTGTCTTTTTTAGTTTTTATTTTTAATTTTACACGAGGTGCTATATAATCTTGGATATCGGCTAAAACATCATTACCTTTACTATAGAAATTAAACTTAAATGCGGCAAAAGACATTTTTGAACTATATTCGTCTTCCCAAATTTCCTTTAAATTTATTTCAAATATATCTCCCATATCACTAACAATTACATCACTGTTTTCTGGCTTAAAATATTGTTTTTCAACTTCTCTATTTCTTGCAGCAGATATTTTTTTAAAGTATTTGCCATATTTACCCCTTAATACTTCTTCTTCAAAGTTTTTATCGAGACAAACATATGCTTTAGTAAATATAGAGCTAGGTCTTGAAATTAAGATTCTGTTTTTGTATTTTTCGTATAAATCCTTTTCAAGCATCAATAATACTATTTTTAATTTTCTTTCTAATTCTTCTACATTATCTACGTTATCAAAAACCCCTTGAAACATCTTTGGATTTATTAAAAATTTTAGGTTACTTTTATTCTTATATGTATCATATATTATTGCTAAACATTTTTTTACTTGATACTGTCTTATTTGAGACATTCCAAATAAATTATTCATATATTTCAAATCATAATTAAAATAATCTACTATTGCTTTTCCCTCTGTGTTTTCTTTTCTTGCAGCTCTTCCTATTTCCTGTATATAATCACTTAAATTTCCTGTTACAGCATAATGATATACATTATGAATATCTTTAATATCTACTCCCATTCCAAAAGCTTTTGTAGCATACATAACACTAATTTCATTATTTTTAAATTTATTCATCATTTCATTTTTGTCTACTTCACTAAGTTCATAATCTCCTGTGTATACTCCTGTATACTGCTTATATTTCTCAAAATCTTTAAATTCTCTATATCCATTATACATACTATGTGCAATAGTTTTATACGGAAAATATATTATGGTTTTATCTTTTTCTGAAATCCACTTTTTTATTCTCTTATTCATCATATCAATTTTTTGAGTTTTATATTCGTCATATGTTTTATCTGTATAATTATTAATCTCAAACGATATATTATCTCTTTTAGCTGTTCCAAGCTTAATTATTGGATCATTCATATATAAACTAAGAACTGTGTCTGAAACAGTATCATCTTTTCCACCATTTACAGCTGTAGCTGTACATGCAAAAATAGGAAATCTATGAAACCTTTTTTGAATCCCTTTATAATTTTTTTCTTTTCTCATATCATTTAAATATGAACCTAAATACCAATAATCAGGTCTAAATCCAACTCCCCAAGTAGTTACAATATGCGCTTCATCTACTACAACAAGACCTATTTCTCTATTCCCTATAAGTGTTTCTAAAGAATGAGATAATAGTGTTTCTGGACTAATATATAAAATATCTATATCTCCATTTTTAACCCCTTCAACTATTTGTTCTCTTTCTAGTGGAGTTGGTATATCTGAATTTAAAAATTTTGCTTTTTTATAGCCAAATTTCTCAAACTTTTCTTGTTGGTCGGCCATTAGTCCTTTTAATGGCTCAATTATAATAATTAATTTTTTATATTTTTCCGCTAAATATATAGAAGGTATTTGAAATATAAGAGATTTTCCCGCACCAGTAGGAGCAGTTATAAATATATCTCTATATACTTCTTCATTATATGCTTTTTCTGCTTCATTTATTATTGCTCTCATTATTTTTCCTTGTGATACTTCTTCCATTTCGTTGCTTATACTTGGGTTCTTATAAAATGACAAAGGTCTAAAACTAAAATTTTCTATTTTCATAACATTTTCGGCAATATTCTTTAATTCATTATTAAGTGATTCATCAGAATCATAAGTTCCAATAAATCTATAAATTTTACATTTATTATTATATTTTAACAATGCTTTTAGAGAAGCTAAAATCATTTTTGATACTTCTGTTTCGCAATACATTGTGTAAGCAATATGTTCTGATTGTAAAAATTGAGATGATGTTATAAATCCTAAATAATCTCCTATATCATCACCTATTTTTACTAGATAATCACATTCAGATGAATTTTCAACATCTATTTGCTCATTATAAAATTTTGTTATATTCCTTATATCCGAATTATATTGCATCTCATAATTATTGTATGAAGCAAAAAAGTATCCATCAATTTTTAATAAATCAGAATAGAATTTATTTATTTTTTCAATTATTTCATCTTTTTCGTCTTTTTCTTCTATTTTGTTATTCTCTTTATTAGTAATATACTTATTATATACTTCATCATCTATTTTAATTTTAACTGGATACATACTTGGATAAATATTATTATCAATTATTTCTATATCTAGTTTTCCTTCACTTGCTCTTAATATTAAATACTCATACGCAATTGTAAATTCTTCATAAGTCATCCAAAAAGGACCTGTATCATTTCTTTTTTGCAATACAGATAATTGAATTTCTTCTTCATAATTATCATCTATTTTAAAAATATTTATTTTATCTTCGATTTTAGTTGCTACTAATGCCTCATCTTTAATATTTTCCAAAAATTTTTCATTAAATCCTTTGTACACTATTACTTTCATAATTTTTTCCTTCTATTCTTCATTTTCAAAAATTTTATTTAAACTATTTCCCATTTTTTCTATTAAACCAACAACTAATGCATTTCCCATACAAAAATATCTAAAACTTTGTGGCATTCCTGTATCTGTCCAATTATCCGGAAACCCATTTATTCTTTCTGTTTCTAATGGAGTTAATATTCTATAGCATTTACTCTTAGGATCTTCTATTACATGTGTACTTCTATTTAAACTTCCTTCACTTGTAAGCATTGTTCTAGCTGGTTTATCTAG
>CAKPGD010000070.1 GCA_934154515.1 uncultured Clostridia bacterium
ACCTATACTAAAGCATAGGTATTGCAGGGGCTATTCTCGCCCCTACGAAAATTTTACAAATTTTCTACCCTAGATAGCTACCGCATTTCACAAACAAAATAAATTTGTTTGTTTCATTTGGTTTCAGTATTAGTTTTTTCTAATAGATCTGATACTGAACAATTTAAAACAGTAGTTATTATATCTATTTCTTCAAAACTGATATTTTTAGCATTATTTTTATATAATTGATTAATTCGTGGATAATTTAAGTTAGTCATTAATTGCAATCTATACCTACTAATATGTTTTTCTTGTAACAATTCCTTTAATTTTAATCGTATCATTTTTAACCCCTATCATATTATAAAATTTATAATTAAAATTAAATAGACTATAAAAATATACGATATAAAATATATAATATAAAATCTTATATATTTTTCTTGTATATCTTACAAATATATGATAAGATTAAAAATAAAATTTGACACAAACAATATTAGTTTTCATCAATATTGTTAATGTCAAATAAAGTGTCATTGTAAAATTCAGATAAAGTCATATTAAAACCAAAAGCTATAAAAAACATTGTATGGACATTGGGATGTGTAGTTCTTCCTGTCAGTACACTACGAATTACTGATTCATCAAGACCACATTTTAAAGCAAGTTGGTATGGGTTATCAATATGTTTTTGTTTCATAAGATTATTAATTCTTTTTATTATAGCTTGAGATAATGTCATAACCTGTTATCCTTTCATTCTTTTTATCTTATGTAGGATAGCAAATTTTTATTATAAATATTAGGACAAATGTACGAATGACACATATAAAAGAAAGGGGGGAATGGAAGTGTTTTCTAATGATGTAATACAATTGATTGTTTTTTTTAATCAGTTACCAGAAGAAGCTCAAGAAAGAATAATATTTCTTTTACAAATAATTCTTATTGTAACTGAAGTCATAGTATTTTTTTATATTAGACATATAACAAAAGATTATTAATTATTAGGAAATTAACAGTTATGGAAGAATTTTTTAAACAACCAGCATTGGATAGATTATATGAAGCTTTAAGTGTAGAGTTTGAAGAATCTTTGCTAGAAGATGAAGAAGAACATAAAAAATATCATAATATTTTAGACAATGAAGAAAATTTACAAAATGAATTAAAAGAAATAGTGGGACAAGATGAAAAAAAATTAAAAAAACTAATGAATGTTATAAGGGAATTAGAAAAATATTGTTGTGAAGAAACAGACTACTGGAATAAAAAATATTTCAAATTAGGTTTTACTTATATGTTGCGTTTACAATCACAAGTAAATAATAGTACAGAAATAGTAAAAAAACAAAAAAATAATAAAGAACAAATTTCTAGTTTGTTGCACCAGTTCTTAAATGCTTTAAGAGATAATGAGGTTGATCCGAATCAAAAATTAAATTTTTTTAATTTTATAGAAAATTTAAAAATAGGAACTCGATTACAGAAAAGAAGATTTTGCTTATATTATAATTTTGATACTGATGATAATAAATTATCTTACACTGAAATCTCCAAAAAAGAAAGGTGTACTTCGGAAGCTGTAATATACTCAATAAATAGGTTTATACAGCTATTAATTTGTATGGAAAGTGAAAAAGATAAAAATGAATTATTAAAATTAATTCAAAAAAATAACATCTTGAAAAATTTTAAATAATATAGTATATTTGTATAGTCCAAAAGGACAAAACCCTTGCAGAAAGGGGGTGCAAATAAAATGACTTCCTATGAGTTGATTTGGAGACTAATTGTTCTATTACTTTTGAGTAATAACAACAATCAAGACCAAGACAGAAACAAAGAATAATCTTTGTGAGCAGGGCGGGAAACCTGCTCTTTTCTTTTTTTGGAAAAAAAAAAGAGATATGCGGGAACATATCTCGGTGCAAACCAATTTGACTTCCTATGATTTGCTAGCTGATGTTATTATAACACCGTTTTTATTATATGTCAAATACTTATTTTTATTCATTGTACCATAATGTCATTAGAATAGACTTTTAGCCTTTTGAAAATCAATTTTAACGGCTTTTGGACAAACAAAGGTATAATTTTATAGTTCTAAATATAAAAACGGGGGTGAGCGAAGTATGAGCGAAGGAGGGGTGTCCCCTATTAACTAGGCTTAATAGATAGACCCTATAAGCGATAGCAATAAATTTTAATAGGATCTTGCTTGAATGCGGTAGAAAAACTTAATATTGCAGTTATATATAATCGGCTTAGAAAAGAAAAAAATATCTAACCTAAAATGTAGTTTACTGTAGGTAAAAATAAAGATTGTGGAAAACATAAAAAAAAATGTCTAAAAAAATCGTTGACATTTTCCAAAATTTAATATATTATCATTTTAATTTAATAAGAGATAAAAAAAAACCTTTCGAGTTCCGGTCGAAAGGCAAATTCTGAAGGTACTCTAACTTCAAAACCATACCTTCGATACTAATATTTTATCTAAGTTATATATTTTTGTCAATACCTAGTTAGATAAAATTTTAAAAAAAAGTATGAAAGTTAGTTATAAATCAAGGAATTTTGCCAATAGAGAGAACCTAGAAAGAGAGGGACTCTCTTATTTTTTTACCTAATTTAATATTAGCACAAAAAATAAATGTGCAGGTGGAAAAAAAGCAAAGTAACTGACATCTATAAAAATAAGGTTATATGGTGTGAACGAGCCAATGCAGAGAGTCGTTTCGTATTACTTATGTATTAGTAGCATGAGTTGTGCGTCAGCAGGATCTCATACAAATCGAAAACCTGCAATATAAAAAGAATTTGGGGTGGAAAGTTAAAGAGGATTTATAACTTATGACATGGATTAACTTGTGTTGTCTGTAAAAAGACTATGTTATATCAAACTGCAATGTTTGAACTATACTAACGATAAGCGACCGAGCGACTGACGGTATTGTTAAAGTAAAGTAATTTTTGATTTTATGGGATTACTTTACCTTATTGCTCCCTTACTCCCTCTGGTATTGTCTATTTTAGTTTAAAGTATTAGTTTAATAAAAAATTTATCAAAATTAGTAGTCATTGCTAAAAATATTAATTTTGTGCAAAGTTTAATGGTTGTTTAAAGTTCGGCAAATACTGATATTCCTTAAAATTTGACATTAAATTATAAGTGTAGTAAACTATATTCAACAAAAAAGTATTAAAGTTTTTTAAAGTTGTTTTAAACTTATTTGTAACTAATTTACTTGTTGAAAGGGGGATTTGTAATGTTTTTAATAAAGCAAGTAGCAAAAGATTTAGGAATTACACCACAAGCCATATATAAGCAAAAAGAAGACTTACAAAAACAAGGTTATATGATAAGGAACACATCTAACGAATGGGAATTAACTAATGAAGGCTATAATTATTTAAAAGAAAAACAAATAAACAGGTTTAAAAGAAATGTTGATATTTTAAATTCAAATGATGAACAAATACCGATAAATCAACAAAAAAACGATGTAACAAGTTTAAATGAAACATTGTTAAACTTTTATGAAACTAGATTAAAAGAAATCAAGCAAACCTATGAAGAACAAATACAAGAGCAAAAGAAACAAGTTGAATACTTTAAAGCATTGTATGAAGAAGAAAAAAGCGAAAGAATAAAAACTAATGCACAGTATCAAACTTATTTATTAGGTACTGCAGAAGATAATAAAAGTCATTGGTGGAAATTTTGGAATAAAAACAATAAAGAAAATTAGGAGGTTTTTAATATGGTATTAAAATATAATGAAGAAACAGAGAGATATAATGATTTTCATTGTGGAGAAAGTTTTAAGGTAAAAGTAAATGGAAAATGGAAAATTGTTCGTATTGAAATGGGTAATAACTGGTATGTTATTGATGAAGATGGTTTTACTTGTTCATGTAAAGTGCTAGAAGGACTAGAAATAGAAGAACTATAAAAAAATAGGAGTAGTGCATCTACTCCTATTTTTTTTACCTTTCCATATCATAATCATCTCTTGATTTTTCTTGATTTAAGTCTTTTTGTTCACTAACTTCAATTTTTTCTATTCCTATATCCATAAATTCCATTTGTTTTAGGCTTGTTTCTAATAGTTCTGGGTTGTTCACAAATTTGTCAAAGTTTTTTCGGAACTGTTTCACATTTTTTAATATTCTTTCTACAGGTACACGATTAGATAATTGGTACATTACAAAGCTAACGGTTGAAACTATTTTAAATTTAAAAATTCTGTCGGCTATTTTATCCCAAAAAGATGGTTTGGCTTTTTCTTGTTCTATTGTGGTATTTTGCATTTCAAGTATTCTTGCATTGTTTTTTTGTTTTTCTTTTTCAAATTCTTCAGCTAGTTTTTTTCTTTGCTTTTTGTGTTGAATCTCTAATTCGGCAATACTTTCTTCTATGTAGTCCTTTTTTCCATTTAGATTTTCTATTTTTGCTTCAAGTTCTTCCAACTGTTCATTTTCAGCCATTGCTTTGTTTTGACAAATTTTAATAAATTCCGGATCCTGTTTTAGTTCTTCTTTTACTTTTTCAATTTCTTGTTCTACAATTTGGTCTTTTTGTTCTTCTGGCATTTGTTCAATTACTGCTTTTTTTATTTCTGCAGATGGGTTTTTTACTAATTCAGTTATAGCCTTTTGTTGTATATCAGTTTCTTTCTTTAGTTGTTCTATAGTTTTATTTCCTTCTATTGTAGCACCATTTAATATACTTACTTTTGTTTTCAATTTTTTTTCCAAATATTCTTGTATTTGTGGGTGTATATACTTTAGTTCGTTTTTATCAATACATTTCTTTGCATTTACTTTAAATTGTTGTTTTTTGTTGTCAAATATAACAGGAACAAAACAGAAATGAATATGTGGAGTTGTTTCATCTAAATGAACATAAGCAGATACAACATTTTCCTTGCCATACCTATTTTCAAGAAAATTATATGTTTCTTGAAAGAAAACTTTTTCATCTCCAGTATAATCAGTAGGTAGAGTTACAACCCACGAAACTAACCAATTTACATCTTTCCTTTTTAGAATTTTTAAATCTTCACATCTTTTTTTCATAAATTCATAGTCAGTTACGTCGTGTTTAGGTGCAAGGTTATAGTTTAGATATGTTTTTGAATTATCTATTTTTTGGTTTTTATAAGTTCTATTTGGATCACTCCTATTGCAATGCACTAAAATATTTGTCGATTGATTTCTTGTAAATTTTTCACAATTCATTCTATTACCTCCAGAGCAACTACAGTATAACACAAATTTTTTGGTGTAGCAAGTTATACCAAAATTTTTTTAAACAAAAAAATTATTGGTAAACTTGCAAGGGAGATCCCCTTGACCCCCATCTGCAGAAACAAAAAAAACACACCCCGAAAGGTATGTATATTTTTTATTTGCTGCAGCAC
>CAKPGD010000071.1 GCA_934154515.1 uncultured Clostridia bacterium
GTACAATAGCTTCCGTCCTTATCAAGAAAATAAAAATCCGTGAATGCACCGATACGTCTGATATTTTCAATGTAAGTCCTTATTTTCTTATCGTCATCGGTGTCTTCAAGATAAGGTATCCACATATCCATAGCATTCCAGTTTTCGCTTAACAGATTGCTCAGCGAGTTACCGACCTGAGAATATATTTCGTTAAGGTGAGTGGCGCTTTCTTTGAAAATCAGCTTCGATGAAATGGCATTGTAAATATAAGCGGACAGCATAACTATCAATGTTGCCGTGACGATTACAAGCCAAGCAAAATTCTTTCTTATCAAAAAATAACATCTCCCCGAAATTTAAACCTCTGATACAAAATATTTACATTTATCCCTTAAAGAATATCATGTTTTGTCTTTAAATGTCAATAAATTCAAGCACGAAAACAGAAAATTAAGAAAAAATTCTGCGAATTGTGTCGAATTTGTTGAAATGAACGGTTTGACGTGGCAATCGGATGATGTAGTGAGGAAACTGTTGCGTAAAATTTAAATTATTGCGAAATAAAAGATGAGTTCAGGTGTAATATGGCTGAAATGTTGATATGAACATACAAAGCATATTTACAAATTTTGACCAAAGTGCTATAATGGCTTTAAAAAGAATGAAATAAGTATGTGGGAAGGTAAATATGATGAAAAATTAAGCCAATTATATGAGGATGGTTTTTATTATGTACGAATATGCTCTATTTCATAATACTAAGAATTATTATAACTTGATTATTTTATAGAAAAACTGTATAATGTAATTGCACCATTACAATTATTTCTGTTATGATTAGGAGGACCATTTCAATGAAACGCGATTATGAAAGCAGGCTTGAAGCCCTCTACACAGAATACTATGGCAACGGCGGCTGCCAATTCTTTAGGGAATGTGAAAAAAGCATTTCTAAAAGCTGGATGTTCAGATTTGATAAAGCAAAGGTGGGCGCAAAGTATGGTGAAAAAACTGAAATCCCGAAAATAGTTTTTGTGGGTTTAGAGGGACTTAACGGACATCAGGGAATTGAAAGGACGGAAACCGACAAGTGTTACAATCCCCATTACAAAGGCGTAAGATATGTTTTGGCGTATTTATTAAGTTCATATATTGGCAAGGAACGACCGGACAGCGTGTTAAAAAATTGTCTTAAGGACTATGTTGAAACTATGAATTATTTTGCGTTGCTTAACTGCTACAAGTGCGCTTTTGGAGATAATCCCAAAGGTCGTCCGCACTCTGAGTCAATGAAAGAGCATTGCCAAGAGATTTTGTTCAGTGAAATAGAAGTATTGGAGCCGGATATAGTGGTTTTTCAAGTCAAGAGCAAAAGACCGACTAACTTCGAGAAAAATCTCGCTAACAAATTTGGCAAAGAGGAATTGATATGTGGAAACGAGGGTACAGGAGCTTTTTGGTATTCGCTTCGGTCCGGTAAGCGGTTTATCTGGATTTGGACTTATCACGGCGATGGAAATAAATATCCACGAAATCAACAAAATCAACGAAATCGAGGTTGGGCTAGTAATGATAAAAGCGGTAAAGATTATCGTGAAAAAGACCTTGACCCTGTTTTAGATAGGGTTCTTGATGCTATGCGACAACTAAACTTAAACGAGACCGCAGCTGGGAACGAATGAACAAGGCATTGCTTCTGAATTATCCGGATTTAAGGTAACATTGTCCGGAATTGTAATACTTGTAAGGCTACTGTATGAAGCAAATACACCATCTCCTATACCGAAAACACTGTCCGGTATTGTTATGCTTGTAATATTATCACAACCTCTAAATACATAATTCTCAATATCTGTAACTTCATCTGGAATTGTAATACTTGTAAGGCTTGTACAACCTTGCGCAAAATCCTTAGTAGTAAACCTGCAGATTTTTACTACTATCTGACTACTACACACATCCGCAATTTGCCCCGATTTGCCGTGTTTCTGTGAAATCAACCGCAAATCCGTAAAATCTGTCGGTACGCAAAATGCGGCAAAATAACGCAATACAAAGCCTTCTGAAAGGAATTTACCCGATGTACAAAATACTCTTCGTCTGCCACGGCAACATCTGCCGTTCACCTATGGCGGAATTTGTAATGAAGGATATAGTCGCAAAGGCAGGGAAGTCCGATGAATTCGTCATCGCTTCGTGTGCGACAAGTACCGAAGAAATCGGTAATCCTGTGCATTACGGCACTAAAAGAAAGCTGGCGGAGGTCGGAATATCCTGTGATAAAAAGAGGGCAGTGCAGCTTACAAAGTCGGATTATGACAGGTATGATTACATAATCGCTATGGACGAGATGAATATACGAAATATAATGCGTATTATAAAGAGCGACCCTGCGGGTAAGGTAAGTCTGCTGTTGTCACACGCAGGGATAGGAGGAAGCATTGCGGATCCGTGGTACACGGGGAACTTTGACGATACCTACAGAGATGTTCTGCTTGGATGCAAGGGATTATTCAGAGAAGTAACAGGTGAATAAAATATGCCGCCGCAGTTTGACTGAAAAAAACTGCGGCGGTCGTTTTATTATAGTGCTAATTTCGTAAAATTAGAGTTATAGCGAAATTACTTATTATTTTTATCCTCATTCTGCTTCAAATCGGGTTCGGGCAGATCGTTTTTTATATCCATTACCGGATTTGAATTTATAGCGTCACGGAGTTGAGTATTTACCACATGGGTATAAATCTGGGTGGTGTTGAGGTTTTCGTGTCCGAGTACCTCTTTAAGCACACGGACATCAACGCCGTTCTGATACATAAGCGTAGCCGCCGTATGACGCAGTTTATGCACGGAAATTCCTTTACCGGCAAGTCCGCAGGCTTTAAGGCGGTCGTCGATTATCTGTTCGACACGTCGGTTTGTGATGCGGTTTCCACGTTTGCTTATAAACAGAGCTTTTTCCTTAGGGTCTGCAACGGATTTTCTTGCTTCGGTGTACTTGGTAACAGCGTCAACGCATTGCTCGTTGAGATAGACGATACGTTCCTTGTTGCCTTTGCCCAGAACCTTAACGGAAAGATATTTTACACAGGGCTGTGACGGGTCTATGTTTTCGACAAAATCATTCACGTTTATTCCGACAAGTTCGCTCAGACGCATACCGCAGTTGAGGAACATTATAATCATCGCATAGTCACGGTAATCCATCCAGCTTGAAAACTCCTTGAAGCCCTCGTGCAGAAGCTGACCGCATTCCTGCAACGTGAGGTGCTTAGGCAGTGCGTTTTTAGGCGAAGGAAGCTCCAGATTCAGCATCGGGCTTGCCGCAAACCACGCCTTGTTATTTGTGAGGAATTTATAGAACTGCCGCAGAGATACAGCCTTGCGTGAACGAGCCTTTGCCTGATTGGAACGTTCACTTACCGTAAAGCTGAGAAACTCCATAGCGTCCGTGAGGGTCACAGCCTTTATGTATTTATCGTCAAGGTCTGAGATTTTTATCTCGGAGAAATCCTCATTTGCATCAACCAGCTTGTTCTTGACCTTGAGAAAACGCATAAACATACGCAGATCCGTATAATAGTTCAACGCAGTAAGCTGTGAACGGTTTTTGATTGTCGTAAGATAATTCAGGTATTCGGTAAGGCAAGCCGGTGCGTCCGATGTAGCTTGTCTGAAATCTATATTATATGCCATTTTGTGCGCCTTTCGTTTTTTACCGCTTCTAATTTCGTAAAATATTAATTTTATGAAATTCGGTGTTAATTTTTACTATCTCTATTATACAATTCTTCTATCAGCTTTTCAAGTTTTTCTATCTTCTCCGAAAGAATTTCAAGGTCTGATTTTTTCTTGCGAACTCTAACAAGCGTGTACAACATTCTCTTTCTGCGAAAATTAACGTAGTAATCACAATCAAATATCGGCTTTTTCTTTTTCCATAGAAAATAACACTTGTCGCACCGATGAGGTATCATATCCTTAGAACGTATTTTTTTTTGTTTAATACACATATCGTTCAAATTAACACGATAGCCGACACAGTGCGGACACAGCTTGTTAAAGCAATAGTAACATATACAATGCAAGCACTCTTTAGGCGGTATCATAAAATACTTAGGGTCATACTCGTTCTGAGGGTGCTTATAATAGCTTTGATAATAATCGTTTAAATCCATTCTATTTCACCGTAATCAATATCAGGCTCTTTATCCCATTCATTTTTTCTATCTTCGGGGTTAAGACACTGCCTTTCATATTTAAATCCAAGATTAAACAAAGGACTATATTCTTTTTTATTCACCGCATTATAATCAGTATTAATATAACGCACTTCTGTGTCACGAATGATATTTTTACTTGACCAGTAATATTTACCAAAGATTTTATCATTATCTTTCGTAATATACTTAGTAATGTAATAGCCCACTCTAGCACGCTCTCCGTCAAGAAGTATTGCAGTAGAAAATCCATACTTCCAATCAGATATATTATAAACAGTCTTCAAACCATCGGTAAATACTCCGAAACGTTGTAAATCTTCAACTTTCCAATCCTTACCGTGATAAATTTTTCTTCCCGAATCTATAAGGTTAAAACAATCATTAATCAATGCGTGAGCGTGAATACCTCCCGATTCGTGATGATATTCTGGTATCAAAATGTATTGAAGTCCTTTTCGCTGTACTTGATGTGATAACCAATTACGCAATACTTTCATAACAGCTTTTGGAGACCGTCTATCAATCTCATCACTTTCACGGAGAGTAAGAGTAACAAAGTATTTAAACGGGTTTTGATAGATAATATCATATACTTTATCTTTTGCCCTCTTAAAGCTGTCGGTACGATTCTCATTTCTTTCTTTTCTCCTCTGCTCTTCTCTATCGTCAATTGCCTGTTTAAGCTGTTGATTAGCTATACAAAAATCATCTTCAACATTATCTCTATCGGGTTTTAAATATCCATCGTTATAGCCCAGCTTATCAGCAATATTATCTTCTTTGTTGTCAGTTTCCTTATCTGCTCTTTTGCCGTACACCCATTGAGAACAGTATGTAATATTTGTACTACCGTCCTTATATATCTTGATTTTTGTGTTATACTCACAAGACATAAAATGTACTCCTTTTTTATTTTGGCGACTTTTTGTGGCTAATATCAAGTAATATATAGTAGGCGGTCGGG
>CAKPGD010000072.1 GCA_934154515.1 uncultured Clostridia bacterium
GTATCAATTACTTTTACGATTGAATTATTTTTACTGTTGACTGTTCCAGTCACCCTTAAGACCCTTGTTGCGTCCAAGGCTTTATTATCTGCTCCTAAATGCTTAAGCTTCTCATATAAATATTTTTCTACAAGTTGCCATTTAGGTAATTCTTCAGCCATAGTATTTTCAAGAAATATTATATAATATAATCCTCTCCCACTATCAATTAACATATTGGGAACTGGTATTTGTCCGTAAAGGTCATTCTCCATAAAATATTTTACTGCTTCTTTTGATAAATTCATTTTATAGCAATCAATGTCAATGTATAAGGCTTTCAACTCTTTTAAATGGATTAGCCTTCGGCTTCTATTATTGAAAGTATTTTGAGAAATATAAACATCTTTCCCTTTTAAATTTATACTTAAATCGTTTATACCCTCAAAATAATACTGTTGCCAACGACTTCCCATTTTAGCAACTGTAATATATCCTTCGCTGTCTTTGTGTAACGTATTAATATAGCTGTTCATTTTTTTCCTTCTTTCCTATATGAAAAAAATAAACTTTGTGTTACAATATTAATATAATAAATTTGTCTATATATAATCTGCATAAAGAATGTGAGCGGTTTCGCTCCTTTTTTTATGCTTATTTTTATGCTTATTTTTATTATACCCTTTTCTTTAATGTGTTACAATAACGTTGAAGGGGGTAATTTTATGAAATACGTTGATAAAGCTACGTTTAATAGATTGGGGATAAAAGAACAAGTAAAGCTATTTAATAGCTTGTTACAAGAGCATAACAACATAAAGGAAGTATGTGAAGAAATAGGCATTTCATATTCAACAATTCGAGATAGATTTTCTAAGCATAAATATATATATAATAAGCATTCAAGAGCGTACGAATTAAATCATAACAAGAATAGAAATATAGAGATTGAAAAAATAGTTGAAGATGTTATGTCAAGCATCAATAGAAGGAAATTAGATATACACGAACTTAATAAGGATGATATAGGTGAAATTACTATTAGATCTTTTAGAATTTACGAAAATATTCTTAATGATTTTATAGACTTTTGCCAAAATTGTTCGATAAAACAATATGATGTGCTTTCATTGTTCATACTAGAGGGCATGGAAAAATACAAAAAAGTATAAAAAAAATAGGTGTGGGGACACCTATTTTACTAAAACATGGATTTTGATATAGATTTAAAATAAATCTGAAAGTCAATATAACTTAAAAAAGTTTTGACGAAACTCTTGATTGAATAAAACAATCAAATAGCTCTAATGAAATAATTAAACTTATAAAGATATTGATTGATATATATATGATATATACATATTTATTTTAAAGATTTAATGTATACATTTCAATATTATAAAGGATTTTTTATATATTGGATGAATTAATTATTAATGGGGTGTGATATGTATGAAAGAAGTTTTTTTAAATGGATTTAATGAAGAACAAATACACATTATACAACTGATAGGATTAGATAATTATTTGAAGATTTGTGAAGTTTTTGCAGGTGAAACTATATATATCCCTAAGATGAAAAGTGCTAAGATTATAGAAAGAAACAAGAAGATAAAAAGCGAATTTAATGGTAAAAATCTATATTACTTATCGCAGAAATATCATATTTGTGTAAGACAAGTTAGAAGGATTTTAAAAACGTAGATTCACAATATTCCCCTTGTATATATAAATAAAAGAGCGACCATTTTCATGGTCGCTCTTTTATAGTCATGAACAAGTTATTTACTTTAATTTAATGATATAGACATTGGAATGTTACGAATAATCCTCTTGTATTTTCTTGATTATATCATAGCGCAAAATGGTTTTTTGCGCTAGTTGTTTTAGCTCATTTTTTACATTTTCTTCATCTTTTTTCATATCAAATGAAAACATAATATTTCCATTTTCATCAGTAATGAAAATATACATATTATCTACTGTGAAACATTTTAAATCTTGTTTTACTATATCAATCCCATCAACCCACATCACAATCATCTCCTTTTTAAATTCGCCTTATTATAAGTATAACGTGAAATAATCGGCTCAACATCAAGAAATAAATTATTTTTTTCAATTTTACCATTATAGGTATATTTCCCAGTATATGTTTGATTTTTAATTATCCCATGTATTCTTTGTTTGGACATTCCAAACTTATCTCCTATTGATTGTAATGTTTTGCCTTTATTTCTTAACTTGAAAATTTCTCTAATAATTTCAGCTTCTTCCTCATGGATTACTAGCTTTTTATTCTTCATTCTATAACCAAAAGGCGTTCTGCCTCCACTAGATAGCTTTTTCTTATTGTTTGCAATTCTACCACTTTTTGTACGTTCAGCTATTAATTTTCGCTCAAACTCTGAAAAGCTACCTAGCATTTGGAGAAATAACATTCCTTGTGCTGTTGATGTGTCAAACTGTTCTGTTATTGAAATAAAATCTATACCTAATCCTTGTAAATAAGAGATCATGTTCATGAGATTTCTTAAACTTCTATGTATCCTATCGGATTTGTAAACAATAATAGCATCTATTTT
The DNA here is from genome assembly GCA_934154515.1 of uncultured Clostridia bacterium. GTDB lineage: Bacteria > Bacillota > Clostridia > TANB77 > CAG-508 > UMGS1663. The sequence goes on from CAKPGD010000072.1 coordinate 2,565, forward strand.
ATTTTTCTTGTCTGCTATAAATTTAATTAATCTCTGATAATCTTCTCTTGTATGTTCATGCTTGGCTGAAATAGCTTCATCTTTAAACTCTTCTACTATCTGTATATCATTAAGTTTACAATACAGCTTTATTTTTTCCCTTTGGGTTTCAATACTTGTGTTATCTATTTGATTTGCTGTTGAAACCCTTAAATATGTCACTACCTTCTTATATGTCATTATTAATTTCCTTCTCTATCTATATACTAATGTTTTTATATGAACGCCATAAAATCATATTTATTATAAAGTCTTATTAACTCTCTATCTTTTGTTATTTTTTCAGCTTCTTCTTTTTTAACTTCAAACCCTATATAATTTGTATTTGGAGTAGCACCCATTACATAATATTTTTCTTCTTCTTTAAATAATATAAATTCGTTTATTTCGTAGATATTTACGGTTTCAAAAATAGTGTGTTTTAATATTTCACCATTTTCCTCACTTTCAAAAATATAAACTGGTATTGATAGTATATCGCTAAGTTCACTTTTATAAATCATCATTCATAACCACCTTTTTAATTTATTTTTTTATTATTAGTATCTCCAGCTCTGTAAAATTTAGTCAAATAAATTTGAATTTTCTTGACTGCTACGAATGACGTTGTTTGTGTTACACCAGTAACACAAACGGTTTTAGCCTAAAAAGTCCTCAAAATTATTTAAATTACTTACATTGTTCAACGTAAATTATATATTATAAATACGAAAAAAAACAATACAACTACGAAAATAAATTAGTAAAAAGCGAAGCTGGAAGAAAAAGTAAAAGTAAAAGAAAAAGCCAAAAAGAAGAATAAAAAAGGCAAAAAGTGGCAACACTACAAACAAGAGGAAAAAAACAAAAAGGAGAGAAGAAAAGTGAACAAAGAACAAGAATACTACAAACAAAGAGAACAAGAAGTACAAGAGGAACAAGAAGAAGCGAGAAGACAACAAGCAAAGAGGGACAAGCACAGAAGAAGAGACGAGAACAGAAGAAAAGACAAGGAACACCCAACAAGAGCAACAAGAAAAGAAAACAGAAGAACACACGAGGAAAGCAGAGAAAACAAGAGAAGAAAGAAGGAAGAAAAAAGAACGGCAGAACTGCACAGACCACTGACAGAAGAAGAACTGGCAAACATCCCCTTCTAAAAAAACCACACAAACCACAAACCACAAGCCCCCAGGGAAAAAACCAGGGGGCAAAAAAACGCCCAAGAAAGCAGCAACACCCAAGCCCAAGAAGAAGCCCAAGAAGAAGCCCAAGGCGAAGCCCAAAGAGGAAACAAAAAACAAACAGAAAGCAAACAGACCCAAGAGCAAAACAAAAACCCACGAACAGCGACAAGGGGGCGAGAGGCGAACACAGCAACAAAAAAACAAGAAACCCACGAGAGGCAAACCCAGTAAGGAAACCGAAGAAACACAACCCCCCTTACAAGCCTAACCGTCCGCACAAGCTTCTAGACCTCAAAGACGACAGAATAAGATTTGACCCAAAAGAATGACCGATGACACGTGCGGACAAGACCCCAAAGCCCGACCCAAGACAAGACCCCAAAGCGTAGCAGAGCGGGACAGGGATAAGCAAAAGACCCCAAAAATTTGACCCCAACAAGACCCTAAAGATTGGACCATAATAGAAAATTATCAGTTATGAGAAATAAAGTTCCAGGTTAAAAGCAGACCAAAAAATCTGCCTATGCAGATAATTTCGGTAATTGCAAATTTTAGGTATATATAGTAAGATTATATGAGGTAACTAAATATACGTTTATTTTTTTCCCTAAAACAAAAAAAGAATAATACTATAAATTAATATTTATATAAAAGCTTCCTGAATTATTTACCACTTCTTGATTATATGAAGTGGTTTTTATATGCTATAATTTGTATAAAAAGGAAGTGTTAGTATGTTAGTTGTTTTAGATCCTGGACATTATGGCAAATATAATCAAAGTCCAGTTTTAAAATCTTTTTATGAGAGTGAATTTAATTGGAAAATGACCTATTACATGAAACAATTTTTCGAGGAAATGGGAATAAAAGTTAAACTTACCAAATATAGCAGTAGCCTAGATTTACCAGTTTACAATCGAGGACTATTAGCAAAAGGTGCAGATATATTTCTTTCAATTCATTCAAACGCTTGTGATGATAGCAATGTTGATTATCCAGTAGTTATCCGTGGATTTGACCAAAAAAGTACAGA
>CAKPGD010000073.1 GCA_934154515.1 uncultured Clostridia bacterium
GTTCCTATTTCGTCTTCTCTTCTATAACGTTTTCCTATTGAACCTGCTTCGTCATAATCACACATAAATTTCTTTGAAAGTTTTTCATATACTTCATCTGCTTTTTCACTTAATTTTTTAGAAAGTGGAAGTACAGCAACTTTATATGGTGCTAGTGCTGGATGTAAATGAAGCACTGTTCTTGTGTCTCCTTCTGCTATTTCTTGTTCTTCATATGCATTGCATAACATTGCTAAGAATATTCTATCTACACCAACTGCTGGTTCTACACAATATGGTACATATCTTTCATTTGTCTCTGGATCTAAATATGTTAAATCTTCTTTAGAAGCCTCCATATGTCTTGATAAATCATAATCTGTTCTGTCTGCTATTCCCCATAGTTCTCCCCATCCAAATGGGAATAAGAATTCTATGTCTGTTGTTCCTTTGCTATAAAAAGAAAGCTCTTCTTTAGTATGTTCTCTAAGTCTTAAATTTTCTTCTTTCATCCCTAAACTTATAAGCCAATTTTTGCAAAAGTTTTTCCAGTATTCATACCATTCTAAGTCTGTTCCTGGTTTGCAGAAAAATTCAAGTTCCATTTGTTCAAATTCTCTTGTTCTAAAAATGAAGTTTCCTGGTGTTATTTCATTTCTGAAAGAGCGTCCCATTTGTCCGATTCCCATTGGCATTTTTCTTCTTGTTGTCCTTAATACATTTTTAAAATCTACAAACATACCTTGTGCTGTTTCTGGTCTTAAATATACTTCAGATTTTGCATCTTCTGTAACTCCCATAAATGTTTTAAACATTAAATTGAATTTTCTTATGTCTGTAAATTCTTGTTTTCCACAGTTTGGACATGTTATATTGTTTTCTTTTATATAGTCTACTAATTGCTCATTTGTCCATCCATCAAGTCCTGTTATATCTTTTCCTTGCTTGAATCCCCATTCTTCTATTAATTTGTCTGCTCTATGTCTTGTTTTACAAGCTCTACAGTCTATTAATGGGTCTGAAAATCCTCCAACATGACCTGTTGTAACCCATACTTGTGGATTCATCATAATTGCTGCATCTATTCCTACATTGTGTTTGTTTTGAATTATGAATTTTTTCCACCATGCGTCTTTAATATTTTTCTTTAGCTCTGCTCCTATTGGGCCATAATCCCAAGAGTTTGCTAAACCTCCATAAATTTCTGAGCCTGGGTATACAAATCCTCTGTTTTTGCATAATGCCACTATTTTGTCCATTGTTAATTCACTCATATTTTTTCTCCCTTCTTTTATATAATATTATTTTATTTGCTAGAATACAAAAAAACTTTCATCCTAGCTATTGCTAGGGACGAAAGTTTAATTTCCGCGGTTCCACCCTAATTGATAAACGTAACGTTTATCCACTTTATTTTTATATACTCCAAAGCTCCCCACATTTTTCAATTATTAACTTACACCAACCGTTAACTCTCTATTAATTTTACAATGTTTTTTCTTCTTCAACGTACTATTTATTTTCTTCATACATTTTAACAATTTTATTAACTTATGTCAATGCTTTTACTTAATTTTGCATATAAAATTTACTGTCCTGAAATGAAGAAGTAAATGCAATTATAAGAGTAGTAAATTGAATTTAGTCTTACATAAGCTTTACCATAATTTCTAGTTTAAGATTTATTAGTATTTATCTCATTTAAGAATTTAACTTTACTTATAAAGTACAACACGAAAGCCAATATCATTTTTTGCTGTACCATTGCTACTGTTGAAACTACGGTATGCAGCTGAACGATCTGAACCTAAATTACTATAAGCACCTCCACGAAAAATCAAATATTTACTTTCATTATATTTTCCACTTTCTGCTGTATATTCCCATACATTTCCTCCCATATCATATATGTTATTTACTGCATAATATCCTGTCGTTCTTATTTCATTTGATGATACATCATTATACCATCCTTTTCCTATTGAGTCTGTATCATATCCTGCATTTGATGTTGCATTTGTTGATGAATTTACCATCCATTGTAATGTTGTATCCCAACATTCTCCACTTATTAATCCTGACCTTACACCATCTTCTGTATTTATCATGCTTGTTGCTACTGTTAATGCATTTGCTCTTGTAATATAATTCCATACTCCGTAACCTGCTTTTGATAATGGTTTTATACTTCCATTTGTTTCTGTTTTTGTACTTAAACTATTGTTATCTTTCGTTCCTTCTATTCCTGCCTCATATGCTGCTATATAAAATCCTCCATATTTTCCTACACTTTCTTTTATTGCATTTGTTGGTTCTACATCTGTTATACTTGCATCTGTTGATGCTAATCCTAATGAATAACTATTATATTTTCCTGTTGTTGTCTTTTTGAAAGTTTCTACCTTATCTCCTTCTTTTACTTTACTTTGATCTAATACGCATGGCACCCATACAAATATGTTTCCTGTTTCGTCTCCTGTATCACTTATTCTATAACCGCTATTCCATCCTTCTGTTCCTATATGTTTAAATCCTGTTGGTATATATGGATTATCATAACTTCCTCCTGCCGTAGGAGATGTAGATGAACCTGTAATTAGACTTATATTTTTTGCCATAATTAAAAAAGTATCATCTTTAGAAGTTTCTACTCCTTTATTTGTTATTGCTTCTGCTATTTCTTTTTTTCCATCTATTATTTCTTTTTCTAACGATAGTATTCTATTTTTCAAAGAATTTACTAAGTCTGTATTATTTCCAATATCCTCACTTATTGTTCCTGAATATATTTCTTTTAAGCTTATCTTGTACCCTTCGTTTGTTGTTATTGTATCTTTGTCATCTTCTAATTTTCCATATTTTGATATTATTTCTTCTAGTTTTTCATCACTTATATTTTCACTGCCTTTTTCTATTTGTTCATTTAATATTTCTAATGCTATATTTTCTTTTATTTGTGATATTCTTGTTTCTTGTTTTGCCTGTTTTGCTTTGGTTATTATTCCATTACTTCCTATTGTTGCATTTACTACTATTCCTGCTAAAATTATTAGTACTACTATTGTTATTACTAAGGCAATTATTGTTATTCCTTTTTGTTTTTCTAACACTTTAAAATTCATCATTTTTTCTCCTCTTTTGTCTTATTTTTTACTTTTTGTTACATATTTATTCATTTTTTACTTTTGTTTCTTATTTGTTTCTTGACTGCTTTTCGTTAATTATGTAACTAAGTTACTACTTATTTTCACATCCATTTTACTATTAAATATATGTTAAGTCAATAAGTTTTTCTTCCAAAAAATATTTTTCTGCTATTTTCGTGTATTTTCTATTTTTTTCTTGTTATAATAATTTATTACAAACACATTACTATGTTTCATGCATATTATTTTGTTTTTTGTCTGTTGTTGTCATGTTTTCTGTAATTATTTCAATTTTATTTCAAATGTTAATTTGTTTACTTTTTATATTACATATTTATTACAAAAGCATTTCTATTTTTATTTTATGTTTATCGTTTTTGTAATAATATTATTTTGATTTTTAAGAAAATAATATTGTGGATACTGTGGATAACTTTGTTGATAACCTATTTTAGCCACTTTCAAGTCACGATTTGTTCACATTTATTTTTTGGTTATTCTTTATGAAAACCTGTTGTATTATTTAATTATTTATTATGGTTACTGATTATTTTCATATACATAAAAATAACTATATTATTAAAAAGATTAACAATATAGTTATTTTTTCTATTTTTCATATAATTCTTTATAAATTTTATAATCCCTAACTATTTTTCTTACATAGTTATTGGTTTCTTTAAATGGAATATTTTCTATGTTTGAGCCGTCTTCTTTTATTATTCCTTCGCTTATCCATTTATCTACATTTCCTCTACCAGCATTGTATGCTGCTAGTGCTATTTGGTAATTTCCATATTTTTTCATTAATTTTGCAAAATATTTTGTTCCTATTTTTATATTCATTTCTGGATTATATAAAGATTCTGTTACTACTATTTCTTCTCCTACCTCATTTGCTTCTTCCTCTGCTGTGCTTTCCATTAGTTGCATAAGTCCTATTGCTCCACTTTTTGATTTTATATTTCTATTGAAATTGCTTTCTGCTTTTATTATTGCAAATGTTAAATATGGATCTATTTCATTTTCTTCTGAGTATTTATATACATATTCTTCATAATCTTTTTTATATATTTTCTTTAGTATTATATTTTGTACTTTTAAAATTCCAAATAGAAAGAAAATGATAATTATTATTATAAATGATATTATTAGCCATTTTTTCTTTGAATTTGTCAAAATATTTATCTCCTTACTTTTTATTAATGTATATTTGTAATTTCTTATTTTACTTGTTTTTGATTAATTATTTTTGTAATATTACAACCGAAATTATTTACAATCATACCAATTATAAGCTTCTGATACTTCTACTTCTAGTGGTACTGTTAGTTTTGCTGCATTTTCCATACTATCTTTTAATATTTCTTTTGCTTTTTTTTTGTCTTTTTCGGCAACTTCTAATATT
>CAKPGD010000074.1 GCA_934154515.1 uncultured Clostridia bacterium
GAGTGAAAAAACATGGCTCATAAGAAAGGTCAAGGTAGTGTTAAGAACGGTAGAGACAGTGAGTCTAAACGTCTTGGACTAAAAAGAGCTGATGGACAATTTGTTCTAGCTGGAAATATTCTAGTAAGACAAAGAGGAACAAAATTCCATCCAGGAACAAACGTTGGAATCGGAAGTGACGATACATTATTCGCATTAGTAGATGGAAACGTTAAATTTGAAAGACTTGGAAAAGATAAAAAGAAAGTTAGTGTTTACCCAGTAGAGGAAGCACAAGCATAAATAAATCATAAAAAAGATTTTGAAGAAAGAGTATTGAAAAATCAATGCTCTTTCTTTTGATATATGTGTACATTATTAATTAATTTATTAAGCTTTCTTCTATCTTTAAAATAAAAAATTCTGCTTTGTTTGATAACCATAATTAAATAATTAAATTTACTTATTAAATCTTTTTGATTGCCAATTGTTTTATCTCTTTTATATCTTCTAGCAAAACATTTAATAACACTTGTGCCTTTAACTATAATTCCACGTTTAATAATTTCATCTAAATTAATTACTTTATAAATATCTATTCCTTCAATTATGTATAATTTATCAGGATTTTTTATAGTATATTCTATTAAAAAATCATTATATTCTGTTCTTATTTTGTTTTTTTCTATTTCAGTTAATAAATCCTTATGCCACAAATTGTTAATAGCTGCTTCTTGTGCTCTTGGACATATTTTATAAAATTTACTTAAAATATTCATTGCAATTTTATCATCTGAATATACTTCACTCCAAGCCAACCAGTCTTGAGATAATATAGTTATTTCTTTTTCTTTTGAAAGTTCTTTAGATATGGTAGATTTACCAGCTCCAACAAGTCCAGTAATAAAAAGTAAATTATAAGTTTTTCCATAATTATCAACGTTGTATAAATAATCTTTTTTTGAAAACAATAATCCGATTTTGTACTTCATTTCATTTATCATCCTTTTTTATTTTTATATTTTCAATCATAATAACTTAAATACTATAACAATATGTAAATAAGTAAAAATATTATATAACATAGCTAAAATTATGTCGACATGAAATTTTATAAAATTATTGAAAAATTAATAAAAATTATGTATAATATATAAGAATTAATAAAACGAAGAATTAGTAAGATAGTTGAAAGATAATTCGAATTTTAGCAATAATAAAATTTGATTCTTTTTATTCGAAATTATAAACTAAGAAAGGAATGAAAGCAAAAATGTCAGATAAAAAACGTATACTAACAGGAGATAGACCAACAGGAAGATTACATATAGGTCATTATTTTGGTTCATTAAAAAAGAGAGTAGAAATGCAAAATTCAGGATTGTACGATCCATATATATTAATAGCAGATGTTCAAGCATTAACAGACAATTTTAATAATCCAGATAAAGTAAGAAAAAATGTAAGAGAAGTAGCAATGGACTATTTAGCATGTGGAATAGATCCAGAAAAAACAACAATATATATACAATCAATGATACCAGAAGTTGCAGAACTTACAGTATTTTATTCAAATCTAGTAACAATAGCAAGGCTTCAAAGAAATCCAACAGTAAAAACAGAAATAGCTCAAAAGAAAGACTTATTTGGAGAAAGTGTTACATATGGATTTTTAGGATATCCAGTAAGTCAAGCAGCAGATATAACATGTTTCGAAGGAGAACTGGTACCAGTAGGTGAAGATCAACTTCCACTAATTGAACAATGTAGAGAAATAGTAAGAAAATTCAATTCAATATATGGAGAAACATTAATAGAACCAGAACCAGTACTATCAAGTGCAGGAAGAATAAAAGGATTAGATGGAAATGAAAAAATGGGTAAATCTTTAGGAAATGCAATATATTTATCAGACAGTGAAGAAGAAATAACTAAAAAGGTAATGAGTGCAGTAACAGACCCAGGAAGAATAAAGAAAGACGATAAAGGTAATCCAGATATATGTATGGTATATTATTATCATAAATTATTTAGCCCAGAAGAAGAAGTAAATACAGTATGTGCAGAATGTAAAGCAGGAGAAAGAGGATGCGTAGCATGTAAAAGACAACTTGCAAAAAATATATCAGATACACTAAAACCAATAAGAGAAAAAAGAGCATATTACGAAGAACATCCAGAAATAGTAGATAAAATATTAATGGAAGGAACTTTAAAAGCTCAGAAGACAGCAAGAGAAACAATGAAAAAAGTAAAAAAAGCAATGAGGCTAGATTATTAAAAAATATAAAAAATGGTCAATTTTATTTTTTATAGATACGGAAGGATAAAATTCTCAATATAAAAAAGTATAATAGGGAGAGAAAAACATGTTTAAAAAAGGAGATTTATGCAAACATTTTAAAGGAAAAGATTTAATACAAAAAAATATATATGAAGTATTAGAAACAGGGGTAAAATATACAGGAAATGCACAAGATGTTAAAGAAAATCTAATTATATATAAATGTATTTTTCAAGAAAACAAAATATTTGCAAGAGAAGAAAGCGAATTAGAAGAAGAACTAGAAGAAAAAAAGCAACAAGAATTTGGACAAAAACACCGCGTAGAAAAATTAACACAAGAAGAAATTGAAACAATAAAAACAGAAAATTTTATAAAAGCTAAAAAAGATTATATAGAAAGTTTAAGAGAGGTAAAATAATGTTTACAGACTATGTAAAAATAATTGTAAAATCAGGAGATGGAGGCAATGGAGCTGTCTCTTTTCGTCGTGAAAAATATGTAGCAGCCGGAGGACCAGACGGAGGAGATGGTGGAAAAGGTGGAGATGTTTACTTTTTTGTCGATCCAGATGCTAATACATTAATAGACTTTAGATTTAAAAAGAAATTTGTTGCAGAAAATGGAAAAAATGGTGAAGGAAACCATAGATATGGAAAATCTGCAGAAGATTTGTATATAGGAGTTCCAATAGGAACAATAATAAAAGATGCAGAAACAAATGAAGTTTTAGCAGATTTGTCAGAAAAAAATCAAAAAGAACTAATACTTCCTGGAGGAAGAGGAGGAAAAGGAAACTCTCATTTTGCAACATCAACAAGACAAGCACCTAGATTCTCACAAGGAGGAGAAAAAGGAATAGAAAAAGAATTAATACTTGAGCTAAAACTATTAGCAGATGTTGGATTAGTAGGATTCCCAAATGTAGGAAAATCAACATTTTTATCAAGAACAACATCAGCAACTCCTAAAATTGCAAATTATCATTTCACAACATTAGAGCCAAATTTAGGAGTAGTAAATTCAGAATATGGAGATAGCTTTGTAATAGCAGATATTCCAGGTATTATAGAAGGAGCAAGCCAAGGTACAGGACTTGGAATTCAATTTCTAAGACATATAGAAAGAACTAGATTATTGCTTCATATAATAGATGTTTCAGGAACAGAAGGAAGAAATCCAGTTCAAGATTTTAATACTATAAATGAAGAATTAAAACAATATAGTGAAAAATTAGCTAAAAGAAAACAAATAATAGTAGCAAATAAAATAGATAGTATGCAAGATGAAAATTTATATGAAGAGTTAGAAAAAATGGCAAAAGAAAATAACATAGAAATATATAAAATTTCAGCAGTAACAGGAGAAGGAATAAAAGAACTTTTAAATAGAGTAGTAGAAGTCTTAAAAACACTTCCAAAAGAAGAAATAGTAGAAATAAAACCTCACAAAGTCTACACATTAGAAGAAAAAGAAGAATTCACAATAACAAGAGAAGACGGAATGTGGGTAGTAGATGGGCCTGGAGTTCAAAGAATAATGAGAAGAGTAAATTTAGAAGATAATGAATCAATGCATTACTTCCAAAAATGTTTAGATGAATTAGGGGTAAATACAGCATTAAAAGAAGCTGGAGTAAAAGAAGGAGATACTGTTAAAGTTGTTGATTGGGAACTTGAATGGTATGACTAGAAATGGTAAAACAATATAATGATAAAAATGATTATAAAGTAATAAAAAAATAGTCATTAATACTCTAGAAAAATAAGAAGGGAATGAATTATTATGAAAAAGAAAACATGGATAATTATAGCAATAACAGTAGTAGCAATTATAGTAGCAGGAGTAGTAACATTTTTTACATATGATGCAATGCAAGAAGTAATATTAAGACAAGAAGCAGCGAAAATAGGAAAGTTAGACATAACAGAAGAAAATATCGACACAAAAATAAAAACAACAGGAAAATATGCAGTGATAGAACAAACAATGAAAGATTACATGAATGAATATTCTATAAAATGCAAAGAAGTAATAGGAATGATGAAAGATGAGAAATTAGCAAAAATACTAACAGCAGAAAACTATAAAAAGGATGGACCAGAATTTACAAATTCAAGAGAATATATAGCAA
>CAKPGD010000075.1 GCA_934154515.1 uncultured Clostridia bacterium
AATATGACGTAATATATGCTAAAGGTGAAACTCTATCAACAGGAGAAGCAGTTAAATACTTACTATCAACAATGGCAAAAGATCCAAAAGCGATAATTGGAAGTTACACAACAAATTATTTAGCTACAACAAGCTTATACAATATAGAATTTGAAGGAATGGATATAATTATAAATAAAAAATTAAACTTTACAAATACAGCAGAAATAAGTGCGATAGGATTTAGAATGTATGAACCAGAAGTAGATAATGTATTTCCCCTATCAGAAGAACTAGAACCTTATGCAGCAGTGTACAGAGAAACAAACGCACCAATAAAAATTGTAAATATAGTAATGAAAAATATGGAAATTCCTGTAACAATAGTAATGAAATTAAGTTATTTAATGTTACCTATACTTACAATACTAAGCATTATATCAGTCTTTGTAACAAAGAAAAAATATAATGAAAAATATAGAAAAATAATAGACATAATAGTTATATTATATACATTTAGCATATTACACATATTAGTACATAGTGTACTAGGAGCAATAATAGATAGATATACAATGCCCGCATTAGCAACAACATTTATGGCAATAATGCTTAGCATATATACAATTGTATATAGAAAAAAATATAAGGTAAACAATAATAAAGAATTAGGGAAGGAAAATAAAAATGAGTAAATGTGATATAATTATTCCAATATATAATTCACCAGAATGGGTAAAAATGTGTGTATATGCACTATATAAAAACACACCAGATGAGTATATAGGAAAAGTAATTCTAATGAATGATAATTCTGATGAACTTACATGTAATTGTATAGAAAATTTAAAAAGAAAATATGAAAAAATAGAAGTATACAAAAATGAAAGTAACTTAGGATTTATAAAAAATGTAAACAGAGGAATGGATAAAACTGCATCAGAATATATCTTACTATTAAATACAGATTGCCTTGTATCTAAAAATACAATTCCAAAATTAATAGAGCATATGGAAAAAAATAAAAAAATAGGATTAATATGCCCAATATCAAGCAATGCAGCAAATTTATCTTATGACATACCAGAACATTATAGCTATATGCAAGTTGATGAATTGTTTTACAAAAACTTTAAAGGAATGAATTTTGATGCTTGCACTGTTGTAGGGAACTGTCTAATGATATCTAGAGAATGTATAGAAAAAACAGGATATTTAGATGAAATATATGGAATGGGATACGGAGACGAAACAGACTATCAGTTTAAAGCACATGCAAAAGGATTTGAAGCAAAAGTTGCAATAGATACATACGTATACCACAAATCTGAAGTTTCATTTGGGACAAGCCCAGAAAAACAAAAAAGATTAGACCATAATAGAAAAATATTCTTTGATCGTTGGGGAGAAGAATATAATAAAAAAATGCAAGAATATGTAAAAAATGACCCAATCGAATATATAAAAAACAACTTAAAAATAGAGGAAAAACCAGAACCAGAAGTATTATTCTTCTTACCAGATATTCACCAAAAAGCAGGCGGAGTACATATGGTAGTAGACATAGTAAACTATTTAAACATAAATGGATACTTTGCTAACATATTAACAGAAAGAATACATGAATATAAAGAAATAATGATATTTACACCTAGCTACATGAAAAACTTAAATGAAATAAAACCAAAGTGCATAGTAGGAACTATATATCCAACAATATTTTTCTGTGAAACAATAGCTAAACATTACAACATACCTTGTGTTAATTTTATGCAAGGATATGAACCTTGTTTTGATAATGGAGAAATTTACTCATGGGCAGAATTAGCATGCAAAAACAGCCAAAATATACTAGCAATTTCTCAATTTTTAAAAGAAAAATGTATTAAAAACTTTAATAAAGAAGCAGACGTAATAACAAACTCAATAAATACAGACTTACTTTATAATACAAACAAACAGGAAAAAGAAAAAAAGCAAATAACATTAGTTTTTAGAGACTCATTCTCAAAAGGTGATTTTATATTAAATGAAATATTAAAACAATTAACTCTAAAAAATTATAACTTTGAAATAAATGTTATATATATGAGAAAAACAATGTTTCCAATAAATAATAATCCAAACATAAATATAAATTTCTATAAAGGTCCTCTTAATAGAAAAGAAGTTAGCAATATATTATTCAAAACAGATATATTTGTAGATGCATCATTAATGGAAGGATTTGGATTAATGGCATTAGAAGCAATGGCAGCTGGTGCAGTTCCCGTAATTTCTCAGTCTTTTGGTGTAGACGAATATGCAATAGATAATGAAAACTGTTTTATAGTAAATGAAGTTAATAATGCAGAAAAATACGTAGAAAAAATAGAAATGTTATTACAAAATGAAGAGAAACTTAATGAAATGAGTAAAAAAGCACAAGAAAAAGCATTAGAATTCGATATAGACCAAAATATAAATAAATATATAGAATATTTCAGAAATGTAAAAATAAAAGAAATAGAATTAACAGAAGAAGAAAAGAAAGAATCTGAAAAATGGAATGTAGATGAAGAAAATCTCTTTAAAGAAAATAAAGTAAATACTAATATAATAACTCCCAAAAGAAGATTATATCAAAAAATATTAAAAATCTTTCCAAAAGGATTAAAAACAAAAGTAAAAAAATTTTTAATAAAACTAGTAAAAGATTAAGGAGCGAAAATGAAAGTATTAATAATAATACCAGCATATAATGAAGCACTAAATATAGAAAAAACAGTAAAAGATGTAACAACAAATACTGATTATGATTATATAATAATAAATGATTGTTCAAAAGATAATACAAAGGAAGTATGTGAAAAAAACAATTTTCACATACTTTCGTTACCAGTTAATTATGGATTAACATCAGGAATTCAAGTTGGAATGAAATATGCATATAAAGAAAAATATGATATAGCAATACAATTTGATGGAGATGGACAACATCAAGCTAAATATTTAAAAGATTTAGTAAAAGAGATAGAAATGAAAAATTGTGACGTAGTAATAGGTTCTAGATTTGTGACAGAAAAAAAGCACCATTCATTAAGAATGTTTGGAAGCAATTTAATTTCGTTATGTATTAAAATTACAACAGGAAAAAAAATAAAAGATACAACATCTGGGATGAGAGCATATAATAGACAAGCTATAGAAGAGTTTGTAAAGAATAAGAGCTTAACACCAGAACCTGATACATTAGTTTATATGATAAAAAAAGGAATGAAAGTCAAAGAAGTACAAGTCGAAATGAGTGAAAGAGAGTTTGGAGAAAGTTATTTAAGACCATTAAAATCAATAGAATATATGTTTAACATGCTATTTTCTATATTGTTTATTCGATCAAGTACAAAAAAAGATAAAGGAGGAAAATAAAATGTCAATAACTTTAAGAGTAATATTAATTATAGCATCTAGTTTTTCTTTTATATTATGTCTAAAAAGAATAAAGCAAGCTAAACTAAAAGTGACAAATTCAGTAGTATGGATGTTAGGAAGTTTTGTACTAATACTAATGGCAATATTTGCTGATGCAGTAGAATGGATTGCAACAAAACTTGGATTTGTTGCACCAGTTAATTTTGTTTTCTTAGTGATGATAGCCTTTCTACTAATTCAAAGTTTTATAAATAATATAAGAATAAGCTTATTAAATGAGAAAATAAAAGATTTAAATCATTACATTGCCTTAAAGGAATATGAGAATAAAAAGATATAGGAGGATAAAATTAAATGAAAAATGTAGCAATAATTATGGCTGGAGGAAAAGGAGAAAGATTCTGGCCAATGAGTAGAATAAATATGCCAAAACAATTTTTAACTTTAGTTGATGAAAAAATGAGCATGATACAACTAACAGTAAATAGAATAAAAGAAATTGTTAAAGAAGAAGATATTTATGTAGTAACTAGTGAAAATTATAAAGAAATTATTTACAAACAATTGCCAAATATAAAAAAAGAAAATATATTATTTGAACCTAAAAGGAGAAATACAGCACCATGTATAGGATTAGCTACAGCGGTAATAAAGAGAAGATACGATGATGCTAATATTATTGTTTTAGCATCAGATCATGTTATAGGCAATAATAAATTATTTATAAGTAACTTAGAATTAGCGTTAGAATGTGCTAAAGAGCAAAATATAGTAACACTTGGAATAGTTCCTACATATACAGAAACAGGATACGGATATATAAAATTAGGAGAAAAATATAGTAAAAATAATTCTGTATACAAAGTAGACAAATTTGTGGAAAAGCCAAATTATGAGTTAGCAAAACAATATTGCTCTTCAGGAAATTATTTATGGAACAG
>CAKPGD010000076.1 GCA_934154515.1 uncultured Clostridia bacterium
GAATATTGGTATGATTATGCAACAGTTGAAAAAACACCAGTAATGCCATATAAATATGCAGTAGAAATGATATGTGATAATTTAGCAGCAGGAATGGTTTATAACGGCAAAAAGTGGACTAATAGTACTCAATTAGAATATTGGACAAAAGTAGAAAGCAAAAAGAGAGTAAATCCAAAAATAAACAAATTTGCAAAAGAAATATTTAAGCAAATAAGTGAGCAAGGAATAGACCCTGTTCTTAAAAAGAAAAATTTAAAGAAGGTATATTCAGAAGCAATGCTAGAAAATGATGAAGAAGCTTTAAATAAAGAAAGTTTAAGTAAAGAAGTTCTAGACACAAAGAAGGTTTAAACGAAAAAAGCGTTAAATAAAAAAATTTAAAACAAAGAGGTATTAAATAAAAAAATTAAAACAAAGAGGTATTAAATAAAAAAGTTTAAAATAAAAAATATTTAATAAAAAAGATAAAATCCTAGAAAGGATGTGTAAAATATGGAAGATATAGAAATTGCAAGAAATACAAAATTGAAAAAAATAACACAAATAGCACAAGAAAACGACATAAAAGAAGAATATATAGAACAATATGGAAAATATAAAGCAAAAATATCTTTAGAAGTATTAAAGAAATTAGAAAATAAAGAAGATGGAAAACTAATACTTGTTACAGCAATAAACCCTACACCATTAGGAGAAGGAAAAACTACAATGGCCATAGGTCTAGCAGATGGATTAAGAAAAATAGGAAAAAAATCTATGTTAGCATTAAGAGAACCATCATTAGGCCCAGTGTTTGGAATAAAAGGAGGAGCCACTGGAGGAGGATATTCACAAGTAGCACCAATGGAAGATATAAACCTACATTTTACAGGAGATATCCATGCAATAACATCAGCAAATAATTTATTATCAGCAATAATCGATAATCATATATATCAAGGAAATGAATTAGAAATAGAAAAAGTAATATGGAAAAGATGTGTAGATCTAAATGACAGACAACTAAGAGTTGTAAACACAGGACTTTCTAACGAGAAAGGAATAGTACCAAGAGAAGATGGCTTTGATATAACAGTAGCATCAGAAGTAATGGCAATTTTATGTCTTTCAATAGACTTAACAGATTTAAAAAGAAGATTAGGAAATATCATAATAGGATACAATAAAGAGCAAAAGCCAGTTACAGCACATGACTTAAAAGCAGAAGGGGCAATGACTGTACTTTTAAAAGACGCATTAAATCCAAACCTAGTACAAACTTTAGAAAAGACACCAGCACTTATACATGGAGGACCATTTGCCAATATAGCACATGGATGTAATAGTGTGGTTGCAACAAAAATGGCTTTAAAACTTTCAGATTATACAGTTACAGAAGCAGGATTTGGAGCAGACTTAGGAGCAGAAAAATTTTTAAATATAAAAACAAGAAAACTAGGAAAAGTTCCAGATGCATTAGTAATAGTAGCAACACTAAAAGCACTAAAATATCATAGTGGAATAAGTAAGGAAGAAATAAAAGAAGAAAACATAGAAGCCCTAATAAGAGGAAGCAAAAATCTATTAAAACATATAGACAACATAAAAAACAAATTTGAATTACCAGTAATTGTCGCAATAAATAAATATTCAAATGATACTGAAAAAGAAATAAAAACATTGAAAGAAATGCTAGAAAAAGAAAACGTAGAATTAAGCTTAGTAGAAAGCTGGGAAAAAGGTGGAGAAGGAGCAAAAGACCTAGCAGAAAAAGTAATTAATTTATGTGAAAAAAATGAAAAAGAAAATAAATTCAAATACACATATAGTTTAGAAGATACTATAAAAGAAAAAGTAAAAAAAGTAGCTAAAAATATATATGGAGCAGATGACGTAGAATATAGTAAAGAAGCCGAAGAACAAATCGAAAAAATAGAAAAGATGGGTTATAGCAAACTACCAATATGCATAGCAAAAACACAATATTCACTATCAGATGACGCTAAAAATTTAGAATGTAATTCACCATTTAATATTCATGTAAAAGAAGTAAAACTAAAAGCAGGAGCAGAATTCATAGTAATACTAACAGGAAAAATAATGACAATGCCAGGCTTGCCAAAACATCCAGCATCAGAACAAATAGACATAGACGAACAAGGAAATATTGTAGGAATATTTTAAACGGAACTAAACGGAACTAAATCGGTCAGGGCAATTTAGTTCCGCTTAACAAAAAACTTGAATAAATCATATAAATATGATAATATTATTTTAATATCATTTTATAAAAATAAAAATAAATATAAATATAGAAAATATAATATAATAAGGGATGGATTATATTTTCTTGAATAATATAGGGGCAAAAAATTAAATTAAGAAAGGAATGATACCTATATCTATTACAAGAAGAGAATATAATGCATCTTTTTTTCATATAATGGTGCAAGGAGTAAATAAAGAATATATTTTTAATAATGAAACATATTTAAATCTATATGAAAATATAATAAAAAGAAATTTAAAAAAACATAATGTTAATATTATAGCATATTGCGTTATGAGTAATCATACTCATATATTAATAAATGTAGACCAAATAGAAGAAATGTCAAAATATATGCATGACGTAAATACAGAATACGCTAATTATTACAATAAAAATGAAGGTAGAGTAGGTCATGTTTTCAGAGCAAGGTTTAGAAGTGAACCTATAAATACTGTAAGATATTTAGCTAAATGTATAAATTACATACATATGAATCCAGTAAAAGCAAAAATAGTAGATACATGTGAAGAATATGTATATTCTTCTTGGAAATATTATATAAAAGAAAAAGGCTTTATAAATTTTAAAATTATAAAGGAAATAATGGGGAATAACTATATAGAAGAACTAAAGAATTATCAAAATAATATAAATCTATTTATGGATATAGAAAAAGATGAAAAGATAGATTCATATATTTGTGAATTTTTAGAGCAGGGAAAGCTTCAACTATACCAAACATTTGAAGATATAAACAATTTAAAAAATATACTTGTATATTTACGCGAAAAAGGAAATGTAACATATACAGAATTGTGCAAAAAATTTAATGTAAGAAGAGAAAGACTACCAAAATTATTAAAAAAATAATATTAATGTGAACAATATGTGAATTTTAAAAAAATAGTATTGACTTTTAAGAGAAAAGGGTATAAATTATTAGCAGTCTCAAATAAAGACTGCTAATTCAATATACATAATAATATATATTGATATAATTAAAAATTAAGGAGGTAATGTAAAATGTTAAAACCATTAGCAGACAGAGTAGTAATTAAAATGTTAGAAAATGAGGAGACTACAAAAAGTGGAATTATATTAGCAGGTAATGCACAAGAAAAACCACAATTTGCAGAAGTTCTAGAAGTAGGACCAGGAACAGAAAAAATAAAGATGGAAGTAAAAAAAGGGGAAAAGGTTGTTGTAAGCAAATATGCAGGAACACCGATAAAATATGAAGGTGAAGAATTAATAATAGTAAATCAAAGCGATATACTAGCAATAGTTGAATAAAGCGGAACTAAATGGGCCTGACCCAATTAGTTCCGGATGGAAGGAGAGATTTTTATGTCAAAAGAAATTAAATTTGGCGAAGATGCCAGAAAAAGTTTATTAAATGGAGTTAATAAGTTAGCTGATACAGTAAAGGTTACATTGGGACCAAAAGGAAGAAACGTAGTTTTAGATAAACAATTTGGAGCACCTTTAATTACAAATGATGGTGTTACAATTGCAAAAGATATAGAGTTAGATGATCCATTTGAAAATATGGGAGCAAGACTTGTAAAACAAGTTTCTACTAAAACAAATGATGTTGCAGGTGATGGTACAACAACAGCTACAGTTTTAGCTCAAAGTATGATTAAAGAAGGTGTTAAAAATGTAGCAGCAGGTGGCGACCCTATGGCTATTAAAAGAGGTATGGACAAAGCTGTAGATGCAGCAGTAGAAGCCTTAAAAGACATAAGTAGTGAAGTAAATGGAAAAGAAGATATAGCAAGAGTTGCAAGCATTTCTGCAAATAACGAAGAAGTAGGAAAACTAATTTCAGAAGCTATGGAGAAAGTTTCTAAAGATGGAGTTATTACAATAGAAGAATCTAAAACTTCTAATACAGAATTAAATGTTGTAGAAGGAATGCAATTTGACAAAGG
>CAKPGD010000077.1 GCA_934154515.1 uncultured Clostridia bacterium
TTAGTGATTAAATAGAACTATTACTGCTAGTATTATACTGTATATTAAATAAACTCTTCCAGATTTTCCATCTGTTAGTACTGTATAATGGTCATTTATAAATAATGTTAATACTGGGAACAATACTGCTGCTGCACAAGAACCTAATGAAACCATTTTTGTAAGTACCATTAATACTAATGCGAATACTAAACATATTAGTCCTATTTGCCAATTGCTCATAAGTAGTACTCCTAGTGATGTTGCTACACCTTTTCCACCTTTGAATTTAAAGAATATTGGAAATGTGTGTCCTGTAACAACTGCTATACCTGCTATTTGTAAAAGTAATTCTTTATTTACATTTTCTACTATTTTTCCTGCAATAATTGCTACTAAAATTGCAATTACACCTTTTAATACATCACAAATTAGTGTTATTATTGCTGCTTTTTTTCCTACACTTCTTAGTACATTTGTAGTTCCTGCATTTCCACTGCCTTTTTGTCTTACATCAAATCCTGCCATTTTTTTGCTAATTATTACTGAAAAGCTTATGCTTCCTAATAAATAAGCTATTACTGCTACTATAATATAAACTATCATATTTTCTTCCTTTCTTTTTTGTTTCTTTTGTTTTATTTTTCTATTTTAATTTGAATCTTTGTCTTTTCTTTCTCTTACTATCATTCTTACTGGTGTTCCGGTTAATGTAAATTCTTTTCTTATTTGATTAATTAAATATCTTTCATAAGAAAAGTGGAATAATTTCTTATCATTAACAAATACCACAAATGTTGGTGGTTTTGTAGATGCTTGTGTCATATAATATATTTTTAATCTCTTTCCTTTATCTGTTGGTGGTTGTACTATTGCAATTGCTTCATTTAAAACTTGATTTAATACCGAAGTTGAAACTCTCATTGCATTTTGGTTTGCTACCATATTTATCATTTCGAATAATTTATTTACTCTTTGCCCTGTTTTTGCAGAAATAAATATTATTGGTGCATATGATAAATATGAAAGCTTATTATATACTTCTTTTTTATATTTTTCTGTCGAATTAGTATCTTTTTCATATTCATCCCATTTATTTACTGCAATTATTACTGCTTTACCTGCTTCATGTGCTTCTCCTGCGATTTTAGTATCTTGTTCTGTTACACCTTCATTTGCATCTATCATTAAAATACATACATCTGCACGTTCTACGGCTAAAAGGCTTCTCATTACACTATATTTTTCTATTTGTTCATCTACTTTAGACTTTCTTCTTATTCCTGCAGTATCTATAAATACATATTTTCCAAATTCATTTTCAAATTCAGAATCTATTGCATCTCTTGTTGTTCCTGCAATATTGCTAACTATTACTCTGTTTTCTCCTAATATTTTATTTACTAAAGAAGATTTTCCTACGTTTGGCTTTCCAATAATTGTTACTTTAATAACATCACTGTCGTCGTCTTCTACTTTTTCTGGAAAACTTTCGTATATTGCATCTAATACATCTCCTATACCTATTGCATTTACTGAAGATACTGGATATGGATCTCCAAGTCCTAAATTATAGAATTCATATATATCATCTGATGTTTTTCCATAATTATCTGCTTTGTTACAAACAAGTATTACTTTTTTCTTAGATTTTCTTAACATTTGAGCTATATCCATATCATCTGCTGTAACACCTTGTTTTATATCTGTTATAAATAAAATTACATCTGCTACACTAATTGCTATATTAGCTTGTTCTCTCATTTGAGATTTTATTATATCTTCAGATTCCGGTTCGATACCACCTGTATCTATTAGAGAAAATGTTCTTCCTCTCCAAGTTGCATCTGCATATACTCTATCTCTTGTAACACCTGGTTCATCTTGAACTATTGATATTCTTTTTCCTACTATATAATTAAAGAATGTAGATTTTCCTACATTTGGTCTTCCTACAATTGCTACTGTTGGTTTTGACATTTTTCCACCTCTATTACTTTTTGATTTGCTTCCACATTATTTTACTCTATTTTTAGCTTTAAGTCAATGAGTTTTCCTGTTTTTAGACTGTTTATACTGGTTTTTTATACTGTCTATTTGTAAGTATTTTATTTTTTTCTTCACTTCCTAGGAATAGTATTCCTATAAAAGCACATATTCCTATTACTGAAATAAATCCTGAAATTTTCATTGCAAATGTTCCTTCGTATTTTACTTTTATTTTTGCTTTTTCTGTGATTGGAACTGTAATTCCTACAAATCCGTTCTCTGTTTCATATGTTTTTAGTTTTTCTTTTTTTCCATCTTGTTCTAGAGTTACATCATATCCTAAATAATAAATATAAGGAAGTTCTATTTTTGTTTCTTCTAATACATAATTTACATCAAAAGTCATTTTGCTTCCATTTTTATTTGCATTTTCTATTTGTGCATTTCCTGAAAGTATAATTGCATCTTGAGACCTTTTTTCTATATAGCTTCTATTTTCAAAAGCCTTACATGGAAGGTATTCAAAACTTGCACAACCAGCATGTACTCTTCCTGTATTTTCCGTTACAGGAACTGTGTTTATTAATCTTTGTTCATCTATATAATCTATTGTTCTTAAATGTGTTGTATATGGCACTGTTAACACCATTATTGAACTTAAAAGTATTATTAATTCTTTTAATTCAACTTTTTTACTTAGAGTTGCTATATTTATTGCCGAAACCAAGGCAAAGAAGAAGCTTGAAAACTCTAATAATCTAAACGAAAATTGTATCATTTTTAAAATACGTGGCAAATATTCGAATGGGAATATTTTTAAAGTCATTATGCAAGAAATAATTCCTGAAATTAGTGCAAATTTGTATATTTTATAATAGCTTTTATTTTTAATTTTCTTTATTGCTGAAGGAGTAAAAACTAATCCTAGTAATGTAATGATTCCTATATCATAAATCATATAATCATTACTTTTTGTAAAGAATAATCTATAAAAATCTAATTTATATGCAACTAAGACTTCTGTTCTTTCCATTCTTCCTTCTTTAAATACTTCATAATCTGCTTGTGTTTTATGTTGTAAAAGTGGAACCCAGAAAAATGCTGTTATTACTAATATTAATATAATATTTATAAGAAGAACTTTTAATACTTTTTTGTCTTTTAGCTTTTTATAATTTATAATTACATATATAATTGCAAATATTGTCGTATACATTGTTACAATTGTATGTGTAAGTATTAGTCCTACTGTTCCTAGCGTTAAAATTAAACTGTCTTTAATATAATATTTTTCTTTTAGTTGAATTATTTTTTTATCTTCTTTTTTCTCGTCTTTTTGTTCATTAAAAATATTATATAACCCTAAAAAGATTAATGGTAAAAACACAAATGAGGTAAGCTCTGCAAGTGCATTTCGTATATACATATCTGTTAGTCTGTATGGTGCAAAAATATAAAGTATTGATGCTATTATTGCTATGCTACTATTCTTAGTAATTTTCTTTGTGAATAAATACATAAAATATCCAGATAGAAAAACTACTAAAAACATAAAACATTTTATACACACAGTAAAGCTTGCACCAAATGTTTTAAATATTAATGGTGCAAATGCTGTAAGTGGGCTGTAAAACAAGTTCCAAGAATAGCCAAATCCATTACAAAAATTAGACATTATTGCTGTCTCTCCTTCTTGTAGAGATTGATATGTTCCAATTATTCTTGCTATATGTTGAATTCCATCATCATATGTCATATCTATGTTTTTACTTATAAGTGGTATACATATAAATATGCTCGCTATTAATATAATTATTATTGAATAATATTTTTCGTTTTTTAGTATTTCTTTAATTTTAGACATTATTTTCCTTTCTTTTTTCTAGTATGATATATGTTATAAATATAATTAAACT
>CAKPGD010000078.1 GCA_934154515.1 uncultured Clostridia bacterium
CGCTAGACTTAGGATCTAGTCCGAAAGGGTGGGGGTTCAAGTCCTCTCATCCGCACCAAAAGAGTAAGAATTACAACAATTCTTATTCTTTTTTTTATGCGATTTTATTAATTTATTAGCCAATATTAGTGCCAAAATTCTCCATCCCCATTGACATGGAAATGGAATCAACAGAACAAAATAAAGTAGCATTATATTTGTTTAATAATATAAAGGTTATCTAAGACACATTTAATGCAATATTTAAACGAAATACTGAAAAAACTTGAAAAAATCAATAAAAAATGATAAAATATTTATGTTAAATTCTTTTTAATCCTGTTTTACAGGTTGATATATAGGCAGTTATTATAAAATAATTATTTTAAGGAGGTTAGCTTATGCTTTCTAAAGAACAAAAAGAAAAACTGCAAAAGATTCATATCTATGAATTAGCCAGTGAAGAAAAAAACGGTGTAGCAATTACACGAAAACAAGTTTCAAAAGTTAAAAAGAAAAAGGGCAAAGAAAAAATTTCTTGGATTAAAGAGGTTTTTGTTGTACCGAGTACTTATGATATAGCTGAATCTGTTTTTAAACAAATTTTAGACTGTGGCTTTTCAAAGGTCGAAAGAGTTTCTCCAACAGATGCAAATTGTATCGTTAGAGTTTTTCAAAAACTTCATCTCAAGCACGAATTCGATACTGTTTTTAATATGTATGGAGCTGATGTTTTTGTTAAAAACGGTACAAAGTGGACAAGTAGATGTGAATGTTATGATGAATGTTTTACTTTAGACTATGCGAAATGCTTAGTTGGACAATGGCTATATCCGGATGAGAAAGTATTTTTTGATGCAGAATTTGTTGATTTTTATGTCAAAGTAATCTGACAAAAAAGCAAGTATAAATTTGGTTGTTTTCCAATATATACTAGAACCTTTAACAGAATATTTAACAAATGCCGAAGAAAGTTTTATTGATTCGCATCTTTTATTCAGTTTTATAGTTGGGTTGAATGCTAAAGAAACTCTTAAAGCTTTTGATGAAACAGAAGATTAAACTGGTAAGGAGAGTGTTCAACAAAATATAAGTTGTTCACTCTCCTACTTTTTTATTCAAATTTAACAAATACCTCTAATTTTCAAGTTCTTTCATTAATTCTTCCTTATCTCTCATCCCTACTAATTTATTAACTAACTTTCCATCTTTAAATATTAAAAAAGTTGGTATGCTCATTATTTCATATTTATATGCTAGTTCTTTGTCTTTATCTGTATCTATTTTATATACATTTACTTTTTCCTCTAGTTCTTCTGCAATTTGTTCGACTATTGGGCTCATCATTTTACAAGGACCACACCAAGTTGCAAAAAAATCTACTAGCACTGGCTTATCTGATTTTATAACCTTTTCCTCAAATTCTTTTCCTGTTATCATTATATCTGACATAATAAATCCTCCTTTATTTTATTTAATATTTTTTATAGCTGTCATTCCAGCTACCATTCCTTCATACACAGCTTTTGAAATTTGAAGTATTCCACCTGTGCAATCACCACATGCATACAAATTTTGTATGTTAGTTTTCATTTGACTATCTACTATTATATTCCCTTTTTCATCTATTTTTGCCCCTATTTTTCTTGCTAAATCTGTACTTGTGGCCGTTCCTATTGCAACAAATATTCCATCTATATTTGTTATTGTATTATCTTCAAATTCTATTTTTTCTACTTTATTATCTCCCCTAAACTCTTTTATTATTCTTTCGTCTACATCTATGTTTTGTCCTCTATTTTCTATTGCTTTTTCACCATTTGTAACCATCACTACTGACTTTGCAACTCGCTTTAATTCTTCTGCCTCATGAAGTGCATATTCTTTTGCCCCCAGTACTGCTACATCTTTTCCTCTATATAAGAATGCATCACATGTAGCACAATAACTTATTCCTTTTCCTTCAAATTCTTTTATTCCTTTTATATTAGGAGTTCTTCTCGTTGTTCCTGTTGCAATAATTACTGCTTTTGCTTCATATTTGCTATTAATTGTTTCTACTATAAAATCTTTTTCATAATCTATTTTGACTACTTCATCATTAATAAATTCAGTTCCGAGCCTTTTGGCTTGGTTAAATCCTCTTTCTTGTAATTCTTTTCCCGTTATAGTTTTTTCTAGTCCATAATAGTTTTCTATATTATTTACTTTTTCTAATGTCCCTATTTTCTTTGATATAATAAGAGTTTTTAAATTTGCTCTTAATGTATATAAACTTGCTGATATTCCCGCTGGTCCACTTCCTATTATTATAATATCATATTTCATTTTATTTACACTCCTTTTAAAATTTAAATAACTTTGTTAATAAATTTATTTTTAGTATAAAAACATTTTATAATTTTAAATAATATCATATAAATTTTTAAAACTATATCCTTTTTCTCTTAAATATTGTATTAAGTCTGGAAGAGCTTCATACGTTAAAATTTTATCTGCTGCATCATGCATCAGTATTACAACACTATTTTTTTCTCCTATTGTTGCAATTGCATTTTGCAATAAAGCTTCTCTTGTATGAGCCCCCTCTGCATCTTTTGTAAGACTATTCCAATCAAGTGATGCTATATTGTTTTGTCTTAAATATTCTTTTGCTTCTTTTTTTATGCTACTATAATATCCTCCAAATGAACCACCTGGAAATCTAAATACTCTTGAATGATAATCTGGGTTTGCAAGAGCTTCTTGTATACAGCTTTCTGTATAATTATATTCATCCATTACCGTCTGACTATTTACATATATAGTACTGTATTTATGTGTATACCCATGATTTGCTATATAATGACCTTCATCAAATTCTCTTTTTATTAAATCTGGATTTGCCTTTGCTCTATTTCCTAACACAAAAAACGTTGCTTTAATGTTTTCTTGTTTCAATAGGTCTAAAATATATGGAGTTACTGATGTTGTAGGACCATCATCAAAAGTTAAAAATACTCTTTTTTCTTCACTTGAATAAATATTTGATATTGCATTTATTTGCTCTTCTGTTAATGCATTTGCATTTTTCAACCTTTTCTTCTCTGCTTCTATTGCTAGTCTTTCTTGTTCTTCTTTTTCTTTTATTTTTTGCTCCTCTTCTAACCTTTGAATTTCTGCTATTTTCTTTTCTTTTAAATATTTAGCACATTGTATTCCACTATAAATAGATAATGCAATTACAGTAATCATTATTATTGCTATTAATACTATTTTCCATTTTTTTTCTTTTCTTTTTGCTACTGTAAAATTATATTGATAATACATTTTTTCCCCTTTTTCGACTTTTTATTATACTCTTATTATATACATTTTTATTTTTTTTACAAGATATTTTCTATTTTATTTTTGTTTTAATTATTTATTACTTTTTTATATCTTCTATTATTTAAATTTTTTTATGCACAAAAAAATTTTATTTTATTTTTTATTGATATTTTTTATATTTTCTGTTATTATAATTAAGTAATTATTTTTTATGCCGTTGTGGCGGAACTGGCAGACGCACACGACTCAAAATCGTGCGGGAAACCATGTGGGTTCGAGTCCCACCAGCGGCACCAAATATGTCACTATATTAATATAAAATATAAAAGGCCCCCTAGTTAACCTAAGGC
>CAKPGD010000079.1 GCA_934154515.1 uncultured Clostridia bacterium
ATATTTTCAAAAGAAAAAGGAATTATGGCATTTCCAATAAATTCATCATCTGGTTTAAAAACTAATTCGAGAGCAGTTATTTATAAAATAGATTTAGAAAATGGTTTTTCATTACAAGGTGAAATTGGAACTATAAGCAATAATTATGAAGAGGAAGTTAAAAGAATTGTATTTATAAATGATAATTATTATACTTTATCATGTTCACAAGTTAGAGTGGCTGATATGGATTCATTAAATGTTTTTAAAGTTATTGATATATAAAGAAAACTCCGAGAAATATTTCTCGGAGTTTTTGCTAATGTATTATTTTACATTAACTGTCAACAAAGCAGGGTTTGCAATGCCTTTTCCCGCATAGCCATATTTTTTATTATGCCATTCACGAAGTTCATCACCATGTTTCCAAACTTGACTTAAGATATTAGTGGCACAACCATACATAAAGCCAGTAATGCCTTCAATATCAGCTGCTTGAGATGCTTGATTTGCAATTTGAGAAACTGTAACATTTTTGTGCTTTGCCATAAGATACTGCATAAATTTTACCCAATATTCTGCATAGTGAACTACGCAATGAAATAAATCAGCAAAGATATTATATTATAAATTCGCATAATTTTCAAGTGTATAATTATGCACAAACAAAATAGGAGATGAAAAACATCTCCTAAATTCAAATTTCATTGATTATATTCCTTTTAAATTATTATATTTACGATATATAAATATACTTCCACTTATTAAAACTATTATTGAAAAAAATATATACAATTTTGTACCTGTATGTGGTAAATTACCAGGTGCTTTTGTAGTATCAGTTTCTTCTTTCTTAGTATCTTCTATAGGAGTAGGAGATAAATCATTCCACTTAAAATCATCTGATGTATATGCGTAAATATCCCAATATTTGTCTGTACTACTTATCCAAGCTTGACCTAAAGTTATACCTTCAATTGGATAATATTTACCATTTTCGTTATCAAATTCAGCATATATATAATAATATTCATTATGTTGTAATAAATTAAGTCCATCAAATAAAGCTTTATCATTTTTATAATAATAAGAACGTACAGTAGTTAAGTCAGCTGAATATATTGCATTATTATTTTTTGCATATGCTAGTAAATCTGTTATACCAGAATAATCATTATTTTGTATTTTCTTTAATATTGAATTATCTGTAACTTTACCTATTTTTAATTTAAATTTTCTGTTTTCTGTACTTGAAGGAAATCTGAAACAAATACTAGTATATTCTGAGTTATTATTATCATTTGTTCCACCTGATATTAAGAATGATTGTAATATTAAATTTAATTGTGGAAGCTCAGGTCTTGTTAATTTTTCTCCTTCAACTACAAATTTTGTTGAATATGAAATATAATTATTTCCATCCTCTGTCATATATGAGTCTTCAAGTGGAACATCTTCAATTATCCATAAATATAAATCTTGATTAAGTTCAACATATTTATCTAAATTTCTTGAGTATATATATTTTTCATCTGTGTTAACAAAAAAAAATTCTACATCTTTAGTTGATTCTGTATCTAATCTACCACTTTTTGTTTTTGATAATGTTGGCTTATTTTTATCAGGAGTTATTATATAGTAATAGTTGTGTTTATCTTGTGCTGAAATCCCTGTTATTTTTAAGTCTACATCTGTATCGAAAAGTAATTGAGATTTAGCATTAGAAAAATCTGTGAATTTTGGACTATTTACTACTTTTATTTTACAAGAATATGTAACACCAGCTGCTGTTGCAGTTATTGAGGCTGTTCCAACTTTAATTCCTTTTATAGTACCATTATTATCTACTGTTACAATACTTTTATCGCTACTAGACCAAGATATATTGGCATTTTTTACAGTTTCATAGTTTGCATCCAAAACATTTGCATATAAATTTTCAGTATCATGTTCGTTTAATACTAAATTTACATTTGTAACAGTATTATTAAAGCTTTGATGGATAGTTAAATCAGAATATATAATATTTACCTTACATGTTGCTGTTTCCTCACCCCTAGTTGCAGTAATAGTTGTTGTTCCTATTTCCTTTCCAGTAATTATACCATCTTCTATAGTTGCTATATTTGTATCTTCACTTTTCCAAGTAACTGATCCACTTCCTCCTTTATATAATAATAATTTGTTTCCGTTTAATACAATATCTAAAGAATCATCACTTAGGGTGAATGATTCATCAGTTGCATAAACATTGATATTGATTAAAATAGTTAAAAATAACATTATAATCATAATAATTAATAATTTTGTCTTTGTTTTCATTTTTTTCCCTTTCCAAATTTATTTGTCATTAGAATATTGGAATCTTTAATTTTTCATAAATTTCCCCCCTTTTTTTACATATAAAATTAATTATATGTATGTTATTTTTGTATTTTTTATATAAAAAATGTGTTTATGACTTTATTATATATTTTAAAAAAATATTTGTAAATGTTTTTGATACATTTTTAGATTTTTTTTGATATATTTTAAACATATAAAAGATAATTTTTTTTGAGAAGTAAAAGTGAAATATAAAAAGCACTTATAAAAAATAAGTGCTTTTTATATTTTTGTTTAATTTGGTGCGCCCGGAGGGATTCGAACCCCCGATCTCAAAGTTCGTAGCCTTGCATTCTATCCAGCTAAACTACGAGCGCATTATTAATACTTTTATATTATACGATGTTTTATAAGTTTTTTCAATAGGATTATAGAAAATAATTCAAATTATTGAGAGATATTTATAAGTATAGCTTATATGATAAATTAAAAAAAATTTAGAATTGTAATAAAAACAAGTAAATACATTGGATTAGTTAATAGTGGGAATTAAAGAGGCTGATAGAGAATAGAAAAAAAGATAATGAATAAAAATTATAAAAAAATCAATAAATTTTTGTAAAAAAATTGCCAAAAGAGTAAAAAAATGCTACAATAAAATAGTATAATACTAAATGTAAATATAAAAGGATGTTAAGAGAATGGGGAATTTAACAAATGCCCAAAAATCAATTTGGGTAAC
>CAKPGD010000080.1 GCA_934154515.1 uncultured Clostridia bacterium
CCATTTCATCAAATATTTTATTTGCAGAAGCTTCATCTATTCCATTTCGTACACAACCTGGTACTATAATTTTTCCTTCTTCGTCTACTTGGCCATGTATAAATATTTCTCTTTCTTTTGCCATTACATCAAGTTTTTTCTTTCCCATTGCACGACGCACTAAGTCGGCTCTACCTAGAGAATAACCTGCTAAATCTCTAACTATTTGCATAACTTGTTCTTGGTATACCATACAACCATATGTTACCTCTAATATTGGTTTTAATGCTGGGTGAGTATATACTGCATGTTCTGGGTCTTTTTTGTTGGCTATATATCTTGGTATTTGATCCATTGGTCCAGGACGATATAACGAAACTCCGGCTATAATATCTTCTAAGCTATCTGGTTTTAGCTCTTTCATGAAGTTTGTCATGCCTTGTGATTCAAATTGGAATATTCCTACACTTTCTCCATTTTGCCATAGTTCAAATACTTTTGGATCTGACATATCTTTATCAAACTCTACTGTTATACCTCTGTTTTGTTTAACTAAGTCTTCTGTGTCTTTTATAACAGTAAGTGTTCTTAAACCTAAAAAGTCCATTTTTAGAAGTCCAAGCTCCTCTAATGTTGTCATTATAAATTGTGCCACTATATTTCCTTCCCTTACATATAAAGGAACATACGTATCTACTGGCTCTTTTGTAATTACAATTCCACAAGCATGTGTTGAAGCCTGTCTAGGCATTCCTTCTAGTGCCATTGCTATGTCTAATAATTTTTTTATTTCTGGATTTTGTTCATATAGTTCTTTAAGTTCTCTATTTTGTTCCATTGCTTTTTTTATTGTTATATGTATTTCGTTTGGTATCATTTTAGCAAGCTTGTCCGCTTCTGCATATGGAACATCTAAGACTCTGGCAACATCACGAATAACCATTCTTGCTGACATTGTTCCAAATGTTATAATTTGAGATACATGGTCATATCCATATTTTTTGCAAACATATTCTATTACTTTTTCTCTTTTTTCATAGCAGAAGTCAACGTCAAAATCGGGCATACTTATTCTTTCTGGATTTAAAAATCTTTCGAAAAGTAGATTATATTTTAATGGGTCTATATCTGTTATTTCTATTGCATATGCGACAATTGAACCTGCACCAGAACCTCTTCCAGGTCCTACTGGAATATCGTGTGTTTTTGCATAATTTATATAATCCCATACTATTAAAAAGTAGTCTACATATCCCATTTTCTTTATAACGCTTAGTTCATATTTTGCTCTTTCTATTATGTTTTCTTTTGAAGTGATATTGTTGTCTTCTTTTGTATCTAATTTTTCTTTTTGATTTTCTTGTGTTTCAAAATCTATTTCTTCTAATTTTAACCCATATCTTTTTGATAAGCCTTTTTTAGTTAGGTCTTCCAAATAATCATAATGTGTTTCAAAACCTTCTGGTACATCATAGTTTGGAAGTATTGTATGACCAAATTCGAATTCCACATTACATTTATCTGCAATTTTTACTGTATTTTCTATTGCTTCTGGAACAGCACTAAAATAATCACTCATTTCTTCTGGTGCTTTTATATATAGTTCTTCTGTGTCAAATCTCATTCTATCTTCATCAGACATTTTTTTACCTGTTTGTATGCACAAAAGTACTTCGTGGTTATATGCATCTTCCCTTCTTGAATAATGAGCATCATTTGTAGCTACAAGAGGAATGTCTAATTCTTTAGATAATTCTATTAGTTTTTGATTTACTAATACTTGTTCTTTTATTCCATTGTTTTGTATTTCTAGATAATAGTCTTCTCCAAATAGATTTTTAAACCATAATGCTACTCTTTTTGCTTCTTCCATATCATTATTAAGTATTGCTTGATTTACTTCTCCTGCTAAGCAAGCACTACAACATACTAAACCTTCATGATATTTTTCTAGTAATTCTTTGTCTATACGTGGTTTGTAATAATAACCTTCTGTAAAACTTAAAGATACTAATTTAGATAAATTTTTATATCCTTCATTATCTTTAGCAAGTAATATTAAGTGATTATATTTGCTATCTAAAGTAGCATCTTTATCTTTTCTTGAACGAGGTGCTACATAAACCTCACATCCTATTATTGGTTTTACACCGTTTGCTTTGCATGCTTTATAAAAATCTATTACCCCAAACATAACTCCATGG
This sequence comes from uncultured Clostridia bacterium, assembly GCA_934154515.1. Taxonomy (GTDB): domain Bacteria; phylum Bacillota; class Clostridia; order TANB77; family CAG-508; genus UMGS1663. Next base: position 2,184 of record CAKPGD010000080.1, read on the forward strand.
TCTGTTATTGCTATTGCATCCATCCCAAGTTCTTTTGCTATAACTGGTATATCTTTTACTCTATTTGCTCCATCTAATAAACTAAATTCACTATGTATATGTAAGTGAACAAACTTTGACATCCTTTTTTCCTCCTCTACATCATTCCTTTTGCTCGTAATCCTAATGAATAAAACCATATTAAAGTTAGTATTAATATGACTGTTAATAATATTCTACAAAACCATATTGTTCCATAAATTGAGAATCCCATAATAAAACTTATCCATCTTATTATCCATTTATGCACGGATTCTACTCCATTTTTTAGAGTTTGTTGTTTTTTATCTATTATTTCTGCACTTGAAATCATATATATTTCTGATAATTTGTATATTACTTCTATTTCAGGGAACTCTAAATCTCTTTCCCATTTTCTTATATTTCTTTCAGTTACACCTTTTATATTTATTTTTTCTACAAGTTCTTGTTCTGTTAGTCCTTTTTCTTTTCTTATTTTATATAGCCATTCTCCAAAGTCTATATAGTTTTCATCCACTTTTTTTCTCATATTTTTCCTCATTTTATAATATTTTTATTAATTCTCCTATATCTTTACCTTGAACTGTTGGTATTTTTATTATCTCGAATTTAGATATTTTGTCTCCAAATTTTATTTCTACGATGTCTCGTACTTTTACTTCATAACTTGGCTTTACTACTTTTCCATTAACTGTAACTCTTCCTCCATC
>CAKPGD010000081.1 GCA_934154515.1 uncultured Clostridia bacterium
ATTCCACTTCCAACTTCATTTCCTTCATATCTAATCGTCTTATCATTTGCATATAATGTATCTAAATCATATTCATCTTCCATTCTTTTTTCACTTAAATATAATTCATATTCTTCTTTTATATCTGCTAAATATGATTTAGTTCTTGCTTTAGAAGCATTTGTTGTTATTCCACTATTCCCTGTGAGCATTGATATTGTTACTCCTGCTAATATTAACATTATTATTATTGTTACTGCTAACGCAATTAGAGTAACTCCATTTTTATTCTTTAGTTTTTTCATATGTTCTCCAATCTTACTATCTATATTTTCTATATATTATTTTACTATAACAATAATAAATTTTCAAGATTTCAATAAAATTATAATATCATTCTTTTAATAAATCAAATAATACCATAATTTACTATTTATTATTTGGTTTTATATAATATAATATTTTATATACACATGAAAAAGGAGAATTTATTATGAGCAAATTATTTACAATGTATCAAAATTTAAAATTTGAAAACTCATCAGATTTATATTTATTTAAATCAGGTATGTTTTATATTTTTTTGGATGATGATGCAAGAAAAATAAATGAACTATTAGGTTTAAAATTAACAAATCTTAATTCTTCAGTACAGAAATGTGGTTTTCCGCAAAATTCTCTTAATAAATATTTAAAGTTATTAAATTATTTACCTTATTCAATAAAAATAATTGATGGTTCATCTATGACAAAATACAATGTCTCTGAATATATTTTAGATCAAAATTGTTTTAATATTTTATCTAAATTATCTTCTGTTGATATAAATTCTTTGTCTGTAAAAGAGGCTTTTGATTTTATTTCAAATTTAAAGTCAGAATCTCAAAATATTTTAAGCAAAACAACACAAAAAGATATAGTCTAAACTATATCTTTTTGTACATTTTAATGTTTCTTTCGTTCTCTACCAGATTTACACTAAAATTTTATTCATTTTTACCAATTTATAGGAAGGAATAGACTTCTTTAATATCTAATACTTTATTGGCAAAGATCCTTAAACCTTATACATCAAAAATGATATTAGAGTGGCTCGAAAACCATAATTGCTATTGGCATTACCAGAATTATTGTCCCAGCGGTTACCTGCGGGATTGTTGTTGTTGTTGTTACCACCTCGCAGAACCACCGTCTCAGACATAGAATATAGAGCTTACAGTCTATCCCTAATTTATAATATTTTTCCTTAATAATTCATCTTGTAGAAATATATTTTTTTGTTTTAAATTATATGTATTTGCTATTTCAAAATACCCTAAATGTCCAGTTAAATATTGTCTCGCATCTTTAGATGATATATTTCCCTCTTTGATTTCTTTTAATAATTTTTTTACTTTTTTCTTAAACTTATTTTTTCCTTTATTTCTAACCTTTAATCTATATTCATTTATCTTATATCCGCAAAAATTAACTCCTTGTTTTGCTTTAAATATGTTAGTTTTATCATTTAATTCTAATTCTAACTTTTTTTGTAAAAACTCTTTTATTTCATTCAGATATTCTTTTGCTTCATTTTTATTTCTAGCTAATATAACTATATCATCCATATATCTATAATAATTTTTAATTTTTAGTTTTCTTGTTGCATACTGGTCAAGCTCATTTAAGTAAATATTTGCGAATGTTTGAGAAGTATAGTTTCCTATTTCAATTCCTTTTTGTCTTCCTTGTGCTGATAATATTTGTCTAATCAACCATAATAACTTTTCATCTTTTATTCTTTTCTTCAATATTTTATATAATATTTTTTTATCAATACTATTAAAAAATTTTCTTACATCCATTTTTAAAATATAATATTCTCTATATGATTTTTTCATTTTTTGCATTGCTTTTTGTAAATCTAAAGTAGCTTGATGCATTCCGTTTTCCTTTTATACATGCATATGTTGTATTTATAAAACTTGGTACATAATATGGAATTAAAAAGTTATCAACTACCCATCTATGTACAATTCTATCTATATATGGAGCTTTCTCTATAATTCTTTCTTTGGGCTCATATACTTTAAATGCTGAATATTTGCCATGAATATATGTCCCAGTTTTTAATTTTTCATATAAATATTCAATATATTCTTCTTCTTTCAATGAAAATAATATAACTTCTCTTCTTAACCCTTTTCCACTTTTTGACCTTTTATGCGAATTCATTAATTTTTCATATGTCAATGCCTTGTCATATTGATTCCTTATCCATTTTGCCATTTTCCCACAAACCTTTTATATCTTTTCAATATCTTTCACTATTATTATCATGTTATCTTTTATTTTCCTTAAGTATCCATTAATTATTACGTTATCCATAACACTATACTTTCTATAAATATCATCTGCTAATCTATTTTTTCCAATAATTTCTATATTTTTCTTACATTTTTCAACTTCAAGCTTTAATATTATTAATGCATAGATATTTCCCCTATCAACTAACTTATACACAATATTCTTAATTGTTCCACTAATTATTACACTATTCATTAATTACCTTTTCTAATATTAGGATTTGCTTTTAGCAATCCTCCTATAATTCTTCCTAATTCAGCTAATTTATTTATTGCTGTTTCATAATTTTTTGATGATATTGATTTTTCATCATTTAATATTCTTATCATTGACCTATTATAACTAATTAATGCATCTATTTTATTTAAATATGTATAAGCATCTTTTCTATCTTTATTTATAAAATGCGCATACTCTAACAT
>CAKPGD010000082.1 GCA_934154515.1 uncultured Clostridia bacterium
CATCAATAATAGATTTGTTTTTCAATTTTTTTATTGTTTTAATATGTTTTCTCATTCTTTGTTTAGAAGAAAATCTAAGTATCCTAATAACCTTACCACTACCAGTAAGAATATGATTAAAGCCAAGAAAATCTATACCATTGTATGCACTTCCAATTTGTGTTTTTTGATTAAGTTCTAAATTTAATTCCTCATTGCAAACTTTATTTATTTCTTCTAAACAATATTGCAAGTATCGTTTATCACGATGAATCAATATAAAATCATCCATATACCTAACATAACCTTTTACTCTTAATTTTTCTTTAATTAAACTATCAATTCTGTCAACAAAAAAGATGCACTTTAATGCATCTTTACACATATTTTACTATATTATTTATGTATTATCTTCTTCTTTATTTGTATCCATCATATTACTATAACACTACAATATTTTTTATAATCATATTTATTTTAATATTACACATTATAATTTTGTAATACTATACCTATTAGATCTTCTATATTCTGATTATATACCATCATTGCTTCAATGTAATCGTCATGTGTAGAATTACTTTTATCAATATCACTTATTTCTCTGCTTTTTAATAAATTAAAATTAATGTTATTCGCTGTCGCATAAGTTACCAAATACGCAAGTATTGTTTTTTGTTTTTCTATTACTTCTTCTTCCTTTTGTTCTAAAGATAGTTTTAAAAATTCCTTCATATAATTATCAAATAATTCTTGATTATTTATCATAAACTTCTTCCCTTTTCTTTATTTATTGTATCAATTGCCTTTTTTAATTCACTATTCTCCTTTATTTTCTTTTTTAAATTTTTATATTGTTCAGGCAAACTTATTCTAATATTTTTTCTATCTTCTATTTCTTTTTTATTTTCATCTATTTTTTCTGAAACTTCTTCCTGTTGATGCATTAATTTACTAAAATCACTACTCTTATCTATCTCAATATGCTTTACTCTAACATCTCCACCAGCAACATATTCTTCTTCTAAATATTGTGGTGATGCATATAATTTTTCTTCCTCGGAAGTAATTTCCATTTGTTTTTCTTCTAGTTCATCTATCTTTCTTTCTCTTGATGATATATCCTTTTTAGTTTGTATATAATCATCTACTGTACGTGATATTCCATTTGTATTTTCTTTTGCAAAATTTATTATTCTTTCTGCTTTATTAGTAACACTTTCAAGTTTTCTTTGTTTTTTTAATTCTATGTTTATTTGTTCTTTTAACTCTTGTTTTAATTTTTCTATTCTTTTTCTATTTATACTTGCCCCAAATGTTGATTTATCTACTATTGTTTGAATCATCTCTATATCAACAACCGCAAGTTTTGATTTTGTTATTTTTTCATAATTTTCTTTTGAAACAGATACCAATTTAGGAGAAACAATTCTACTAATTGTTGGTGTTTCCTTTTTTATATCATTTTTTAAATTTTTATCATCAATTGACGTTAGGGATAGACTAATCTCATTTAATTTTTCTATTATTTTTTCAGATTTTTTTTGAATATTATCTGAGTTAAATTCTCCTCTTGATTCAATTTTTTCCTTTACATCTTTTACATATCCATCTGATATTTTAATATTCTTTCCCTTATCCTTTAATGATTCAATATTTGGTCTAGGAATATGCGAAAATGTACTTACTTTATCATATATTGCCCTTGCAAAATAGTAATAATTTTTAGCTGCTTTCTCACTTGAATTAGACAAATACTTAGTATAATTGATCGTAGCGGCAATTGCTTTTCTACCTTTTTTTGCTTCCCTTATTGCCTCTTTTTCTTTAATTTTAATTTGTTTAGAAAGTTCGTTTCTTATTTGTTTTGCAATTTTATTTATTTCTTTATTTTCTATATTTAATCCAACAATATCATTCATCAATGCACGTTCTCTTTCGAGTTTTGGTATTTTTCCATAATTTCCATAAACTAAATTTATAAAATTATCTATAGAACGATTTGCTGCGGATACAACTTTTTTATATTTCTTCTCTTTTTTCTTACCTTCATTTTTTAGTGTTTGAGAATCTTTAACCGAATTATTTTTCTTTTGATAATCAACATAAGTTGACCACGTAAATCTAATCGATTCCATTCTACTTTTTTCTGAGTCTTTCAAATATTCTAAAGCATCCTTTAATCCTAATTTAGTTTTTTCACCCTCAGTTATTTTACTATAACTATATAAATTATATTTTTCAATCATGCTACTATATAATCCACTAGTATAAGCCATTTTAATCACTCATCCTTTCTTGTATTTCTTTTACAATTTCATCTGTTTCATCTTCATCAACTTCATCTAATATTATTTTTCCATCTTCTTCATACATAGAATTTATATACAAAAGAATATTTCCATTATCTAGAACTGTGTTATCTGTATATACCAAATAATCACCATCCTCTGTTGTTAAAAATGATACTATTTCATATTCTTTTACATCACCTTTTTCTGTTGTTATTTTAAGTATTTTATCTTCTTTTGATATTTCAATATTTTCTTCTATTTCATCTTTGGTTAAATCTTCTAATTTTTTTTCATTGTCTTCCATAAAGTCCCTCCTATATTTTATAAATTTAGTCTACCCCCCCCCCCAAGCATTTTTGTCAACAAAAAAAGATGCACTTTAATGCATCTTTACATAT
>CAKPGD010000083.1 GCA_934154515.1 uncultured Clostridia bacterium
TGTTTTCTTATAAAAATTCTCTCTTATTTTAAATTTTATTTTTTAATATGTCCACATTTGCTCATAAATAGTTTAAGGGTAGCTATGCGATAGTTTTCACTATCACACACCTACCCTAATTAGTAAAATATGTCATCTATTTTGTTCAAAAGTATTGGTATTGCTGATTTTCCTGATTATAAAAAATGTCCAATTTAGGAGTTTATTTTACTCAAAAATTTGGACATTTTTAACTTATACGTAATTTCATAAAAAGTAATGAAATATTTTGTTTTTGTGTAATATTCTTACAAAAATTTTTTATTTTAAAATTTAGAGCGAATTACAAAATTCACATTTTAAAATTTAGTTTTAGCAACAATAATTGTAATTTGTTATTATAGTGTAATTTCTTATTATCCTAATTTTTATATTTCCATTTTGAATGTTTTTTCCATATAATTATTTATTTCTATAATTTTATTTAATATTTCTTCAACTGGTGTATTATAGTCAAATGTATATAACCATCTATGTTTTCCATCATCTTCTATTATATTATAGTTACTATTTAATATTATTTGTTTTATCCTATTACTGTTAGTTGTTGTCCAAGTAAATATACCAATTTTCCATCCATCTGGACTTAATTTAGCATCTGCATGATATTTATAGGGCGAATCAATATAGCAACTTATATTATTATTTCCCTTCCAAATTTTAATATAATTAACTTTTAATCTTTCTTCTAATAATGTTTTTAGTTCTTCTTGGGTTTTTTCCATACTTTTATATGCTAGTTCTCTAATTTTATCCAATTCTTCTATTTCTTTTCTGTTTTCCCTAAGCCATCTTATTATTTCTTCTTCCATTTTTAATTCACCTTCAAAGTTTTCCAAATTTTTTATAAATTCTTCCAAAAAAATATACCATTTATTATTTTTATCTTGAATTTTATTCAAATCTTTTTTTAATTGAGCAAAATATTCTTGATAAGTAACATTGATAAACCCAGTATTTTCAACAGCTCCAATATTATTGTGTAATGATAATAATATTTTTATAGATTTAATGTTTAATTTATTTAATGTATTAGCATAATCAGTTAAATCATTATAAACTTCTGCCTCTAATTTATTTTCAATACCAATAACTATGTTATCATTTTGTATTACTAAATCAATTCGATTTCCTTTTGAAGTTATATATTCCCTTTTTACATCTTCATTATCTATACTATAAAAATCATCAAATTCTATGTTTGTACTAATATTTTTATTGTTAACAACCTTTATAAGTGACTCAAGAGCTATTTCTTTTAATTTATGTTCTTCTTTTGGCTTAAAATAAAATGCTAATATATTGCTGCATACATTTTCATAGTACGGATAACCCGAAATATCCATAAAAGTTTTTTCCTTAATTGGTATCTTTTCTACAATATTACTTGCTTCTTTTAATAAATTTTCAAATTTTTTAAACTCCATTACATTCCTCTTTTAAATCTTTATATCTTATAATATACTCCATATACCATCTATAATATCTTCTATCGTATTATAATTTAAGCTATTGCCAGAATATCCTTTATCTTTTGAAGATTCTTTAATAGATTTATTTATTTCATCTAATTTTTCTAATACTTCCTCTATTTTTTCATTTTTTTGTATTTCTTCTTCATCATTCTTATATGTATTTAGTGATTCATGATAATTTGCTTTTTCTCTACTTTTTAAAGAAATTTGTATTTCTTCAGAATTTTTAATAATATTCATAATTTCATCATGTGTACATTTGAATAATGGTATATCCTTTTTTAAACATATTAGTTTTCCACAATTTATATCTTTCAAAGAGCTACACCCTTCAAAAGAATTTTCATATATATATGTTATAACATCTGGTAATATATTTACTACATTTAATAATTTACAATTAGAAAAAGCATATTTTCCTATACTTATTCCTAAAACTTCTGCTTGTAAATTTAATTTTTTTAGTAATGTACATCCTTCAAATGCATAATCTCCAATATTAATTTCCTGAGCTATAATATTTATTTCTTCTAATTCATTACAATTGCTAAATGCATTGCTTTTAATATTTATACGCCCTTTTGTTACAATATTTATTTCTTCTAATCTTGAACAATTTTCAAATGCGTTACTATCAATGCAAATGTTACTATATTCTGTACCTATAATTTTTATTTTCTTTAAGTTTGGTAAATTTTTAAAAGCACCATATTGTATATTCAGATAACTAGTGTTACATATATATAATTCTTCTAATCCCGAATTCAAAAAAGCATCAGTCTCTATATTTAATGGTACTTCCTGAGTGATTATATTTACCTTTTTTAGCGAGATACACCAAGAAAATGCATTGCTCCCTATTTCTGTTAATGTCTTTGGAAAAATAACCTCTTTTAAATTTTCACAATCCGCAAACGCCATATTTTTTATCTTTGTAGCACTAACTACTGTTTCTATTTTTTCTATGTCTCCTATTCCTTCAGTATAATCATCATAATAGCTTACTACATCCATTTTAGCATTTTCAATTACTACTTTTTCTAAATTTGGACATCCTTCAAATGCTCTCTCTGGTATAATATTTATTTTACTAGGAATTATAATTTCTTGCATTTCTGTGCTACTATATGCTCCTTTTC
>CAKPGD010000084.1 GCA_934154515.1 uncultured Clostridia bacterium
TTCTCATAAAAAATGGATTATGAATGGTCTTGATAAATATCTTCGTGATAATGATTTGTGGCAAGGAAAATATTATAATAATTAGATTTAATACTAAAAAATTTTATATTAAAAAGAAGCTGATTTTTTATCGGCTTCTTTTTATTTTATATAAATTTATTTATATCTATTCCTTGATATGATTTTATTTTTACTTCTTTCTTTTTATCAAATCTTATTGCAATTACTTTTGTATAGTTATCTATAATTGGCTCATTAAACTCTTCAATACTCAAACTTGCATTATATTTTCTTAGTGTATCAAATGTATTCATAAATCCCATTCCTGTTCCACCTTCATTTTTATATGTAGTAAATGGTTTGTTTCCGAGATTTTCTAGCACTTCTTTTTTGAATTCTATTCCAGAATCATAAATATACACTCCATACATTCTATCTATCTCTCCAAGTCTTACTAAAATACTTCTATTTATATTATCTGTATGATTAATGGCTATTATTGCATCTTTTATATGATCTGCTAATAATGTTTCTAAATCATCTTTTGATATAAAATTATTAATCATATAATGAATATTTCCTGTAAGTTTTAATGTGAAAGAAATCTGATTCTTGATACATTCGTCTTGCATGTATTTTAACATATCATCTATATTTGTTATTCCTGTCTTGTCTAATTCTGTTACTTTTTCTTTATCATATATTTCATTGTTTAATTTCTTTATTCTTTCTCTTATTTCTACTGCTTCTTCTGAACTTATTTCTGTTTTTGTGATTATTTCTTCTAGTTTATGTTCTAATGATTTCTGCTTATGCACTATTGTATGTCTCTTTTTACTTATTTCTATATTTTCCGCTTCTAATTCTGCTATTTCTTTTTTCTTCTTTTCTAGTTCTTCTCTTGTTTCGTTTAGGTCTTTTATTAACATTTGTTGTTTGTAGTATAATTGAAGAGATTTAAAAATAGTTATAATCATTGATATAGAAAATATTATAAACCCTATAGATATACTTTTGGTTACTTGTAACTTTGATAATAATATACATGAAAATAAAATTATTGATGATATTGTTAAAATTAGTATATCAATATATTCATTTTGCTGTATATTCTTTAATGAAGATATTCCATATTTAAACTTTTTTACATTAAAAAATAAAATTAATAATGTTATATGAATTATAAAAATCAATACTATATTAATAATATTAGAATTTATACCAAATATAATATTTATAATAAAATTTATCGTAGTAGAAATTAATAAAATTATATAATTAATACTCAAAGAAACTAATGTAGTAAATACACTTTTTCTTATTTCATTTTTATTAAATATTATTGCTGTCATAAAAATCCAACTTAATATACTAATTACATAACTTATTTCATATCTTACAACTGCAAATAGAATAGAATTAAACACTATCAAAATAAATTTAAAAATAGATTTAAAATTTAATTTTATTTTTTGATCCAATATTTTAATATTACAAAAATAAGAGCAAATAAATATATAAACTATTTTTATAATTCCTAATTGTATTTCTAAATTATTACTTACATATTCAGCTACATCTTCAAACATGTTTTCCTCCTTTTTATTTAATTATATAACAAATAGAATATTTCTTCAATTACATTTATAAAAACATTTTTAAGCAAAAAAAATAAAAGTAAAATGCAAAAACATTTCACTTTTATTTTTATTATTGGTTTTTTAAATAAATTTTTTTAACCATAAAACCCATAGATCCCACCAATCCATAATCTTTCCACCACCTTTTTATCTTTTGTGCACGGTCTGTAATGTTTTGTTATAATAAAAATACCACTGTATCTCTTGATATCAGCAGTTTTGGGTGATAGAAAATATTCAGTATTTTTTATATTTTTTTAGTTTTTTTAGTTTTATTTTTTACATTATTTTACATTTACTATTTATTTTATAAATCCAAACTTTTTTATTTTATAAGAATCTTTAATCATAATGTTTTCAAGTTTTTCTATTAAAAACCATATAATATTATTTTTATTTCTATTTTTGTATTAAAAAAAGAACTGATTAATACTATCAGTTCTTCTCTTTAAATCATTGTCTTTACTTTATCTTTATAATAATATATAAATTCCATAGGAGTTGGTACTCCTGTTTCATAATTAACTCTTGCAGTATAATATTTTGTCAAATCTTCAATTGGTGTAATTCTCCATGCATGAAAAATTGCATTTTGTATTCCATTTGTAATTGTTGTTGCAGATTTTTTGTGTATTTTAGATAAATATGCTATAAGATTAGAATTATCATTCTCATTTTCAATTAAATATAAAATTGCATCATGAATATATTGTTTTCCTTTTAATTTTGAAGTTATTCCAATTAGCTCTAGTTCACTATTAATACAACTAGAAATTCTACTCTTTCTATCTTTTAACTCATCTTCCACTGATTTTTTGTCACTTCTACTCAGTTCGCTTTGTCTCATACTTATAAAATGATTCAATACTAGATTTGCAGAATATTTTGGATGATCTTTATACAATATAAAATCAACACCTTTTCTATGTAAAATATCATATGTTCTTTTCGAATTAACATGTGTTGTAACTATTACTATTGGCATATATTCTAAATTTA
>CAKPGD010000085.1 GCA_934154515.1 uncultured Clostridia bacterium
TTCAGTTATGTATAATAGTATAAAAGAATTTATGCCTAAATTGTTTGAAAGTGTTGAAAAAATATATATAAATGTAGATACACAAAATTATGAGAAAACTCTTGAAAAAGAGTTTGATAAAATAGAAGCAGAATCAATTGATTATGGAGTAATGGAAAAAGCATCTAATATATACGTAATACCAGGAAATTTTGGATGGGATGATGTAGGTAGTTGGCTTTCAGTAGAAAGATTAAATTTATCAGATAATAATAATAACATTATAAAAGGAAATATAGTTTCAATGGACTCTTCAAATAATATTATCATTAATAAAACAGATAATTTACTTGCAACTTCTGGATTGGAAAATATGGTTGTTGTTAATACAGAAGATGCTATATTGGTAATGACAAAAGAAAGTACGAACAATATTAAAACACTAATAAAAAAGATAGAAGAAAACGAAAGTAATAAAAAGTTTTTATAATAGAAGGAGATTAATAAAGGTATGAAAGTATGTTATATTTTACCACATTTTTATCCACATGTTGGTGGAGGAGAACAAGCCTTTCTAGATTTAATAGAAGAATTAATTAAAAAAAATATAGAAGTAAGAGTTATAACAAGTACTTCAGGAGGAATTAAAGGATATAAAAACTATAAAGGAATAGATATATATTATTATGATTGGAAAATGTTTTTTGGTCATCCAATAGTAAATAAAAAAGATATAGAAGAACACATAAAATGGGCAGATTTAGTACATGTCGGTGTATATAGTCCAGTAAGAACTGCCTGTAAAGTAGCAAGAAAAGAAGGTAAACCATCAATAGTAACTGTACATGAAGTCCTAGGAAAAAGATGGTTTTGGATAGAAAGCAATAAATTAAAAGCATTAGCTTTTAATTTATATGAAAAATATGTCGTTACAGCTAAATGCAATTATTTCCATACGCCATCTCATGCAACAGAAACAGATTTAAAAAAATATAATAAAAAGGCTAAAATAAGAAATATATATTGGATAGTAGAAGAAGAACAAAAAAAAGAAACTGTACAAATAGATAAGCAAAAATTTAATAATTATTTTAATATAAATGATAATGATAGGATATTCTTAAATTATGGAAGACCAGGAAAAACAAAAGGAGTTTTTATATATTTAAATGCTATAGAAGAAACAGTGAAGAGTCTAAGTGACAAAGAATTAGAAAATGTAAAATTTTGTTTTATAATGGCTAAAGACCCAAGTACAGAAAGAGCGAAATTTGTAAAACAAGTTAAAGAAAGAAAACTAGAAAAATATGTAATTGTAAAAGAATCTGTTGAAAGAGAAGATTTGGAAAATTATATAATGTGTGCAGACTATGTAGTTGTTCCTTCAATAACAGAAGGTTTTGGGTTAACAGCAATAGAAGCATGTAGTAAAGGTAAAAAACTTATACATAGTTCTGGAGGATCACTACCAGAAGTTACGTTTGGAGAAGTAATAGAATTTGAAAATAAAAATAGTAAAGATTTAAGTGATAAATTACAAAAAATAATAAAAAATGAAATTCAATTTAACAAAAAAGAAAGAAAAGATTTTTCAAAAGAAACAATAACAAATGAAATGATAAGCTTATATAATGAAAGCATAAAAGATACGGAGGAAAACTAGTGGAAGAAAACAAATTATCTTTGAAAAAAAATATGTTATATAATACAATAGGTACATCAATTTATTTAGGATTACAATGGCTAATAACAATTTTAGTAGTAAGAGCATCAGGATATGAAGATGCAGGTATCTTATCGCTTGCAATGAGTATTTCAAACACTATATATGCAATTTCATCATTTGGAATGAGAGGTTATCAATCATCTGATATTAAAGAAGAATTTGACAATTATACATATGTTTTATCTAGGATTATCACATGTTTAATAGGAATTATAATAGGAATATTATTTTTAATTTTTACATCTTATAACATATATACAAAATCTTCAATATTTGCATATATAATTTTTAAAACAAGTGAAGCACTAGTAGATGTATTTCATGGAGCTGAACAAAAGAAATGGAGAATGGATATAATTGGAATATCATATACAATACGTGGAATTATATCCTTTATAGTATTTATAGCAACACTTGCTATCACAAAAAATATTTTCTTAGCTATATCTTTTATGGCAATTAGTGTTTATTTAGTAATATTTTTATATGATGTTCCTAAATTTAAAAATATAATAGAAGTAAAAAAAGTGACAGATTATAAGAAAATATGGAAATTATTAATTATATGTATGCCACTAACAATATATGGATTTTTATCAAATGGATTGCAAGCATATCCAAAATATTTATTAGAAAAGTTAACTTCTTCGGAAATATTAGGAATATATTCCTCTGTTGCAACACCAGTTTTAATAATACAAGTAGCATCTACTTTTATATTTAATCCACTTATAACATTATTTGCAGAGTTATATAATAAAAAAGACTCTAAAGGATTTTATAAGTTAGTTATAAAAGTAATTGTCGCAATAATTTGTATTGGAATAATAGCAATAATTTTTTCGAATATACTAGGAAAATTTGCATTAAGTTTATTATATGGAGAAGATATAGTACAATACAGTTATTT
>CAKPGD010000086.1 GCA_934154515.1 uncultured Clostridia bacterium
GGTGTTTTTGTGGAGAGTGTGACCAAGATGTGACAAATAAACCGCTTCTTAAAGATATAAAAAATACACATTTGAAATGTGTATTCTAATTTCTAATTATATTTGATAAACAACATTTATATGCCTTAGCTCTATTGTATCTAGACTGCCAAATATATCTTCCATTCTTTTGAGCAAATATACCTAAATGATATAAATCAACTAAAATTAAGTTTAATATATTGTTTTTATAATAAAAATAAAATTGTATTTCTTTATCATCAATACATTTGAATTTTTGCACATTATTTATAATTTCGCCTGTTGTTATTCTCTCTCCTATATTTTTTTCTATTATACTTTTTAGTCTCTGTATTTTTTCTCTCTCATTTATTAATTCATCCGGTTGAAAATATTTATTTATAATATCCGTATTATTAGTAAAGTCCCTATATATTTCTTTTACCTTTTTATATTTACTACTACCCATACTTGAAGTAAAATTAGTAAATTTTTTATCCGCTAAGTGCAATGATTTCATATTCTTTTTTAACCGTATACACGCATATCTTTTTTCAATCATTTCAACATTTCCAAATCTATTGGTCCTTAAACTAAATGTACTATTTTCTTGCATATTCCTCTATAATCTCTCTTTTATCTATTTCATTATTATGATATGTTTCTTCATAGTCAAATTTATTTTTCCATGCATTATCACAATGAGATATATCAACTAGTTTAAAATCATTAACTTGAAAAGTATCTTGTATTACATTGTCAACTATTTCTTTAACAGGCTCATAATCATTAAACATATTTTCATCAAAAAAGCTCTCAATATCTTTCTCAAAATATACATCTGGAATAACTGGTCCATATACCCAAGCTTCTATCCTATTCCAAAATAAATTTTCCTTATACTGGCTTATATTAATTTCCATTTCATTTTGAAATTTACTTTTCTCAAAAAATCCACCCCAATATGCAAATGCAAAATATAATGTTTTTTGCATTCTTACTGGTGATATTTTCTTTCCAAATTTTTCACTGTATTTTTTACTAATATATGCAGCTATTTTTTTAGCATCAAACATACCTTCCATAATATACTCCTATCTTATATCTTTTTATATTATATCATATAATATAAAAAATGTTTCACTTTTTATAATTATTTCATATTTTTTTCAAAAAATTTGTCGAAATTTGCATTTTTAACAAGGTTTCTATATGAGAATTCATTATATTTCTATTAAGATTAATTCTCTGAGAATTTATACTTTCTATAAAGAATTTATTTTCCTTATCTGACTTATCAATTATTTTTATTAATTTCCATAAATTCTCTTTTCCCTTTTCATTCATTTTTTTTACACTATTATCTATATATTCTACAGAATTATATGACAAAAATTTTAAATATTTAGACATTAATGCTACTATGCAATCTGATAATTGTATTTCAAAATATTTTTTTGAATCAGCAAATTCATAATTTAGTAATTCACTTCCATCTTTTAAAATCATTTTTTCATTTTTCATATTTTTCTTATCATTTTCTTCATTATCAAATATATGAAAAGATTTCTGAAAAATTATACATTTTTGTTGTCTTATGTTATGAAAAGACTCCACTATGGTATCATTCTCATTATTTTGTAAAAATACTAATTCATTGCTTTTTCTTGCTGTTTTTAATAATTGTCTAAACGTCTCTAATACAAAATATTTTTCCTGATTAGCTTCTATTTCTTTTTCAATAAGAAATATTAATGCATTACAAAAAAATTCAATGTTTTCTTCATCTATATTTGGATAATTTGTTTTTGCACATAACTCCACAAAAAATCCTATATTATCTTTTAATAAAAAATATAATTCATCTTTGATTGCCTCTAATAAATCCTGTGGCAATAATATTCCAATTTCATCGGCACATACAGAATCAACAACATCTATTATTGTATAATAAAAACTATCCATATCTGCATAATGTATATATGCATTTTTTAATATCCAGTCTAATATAATGCTTAAATTTCTATTTACTATACAATCTTCAAATTTTTTTTTGCCTCTAAATAACTGAGCAGATTTTAATTCATGTTCTTGATCAATTTTTAATTTATTCTTTAATTTTAATATACTTTCACTAGTTACATTACTTTTAAAACATATACCTCCTATTACATAATTTTCAATCAACACTCTATTATCATTAAATCCATTTGCCGTAATTCTTACTTTTCTATAATTATTTGTTTCATCATAAAAAAAATTATACTTTTTATAACTTTCTTTATATCCATGTAAATCATATATCATTTCTTTTAAAGTTTCTACTTCTATCATTTTTTAACCCTATTCTTTAATATTTAAATAAATTCCATATACTAAAACTTGTTTTATTATAAATCTTATTATATGCTGCTTTTTTAGGATTTTTAATCCATCCACTTCCTTTTTTTCCATATCCAGGTATTATAGCTTTTTTTACACTTTTCTTTGCTCTTCCTGTTGTTTTCGCTGCTATACTCTTTTTTATACTTGGTTTTCTCATACCAAATTTCATAAAATCATCTCCATTTTATCATGATTT
>CAKPGD010000087.1 GCA_934154515.1 uncultured Clostridia bacterium
TTGTATTCTCCTAAAAACGCATAAATCATATTATCACTAGATTTTTCTGCTCTAATGCAAAAACAATTAGGTTCTGTTGCAAATTCTTCATTTGACCAGTTATCTACATATAATCTAAATATTTCATCAAAATTTAATATTTCCATCTTATCTTGACTTACTATTATCATAACTTATTTACTCCTTTACTACTAAATCTGCTTTGTCTAACCTATACATTATTTCACTTAATTTTTGGTATGGTTTTTTTGATGTAAAAATAGCTTTTATTCTACTTGTTATTACTGGTAATTTTGGTCTTATTATTTTTTTATCATGAATACATACATAAACACATTTATTTTTTGCTATAAAATACTTATATGTATTACCATCTAACTCAAACCCAAGCTTTTCAAGTTCTTTTAAATCTACATCATCTCTTATTTTTAACATATCTATTATCCTCCTAATAATTAACTCTGATTATATAGCTATTAAATTCTGGTTGATAATCTATTCTTAATCTTAAATTTTGCATTTTATCTATTCCATATCTTTCTATTTGCATTCCACATCTTAAATTTCCCATATGATTAGTTATTGCAAACTTTACTATATTTTCTAATTGCCTAGTATAAATACTAGATTCGGTTTGTTTATCTAGTTTTTGTCTTAATCTTCTATTTAATAATCTTTCTGTTTCTAAATCATCTCTTAATTTTATAAGTTCTCTATTTAATCTTTTTACTTTTCCTTTAACACTCATCTTTTGCCTCCTAAACTATTGCATCAAATGTAACTTGTCCGTCTTCCATTATTCCATTTAAAATGTCGTCACTTATCATTTTTTCTTTTGCTTGATTATAAAAATCTTTTTTTATTTCAAATCCATAAGCATTTCTCCCAAGTTCTGCACATGCTCTTAATGTACTTGCACTTCCTGCTACTGGATCTATTACTACGTCTCCCTCATCTGTAAATATTTCTATTAGTCTTTTAAGTAGTCCTACTGGCTTTTGTGTTGGATGTATTTTTGCATATTCTTTTGATGTATCTCTTTTCCACTCAAACCAATTAAATATCATTTTCCCTTTTTGTTCTTCCGTTTTACCATTATTAAATTTTGGTAGCTTATCTCTATAAAGTACTACTGCATATTCTGTTGCTCCTACTATTTTCATATTAGCTTTTAATACTTGACTAGAATAGTTTTTTATAAATATTAATGGATAACTTTTTACTAATCCATGTTTTTTACCTTCTTCTATTACCATTTGAATTTGCTCAAAGGCACAGAATACTATCATTGCTGGAGCTTGTCCTTTTTCTTTTGGTTCTTTTTTTAGATATCTAGTACAAAAATCAAAAAAGTTATTTATTTTAAAATCTTTGTCTGTATCAAAGAAACTTTTATTAGCTAATTTACTTTCTCCATTTTTGTTATCTCCATCTATGTACCATTGTGGGTTGCTTGCATATGCATTATTTCCTAAATTGTATGGTATATCTGCAATGATTAATTGTGCATGTGGTATTCCATATCTCTTAGCATTTTCAAAGTGGTCATTATATAATTCTATTTTTACTTCCTTTTTCATAATTCTAATTTCTCCTGTATTCCTAAATTTTCTTTTATCTTTGCAATGCTATCTTCTGCTGTTGGTATATTTACATACTTACAAGTCTTTACACCTTTAAAATATGGATTTTCTAATTGTTGACATCCTGTACACCAACCTTTTTCGATAGCTTTTGCACATATTCCGTTCTAATGGTGAATATTTCATAGGCTATAACTCCTTTTTTATGTTTAAGAGTTGTTCTCTTAGCAAATCTATTCTTTTTGTTAAATATGATTTAGTTCCTTTTCCCCTGCTTATTTGGTCTATGTAAGGTCTTGTCTTATTAAGTCTATATACTTTTTGTCCTTCTATAATTTTTCTTAATAATTGTTCCATAACTACCTCCTAATAACTTGGTATGTGATTTTCATTTTTCAAAATCATTTTTTCTATTTCTGTTGTTAATCTATATACTGCTACTTCTTTGTTTGTAACACTACATTTCTTTGTTTTATCAGCTGTTACAAAACCTAAACTTTCAAGTTCTGTTATTCTTGGTCTTGCATTGTTTACATCTGCCGTATTTGTGTAATGTCTTTTATATAATTCTTGTGCTATTTCTCTTGTTGTCATTTCTTTATCTTGTAATATTTCTAATACGTGTTTATGTCTTTCACTTAAATGTTCTTGCATATCTTTATAACTCTTATGTCTTGTCATAAATGTTATTGTATTCATTTGTTACTCCTCTCTATTTGCATAAAATTTATTAAAATCTAAATTGCTATAATTTCTTTGCTCATAATTTGTATATTGTTTTCCTTGTTCGTTTCGTATTTGAGAAATCGTTGGCATAAA
>CAKPGD010000088.1 GCA_934154515.1 uncultured Clostridia bacterium
CCTTTAATTTTTATTTATGTGTTGACACTTGATGGGAGTGGCACATATTTATGATAAGTATTATTTATCATTTTCATTATTATTATACATCTAATTTTAGCAGTGTCAATAGTATAGTGCTAAAATTCACGTAACTTTCACATTTCTCTTGAAGTTGGTTTGAGAGTAAGTAACTCATATAATATAAATTTTATAAATAATATATCTTTTATTTTAATTCATTGTTTACTTTATGTATTGGAAATTTATCTTCTTTTAGTATATTAATCATAATTTTAGGATATAACGGATATTCTTCTATTTTATTTAAATCTAGCCATTCATATTGTAGATAATCTTTTCCTTCCTTATTTTTTAAAGTGTATTCTATCTTTTTATCCTCTTCATTTGTAAATTCTGCTTGGTGTACAAATAATATCTCATGATATTTTGAGCCTTTCATTTCAAAGAAATTCTCAATAGTAGCTATATACCCTGTTATTTCAATGTTCTTTTCTAATTCTTCTTGCATTTCTCTTTTTACTGTTTGTGCTGAATTTTCACCTATTTGTACTCTTCCTCCAACTAGAGCATAATGATCTGAATTGATATTTCTATGTGCTAATATTTTACCGTTATGTATTATTACTCCTGCAGCTCTTATATTTAATTTGTAATCTTCTACATCTAAAGTTATATCCATATTTTTTTACTCCTTTAATATTTTTTTATTACTTTAAATAATTATCACTATTTACCACTTTTGGTGTTAGAGCACCTTTATAATTATTCTATATTTCTCTTGTATTTCCTTTTTCATCTGTTATATAAATATTCTTAACTTTTTCGTATAGTTCTTCAATATTTTCCATTATTTTTTACCATTCTAATAGTATAGTGTCAAAAATTATTAATTTCGTTACATTTTTTTATTTTTTCTTTGCAATAATATCATATATATGCCAATATTTCATTTTTCAACAATTATATCATTTATTGTGGATTTTTCCATATATTTCTTATATTTATATTGTTTTTATGATATTTATTATATAAATATTTTAGTTTAAAGAGGCATTTATGTATAATCGCATTTCTATTGTTAGTGGCTCCGGTTCTGGAAAAAGTACTTTATGTACTATTATTTCAAAGGAACTTAACTTGCCTGCCATTCATTTAGACGGTATAAACTTTGAATCAAATTGGGTTGAAATTGATAAAAACAAAAGAGATAAACTTATTGATACTAAAGCTTCAGCAGATAAATGGATTATTGATGGAAATTATAGCAAGACTCTTAAAAATCGCTTTGAAAAATCGGATTTAATTATATGGCTAGATTATTCTACTTTTGCTCTACTCAAAGGAATTTCTAAAAGAATTTTCAAAGGTATTAATAAAGAAAGACCTGAAATCCTGGCTGTAAAGAACGCTTGGATTTCAATTTTCTAAAATATGTTATCACATATAATAAAAAGAAAAGACATTTAATTGTAGATAATTTAATTGATATCTCAAAAGAAAAAGTCTTAATTTTTAAGACTCAAAATGATTTAAATAGATGGTTAAAGGATTTTACATATAATGAGAATATTTTGGATGAAATTAAATAAATAATATTTATTGTTGGAGGATTTAATATGTCAAATTTATATATAATTACTGGTCCCGCAGGAATTGGTAAGAGCACTATTTCCAAGAAAATTGCAATTAATAAAAAAAGTATGTCCTTATAGAAGGCGATGATATTTACCATCAAGTCATTGGTTGATATGTCTCTGCATGGAAACAAGGAAATCATTTGAATATTTTTTGGAAAATATGTATAGATACAATTGATACATATTTAAAAGCTGGTTACGATGTTATATTTAATTATATAATTCCACCTATTAGTTTTAATGTACTTAAAGAAAAGTTTAAAAATTATAATATAAAATTTGTCGTTTTACTAGTTGATGAAAAAACAATTATTGAAAGAGATAATTGCAGACCTGCAGATTGCCAAATGCATAAAAGATGTATTGCCTTGTTAGATAATTTCAAAAAATATGATTTTGGAAAAGATTATTCTTTAGATACTAGTAACCTATCTACTGATAAAACTATTGAGATTATAGAGACAAGAGAAAAGTTTAATGTGTAAACTTCTCTCTTGTTTGTTATTTATTTTCTTGTGCGTCTTTTACCAAATCTCTATATGGCTTTGTTTTTTCTTTTAATTTTTCACATTCAAATTCACTTGTAAATCTATCCATTCTAATTTTCCTTCTTCAGATAACTCTTTTAAATTTCCTTCGAATTTTTCAGCAGTATAAATGAATAT
>CAKPGD010000089.1 GCA_934154515.1 uncultured Clostridia bacterium
CCATCACATTAACAGGTAGACCTTCTCTTATGCTTGGTGCTAAATAAATTGTAGTTAAAGATAAAATCTCATTAATCTCTTTTCTTCTTCCTAATAGATATACATTTCCTTCTAAGTCTCTTCGCTGTATTTCGTATTTATACAGCTCCTTATTAACTCCATCCCCCACTAATAATAACTTGCTATTTTTATATTTTTTCTTAATTTGTTCCATCGTTTTAATTAATAATATTTGATTTTTGTTTTCATTCAATTCTCCTATATAAGAAAAAACTATATCATTAGAAGAAATCTTATATTCTTGTCGTAATTGTTCTACTTTATCTTTATCTATTTTTTGAAATCTATCTGTATTCATTCCTACACCATTTACATGTTCTATTTTTTTTGCCTTTAAGTGTTTTTTCGCAAACTCATAATCCTCATTTGTTATTGTTATCAAACAATCTGTCCATTTGGCACATATTTTTTCAATCGGATAATATATAATCCAATTAAGTAGTGGTGCTCCTTTATAAAAATGAAAACCATGTGCAGTATATATTACTTTTGTTCCATATTTTTTTCTTGCTTTTCTTGCTGCTAATCTTGTTAGTACTCCACCAACTGGCGTATGACAATGTATTATCTCATATTTATTTTCTTCAATTATATTTTTTAGTTGTTTATAGGCTTTTATATTTTGTTTTTTTAGTGGAAATCTTTCAAATGGAATCTCGAAGTGTTTATCACAATATTCTATGTTTTCATTTCCTTTACTTGCTACATGTACTTCATATCCTTGTTCTTTAAACCATTTTAAATAAGGTATATGAAAAGAATTAATATGCCCTGTTATTGTCGCCACAAAAAGAACTTTTTTCATTTTATCTTCCTACTTTCATATATGCAATTTAATTAACAGTTAATTAAATATTTTCTCAATAATAACATCGTCATACATTAGCATAACAATATTGTCTTCATAATTGCCAATATTTTTTTCATTTGAAATACCTTTTATATTATTTATAATTAACTTTGGGAAATTTACTCCTGCACCATATGCATGTATATACGCTCCACCAAATCTTGGATTTATTTCTGACAAATAATATTCTCCATCTTTATAGAAAAAGTCCATATCAATAGTTCCTGAAAAATCAAATATATCTGTTATTTTATTTACTAATTCAAATAGTTTAGGATCTTTAAACGATATTGTTTTATTAGCTCCACCTATTTTAGTTTCAATTTTCTTCTTCGAAAACATTGAAACTGCTTCTTTTGATATCATATCAACATATACATCAACATCTAAATCTACAGCATTCATAAATTCTTGGATAATTAATGTTTCATCTTCCTTCATTACATCTTCCAAATGTTTAATATCATATATTTTTCTGGCACCAACGCTTCCGCTTCCTGTTCTTGGTTTTACAAATACCGGAAAATGTATTTGATTTTTTTTTAAACTCTCTTTGAATTCTTCAATACTCCCATATGTAACAGTTGTTGGAATATTATTCTTTTTTAAATATTTGTACATTTCATATTTATCAAAACATATTTGTGCTGATATTTCTCCTGGAGTCATTACTAATATGCCATTTTTCTCGAATTTTTCTCTATTTTTTGATAATATCTCTATCTCAGGATCAATTAAAGTAAGGATACATTTAACATCCTCATTCTTGCAAATATCTAATATTTTTTCAATATAGTCTTCGCTTGTTATTTTAGGAACAGTATAAGCCACATCTGCTACATATCTTGCTGGTGCATACATAGAATTTTCAGCTACTATAATCTTTCCTGTATTTCCAATTGTCTCTTTAAAATCTTTAATTAATCTGCATCTTCTTCCAGCACTACAAAACAATATATTATTCATTATTTTACCTCCTGCTTCTATATGCAATTAAGTTTTCCATTGTCGCATTTCCTTCTTGTGATATTCCTTCTCTCTTAAAAACCTTTATTGCTGTTTTTAAAATTATTTTAATATCTTCTATAAAAGTAATTTTCTTTATATATTTTAAATCATCATTAAACTTTTCTTCCCATGAAATTGAATTTCTACCATTCACTTGTGCTAATCCTGTAAGACCTGGCCTAACATCATGTCTATGTTTTTCTTTTTCTGTATAATATGGTAAATATTCCACCAATAACGGTCTTGGTCCCACAATTGCCATATCTCCTTTTAAGATGTTTACCAATTCTGGTAAT
>CAKPGD010000090.1 GCA_934154515.1 uncultured Clostridia bacterium
CCCTGGTTATATGGTTTGTATGTGATTTTATCGCTTACGCCTCTGCTCATATTTAAATTTTAGCAGATTTGAATTCTTTTGTAAATTTAAAATAATTAGGGCTGCCCATTTCTTTTTGGACAGCCCCTTTTTTGAGTTGCCTACTACTTATAAAAGGAAAGGTTTATCCAAGATACTTTCATGAAACAAAACTGTCCATAATTTTTCAAACCTTTCTACAACCATCTGAGATACTCGTTATGGTTTGACATAAGATACTTATGCGCTATGCAAAATGATTAACTAATAATCATCTGCAGTCATGCAATACTCCAAATCAACAAAGTTACCGGGGTTTGCATAATAACGTTCAATTTCTAAAAAGGCTTGCTTATTTAATTCGAGTAAACTTTGTACATCCGAAACATAAGCACTCAAAACCTTACAGATTTGAACGCATTCTTTCTTCTGTCTAGCGTAATTTTTATACTTTGATACGACACTTTGAAACTTTGGAAAAACTTTCATAGCTTTTTCAAAATCAGTTTCGTCAAAGTTATTTTCACTATCCTCATCATATACAGAATCAATTCTATCCAAAATCAAAGCCCAATTAGCCAACTGACTTGGAATAGTTTCACATTCTTTTTTAGAATGATGAGATTTTTTGAACTCTTCACGCATTGAATTACATGCGTTAAGAACCACAGAAGAAGTTTTCATAGGCACCTCCTTTATAATTTACGAAACTTCGTAATTTACTAAAGTTGGTACAAGAGTATTTCATCTTCAACTAAGAATATAATTATATTAACACAAATAATCAATATAGCAAAAAATAACACCTCATAAATAAGCAAATTATTTTCCAACCCTTTTCAAGTAGACTCCCCCATTATCCTTAAGCCACTTGTTCCAGCGTCTATAATCTGGAAAAACACGGTCTATTTCCGCATAAAACTCCTTAGAGTGATTCATGTGACGGCGATGGCAAAGTTCATGCACAACTACACTGTCCAGAACTTCAGAAGGCATCAGCACAAGAAGACAATTGAAATTAAGATTCCCGTTTGCAGCACAACTTCCCCATCTGGATGACTGGAGCCTGATTGCAATCCGCCCATAAGTAACTCCGATCTTTTCAGCCCAGTAACCTACCCTTTCAGGGATAATTTTTCTCGCTTTCCTTTTTATATTCTTCACTTCATCTTCAGTAAAAAAAAACAAAGATTCCGCCTGCTCCACTTCCCTATTCTGCTTTTCAAGATGTTTTGTAATCCAGCCCTTTTTTGCAACAAGGAACTCCTGAACCATGCGTTCGGTTGTGCCATAAGGTGCTTTTACAAGAACTTTGTTATCAGCCATTATGCTGACCGAAATTGAGCGACGTCGGGATTTCTGGATGATGTAAGTTATTTGCATAGGAATTATTTATTCATCCATTACTTCAATTAAAAAACTCACAGGCCTAAAACCATCATTACAGCTTATCATTGCTGATTTAGGATTCTTCATCCAGCCGTCATAAATATTTTCACCACCATGAGCAAGTGTCATTACAAATGGAGAAATGCTTTCCCATGCTGATTCGCACATCCCTTCAGGACGCTGCCAGCCGTTTGCAATAAATACCTGTCCTTCTTGAATATCACAGGCATGCTGAATGGGATTTTCGTATTTTTGCTGCAAATCCTTGTAATCTGCTTTACGGATTGTGGTGATTTTTATTTTGTGCATTGTTTATTCTGCTCCCAGGTACTTATCTAATTGTGCTTTTATTTTGAATTCTTCTCCAGCCCCTTTTGTACTTAATCTTAAAAGCGGTAAGCCAATTTGCTCAAAAATAGCATTCTTCTTTGAGTCGCGCTCAGCTTGTCTAGTTCCCTTTTTATGATAATTATATCCGTCAACTTCTATTCCAAAAAGGATCTCTTTTGTTACCCGATTGAAAACTGTAAAGTCCACATGAGCCCAGCTCCGGTTTGCAAAAGTTGAAAGTTCTTCTGAAAGTTCTCCAATATAATTTTTATTTACCACATCTTTCAAAGGCATTTCAAACACAA
>CAKPGD010000091.1 GCA_934154515.1 uncultured Clostridia bacterium
GACTATGATATAATTTTCAGAGCTACAGAACAAGCAAATAGAATTATACATATACCTAAAATTCTATATCATTGGAGGATAAATGAAAATTCAGTAGCCCTAAGTGCTGAAGCAAAACCATATGCATATGAGGCAGCAAAAAAAGCAATAAGAGCACATTTGAATAGAATTGGATTACAAGCAAATGTTGAAGATACAAGAATAATAGGATTATATAAAGTAAACTATAAAATAATAGGAAACCCAAAAGTTTCAATAATAATACTTAATAAAGACCATAAAAAAGACTTAAAAAGATGTATAAACTCAATTCTTGAAAAAACAACATACAAAAATTACGAAATTATTATAGTAGAGAACAATAGTAAAACAAAAGAAATATTTAAATACTATAAAGAATTAGAAGAAAACGAAAAAATAAAAGTTGTAGAATATAAAGAACAAGGATTTAACTATTCTAAATTAAATAATTTTGGAGTTAAAAATGCAATAGGAGACTATATAGTGCTACTAAATAATGACACTGAAATAATAACAGGAGACTGGATAGAAACAATGGTAGGAAACTGCCAAAGAGAAGATGTTGGAATAGTAGGGGCAAAGCTATTATACGAAAACGATACAGTACAACATGTAGGAGTAGTTTTAGGACTAACAGGAGTGGCAGGTCATGTTAATTTAGGAATTGGTGCAGATGAAATAGGATATATGGGAAGAAATATTATAACACAAAATTATAGTGCTGTTACTGGAGCAATGCTAATGATTTCAAAAGAAGATTATGAAAAAATAGGAGGATTAGACGAAACGTTCCCAGTTGCATATAATGATGTGGACTTATGCCTAAAAATAAGAAAATTAGGAAAAGTAGTTGTAATGAATCCTTTTGTAGAAGCATATCACTATGAATCTAAAACCAGAGGTTATGAAATAACTGAAGAAAAGAAGAAGAGGCTAGAAGAAGATACAAAAAGGCTAAAAAATAAATGGAAAGATGTTTTTGAAAAAGAAGATCCATATTTTAATATTAATTTTAGACATGATATACCAGCTATGAGAATAAGAACAGATAGAGTAGAAAAATAAGAAAGAGGTAAATAATGAAAAATAAGAAGAGTATAGCAATAATATTAATATTTATAACGTTAACAATGATGTTTTTTACATACAAAGTTACTATTACATATGATACTTCACATTATTTATGGTTAACTAGTTTACTAACACCAAATGGAGATTTTTCAACGTGGGATGTAGCGAGAAGCATAATATTCCCATTATTTATAAGAATAAGTAATATGCTATTTGGATATAGCACAACAGGTATACTAGTTGGAATGTACATATTTTACATTATAATGATAGTTACATGCTATTTTATATATAAAGATACAATAAAAGAAGAAAAATGTTGTTCTAAAACAATGAAATGTATATTAGGAATATTATTTTTTGTATTAATAGCGATAAATCCAATGATATTTGGATATTATCATACATTATTAACAGAATTTTTTGGGATAACGCTGGCTATACTAGGATGTTATTTATCTTGGAAATGGATGGATGTCAATTTTAAAGAAAATAAGGTAAAATACAGTATATATACAATAATATTAGCGTTACTAGTAGCCATAGCATGGCATTTAAAACAACCATATGTTAGTACAATATTATTTCCTATTATAATATCAGCAATATTGTCATTTATTAGAAATACAAGCATCAAAAATTTCTTACAAAGAGCAATAACAATTATAATTTGTATTATAGTATTGGCAGGAAGTATAAAATTATGGAATACAGTATTAGAAAAAAATAATGTACAAATAAAAGCAGATAGAACATCAGAAGGATTCTTATCATCAGGTATTATAGGAGGAATAACAGAATATTCTAAGAAAAACAAAGAAGAATTTGATACTGCTGAAAAAGTGAATAACAACGAAAAATTAAATCAAAATGACAAAGAAAAAATGACAGAAATTTTGAATAATAATTCAGAAGATAAATCATTTATAGTAATAG
>CAKPGD010000092.1 GCA_934154515.1 uncultured Clostridia bacterium
AATATATAGCAACCTCAAAAGAACAATTTAATGGAAAAATAAACACATTAATAGATATGACAAGTGAAGAAAAAATGAAAGAAGCAATAGAAGGAAAAAAACTAGAAGCGGAAGATATAGAATTATATTATGAATTAATGTTAGGAGAAGAAAAAACATTAGACTTAGAAGAAACAGTAGAAACACTTCAAGAATCAGCTAAATCAATAAATAATATATATGATGTACAAGAAAAAGTATTAAATTTATTAACAACAAACAAAGGAAAATGGGAAGTAAATGATGATGGAGAAATAGAATTTTCAACTCAAAGTCTAGTGGACCAATATAATAATTTAATATCAAGCTTATAATATAAAACAAAAAAATGAAAAAATGTTAAACTTATGTTTGACATTTTTTTGTTTGTGTGATATTATATAAAAAAATAAATTTAAGGAGTGATTTTAATGAGACCAAAAAGAGACCCTAATGAATTAAATAAAAGGGAAAAGGCAATCTTAAAATACATACAAAAAAACGTAGAAAATAAAGGATATCCACCATCAGTAAGAGAAATAGGAAAAGCAATAGGATTAAGTTCAACAGCAACAGTACATAGTTACTTAGCAAAATTAACAGAAAAAGGATATATTAAAAAAGAAAATCAAAAAGGAAGAACATTAAGAGTATTAAAAGGAGCAGACAATAAAGCAATAGTACCGGAAAGTAAAAACTTCTATACAGGAAGAGAAATGGTAGAAGTACCAGTAATAGGAAAAATAACTGCAGGAGAACCAATATTAGCAGTAGAAAACGTTACAGATACATTCCCAATTCCATTAGACTTTGTTGGAAATTCTGAAAGCTTTATGCTTACAGTTCGTGGAGAAAGCATGATAGAAGCGGGAATACTAAATGGAGATTATATACTAGTAAAAAAGCAAAATACAGCTAACAATGGAGAAATTGTAGTAGCATTAATAGGAGAAGAAGCAACAGTAAAAACATTCTATAAAGAAAAAGATCATATAAGACTACAACCACAAAATAGCACAATGGATCCAATAATAGTACCAAATTGTGAAATATTAGGAAAAGTAGCTGGAGTATTTAGAAAAATGTAATTAAATTAGAATGGAGAAAGAAATGGCAAGATTAAAAACATTTCTTATGTATGCTAGTTGGGTAATATTATTCTTCATATTTTCTCAAGTAATGATATATGTTGCACTAAACACAACATATAAATATAAAAAAGTAGACATACAAAGTAAATACATAACACATGTAGAGGCACAAGCTACATCAATAAATGGTTTTACAAAATGTACAGTAAAAAACGATGAAGAAAATAGCTTAGAAGGAAAATATATAAAAATAGATTGTTACTCAAAAAATGAAATAAAAGTAGGAACGAAATACATAAGAATAGAGAACATTCCAACTAATGAAGAAAAAGAAATAGAGACTAGATTTAATTATAGTAGAGTAGACAGAGTAGAGATAAATATTGTAGACGAAATTTCTGAAGAAGTTACAGAAAATCAAAAAATATCAGATCCGGAAATGAATGCTGCAATGGTAATAACTGCATTAATACTATTAATAAATTTTGGATAAAAAATAATTATATAAAATATTCGAGGTAGAATTTTATCTACCTCGAATAAAATAAAGAATAAATAAATACAAAATAAATACAGGATAAACAATAAATAAAGAATAAATTAAAATAAATATAAAAAAGTAAAATAGCGATAAGTAGCATAATATAGCTGTTTAAACAAGAAAGAAAATAAAAAAATACAAAAAAATAGAAAAAAATTTAAAATATGTATTGACATTTTATTTGAAATCTTGTATACTAATAATCGTCGAAAGAAAAAACGGTCGCTTAGCTCAGCTGGGAGAGCATCTGCCTTACAAGCAGGGGGTCATAGGTTCGAGCCCTATAGCGACCACCAT
>CAKPGD010000093.1 GCA_934154515.1 uncultured Clostridia bacterium
ACAATGATTCCGACCGAACAGGTAAGAAGGCATACAGTTGTCATGTTTAAGGTTACATCGCTTGTCTTCTTAAGATGGCTTCCGTAGATAAGTACACATCCCGGTCCGACACCGATTGAGAAAAGTGCCTGTCCCAGTGCTGCTATCCATATCTCAGGGTTTGCAAGTGCTTTGAGACTCGGCTGCAGATACCAGTTATATCCGCTCTGAATACCGTCTATAAAGAACACTCCGAAGAAAATAACCACTATAAAGAACAGGAACATCATTGGGATCATGATCTTACTGAGCTTCTCTATTCCGTCGGAAACACCCTTAATAAGTGTGTAAATTGTAGCAATGACCAGTATCACCGAGATCAGCGCAACAATTATCTTGTGCTGTTCGAAATTTGAATAGATATGATGCGGTTCGACCCTTGTCCATTCACTTGTAGCACTTGAATAGATGAAATAAACACTTGCTGTAAGTACTACATAATAGAAAAAGTTCATTGAGTAGTAACCAAGTGCAAATACCGCTCCGACTAGCTTTCCTATCGGCCCGTTCTTGAAAATATCCGTCATTACTCCTATGGTACCCTTGGCATGTCCCTTACCTGTACCGCATTCAATAATTGCAAGCGGAAGAACTATGATCATCATACAGACTATGAATGCTACTATGAATGATCCGCCTCCGTACTGACCGACCATATACGGAAATCTCCAGACACTTCCCATGCCGACACACATGCCTGTCATAGACATTAATGCTCCGAATCTGCTGCCGAAACTATTTGAATCCTGTATCTGATTACTGCTCATAAAACCCTCCTTTTCCTTTACGATTGACTTAACTCAGCTAAGCATGTTTAAGTCTGCTTATATAGTTTTGCGATCGCATTTTAAGATACTTGCCTTCAAGATCATTATAAGCTTATGGATTACCCCTCCCATTATGCACATCTTCAAATAGTTTTGTGCACATTGCCGTTATTATCTGTCTTGTCGGTTTTGTTTCTTGTCTATATCGTACATGAATGCTTCTTTAATGTAAAATCGCTAACACCTATCATCATCATTCCAAAACAGAATTACGGCATCGGTTAAATTAATAACGAACAAATTCCTTGTTTTAAGCCATTTTCATACGCAATGATGCAAACATTTACTTATTATGATTATTCTGGTATTGAATGTTTTTTTCGTTGTAATATGTTGAAATTATTGTTTTTAAGTATTTTTTCGATCATAACATGTCAAAAACAAGGTGCGTTTTTTGGTATATTTGCCATATTCCGATACTTTGACTTAGCTTATATTCAATGTTATTTTATATAACATATGAAGAGTGATTTCTGATTTAACAGGTGATTTTTATGAGTATTTCGAAGTACAGAGCATTCATTCAGGTCGTTGAAGCAGGCAGTCTTACAAAAGCTGCTATACAATTAGGTTATTCACAGCCCGGAGTGAGCCATATGATAGATTCTCTTGAAGCCGATATGGGTTTTCCTTTGCTCGTCCGTAACAAGGATCGTATAGTTCCTACCGAGAACGGCAAACAGATACTGGGCTATTGTTATCAGATAATTAAGAAGGAAGAAGAATTGCAGGAGACAGTCTCCTCCATCAACGGAATCATGGAGGGTGATATTAAACTGGGGGCTTATTGCTCCCTTATGGCCGAATTTATTCCACGTGCGGTCAGAGCATTTTCAAATGTTTACTCCAAGATTCATTTTCATCTGTATGAAGTTGAGGCCGGAGCTTTTGAGGATCATCTGACTCGCGGAATCATTGATATAGGGTTTATGAGCGAACATATAC
>CAKPGD010000094.1 GCA_934154515.1 uncultured Clostridia bacterium
CATGGTTTGAGATTAAGTGGACTAAGATATCATATAAAAAAATAGAATTTTATAAAGAGTTGATAGATTATTTTTTTAAAAATAATTTAAAATTTAGAGGAATTATAGCTACCGATAAAAAAAATCTTAACCATGTTAAATATAACAATGGGGATTATAATGAATGGTATTATAAAATGTATTACTTATTATTAGATTATATGATAAGCCCAAGCAATGAATATAGAATATTCATAGATATTAAAGACACAAAAGGTGGGCCTAAAATAAAAAAATTACACGAAGTTTTATGTAATAATAGGTATGATTTTAAGCATGAAGTTATAACTGATATAAAACAGATAAATTCGAAAGAATCGGAAATACTTCAAATAACTGATTTGTTTATAGGTGCATTAGCATTTAAAAATAGAAAAATAAAAAATATAAATGCCAAAAGTAAAATTATTGAATATATAGAATCTAAATATCAAGTAAAAATGGATGAAAAAACTCTTAGAAGTGAAGAAAAATTTAATATATTTATATGGGAGCCTAAGAAATAAGGATGATAGATAATAACAGTCCATTTCCTATAATAAATGTATTAGATTGCAAAGATATAGATTCAATAATTGATATAACTTATGAAGAATTTAAGAGAAATCATATGAATGAGAAAAAAAGGCCTAAAAAATTGCTTGGAAAAACAATGATTATAATGTTCGATAATTGGAGGCAGTATAAAGCAGACTGTTATTGGCATTTTATTAGTCTAGGTGAGAAAGAACAGTTTAATGTATTCCCTTGTGGCAATAATTTATCAGAACATATTTGTAAAAAGAATTGTTTAACTAGAAAAAATATAATAAAAAGATATAACGGAGAAGTTAGAATTATTTGTCCATTTAGAGCAATTAGAATAAATTGGATTATGGATATAATAAACTTAGCTAATGAACAAGATTCGAGAATAAAAGTATGGGAAAAGGATAGAAAATTGCATCTAAGATATGATTATGGAGATATAGATTATGTATTAATATTTTCATCAAAAAAAAATATATACAAGCTTATCAGTGCATTTCCTGTATTTTATATAAATAAAAAAGAAACTTTTGATAAAGATTATAATGATTATAAAATAAAAAAAAGCCAGTAATCGTAATACGAAAACCGGAGTCTCCTTTTACCCTGTGGTAAATGAGCTACTTTTAATATAATATTAAAAGCAAGTTTAGTCAATGCTTAAATAATAAGAATAGGATCCTAATACTTATTGTAGTTACGCCATACTTAATTATATGCCGTATTTTATATTATTAACACAAAAGATATAAAAAATACTATAAAAAGATATAAAAATATTATAAATGTTGTTTAAGTTGGTATAAAGTCCTTGAATGATTTAAAGTCAAGGGCTTTAAAAATTAAATATTTGATTAAGTTTTTCAACAGCATCATTTTTCACATTACTTGTAACATGAGTATAAATGTTCATGGTTGTATTTATATCTGAATGTCCTAATAATGCTTGAACTGTTTTAATTTGAACACCTTCCTCAAATAATCTAGTGGCGTAAGTATGCCTAAGAGCGTGGAACTTAATATTATTTATTTCAGCTTTTTTTAATAACCTACTATATACCTTTCTAAGGTTAGATGTATTTATAGGAGTTCCTATTGAAGTTGTGAATACTAAGTCGCTAGGCATATATAATTCACCATTAGATAGCCTTTCTTTGTTCTGAGTTACTTTAAATTGTTTTA
>CAKPGD010000095.1 GCA_934154515.1 uncultured Clostridia bacterium
CTTTTGTTTATCACCTCCAATAAACAAAAGCATCAGCAAAAAGGCTGCTTATTACGTGCAGCCGGAAATTCTTTTTTTACTTTGCCTAGTTTTTTATACTGGGAGGTTTTCGAACCAGTTTCGTTGCATATTTTAACATATGATTCACGACGTGACAATATTTTTGAGAAAAAAAGCACAGTAGGATTTCTTAACGGAAATTATGTTGACGCAGGATAACCCGGCATTGTATCATGGAAATATCAGTGAAAAAAGTAGCCAGATATACAGTAGAAACCCAGTTTCAGAGCAACTGTCCGGTTACGCAAAAAAATATAAAAGCGGACTGACCAGATCTGCTTGACAGGGGGGAAAGATGAGAAAAAATATACAAGAAGGATATCTATTTTGCAAATGAAGAGCAGGGAAGAGAATATTATTATCTGTTTGTGCGTGAGGACAGAATAGATATCAACGCAACCGATCTTTCTACGCTTGAGAATGCCAGAGTTGGAATCAACAAAGGCAGTGTGCAGGCAGATTTTTTTCAGGAGTGGTGTGAGAAAAACAATGTGAAATGCCAGATCAATTATGCCTGCGGCTACGCCTTCTCAGGCGACTATCCGGAAGCTTCCCTGCTGGATCTCCTCAACGAAGCAGACCTTAATATGTATGAGGATAAGGTTCAGTCGAAACAGGGACGGAGAAATTAATCATCGTTTATAAAGATGCGGCGGAAATGTCATCAGCGATATTTCCGCCGCTTTGTCGCCGAGGATGTCTGGCTCAATTGATTCAGTCCGCGTCAGAACAATTATCTTCAAGTTTCTAGATTAAAAACGAGATGTTGTCTACCTGTGATAAAGATATTAATACATTTTATTTTCTTTTTTCTTCTTTTTCGCAGCATCTACCGTATACCAAAAACGTCCTGCTGACATTGTCTGTTCTTTCCAGCTACCATCTTTAAGCTGAATTGAAAGTTTCACTTCTACATCCGATGTTTTTTCACCAAAAGTCATTACTGCAACACGTTTATAATTCTGTACAATAAACTGATTATTAAATATTTCTACAAGACAATTTTTGCTTTTAGATATACCCCAGAACTGTATTGGTAAGTCGAAAATTATTTTCTTGCAATCAGGCTTATTACTTTCTTTTACTGCTTTTTGTGCTACAACAAATATATATTGATGTTTCTTGAAATAGTTGTAGTGACTCTTTACGATACTCTCCAATGGAACATCTATGACTTCCCTGTGTTCTGAATTAAATACATACATTTTATAGGTTTCCTGACACATATCTATTTCGACATAATACTTTCCCGACATACGGACAACCTTTTCATCGAAATATATCAAGCCAACCTTGCCAGGCTCTCTACCAACCTTCAAATTGGAAAATAACACAGAATACTGCTTAGAAACAGCATTATATTTAATACTGTTTTTTGAAATATGACCTAATGTGCAATAAACCATAATAAATACCTCTCTCGTTTAATTGTGTGTTTACATTATAGATCAAACGGTAAATTACAGCAAGAACCATGGGGACGGTGTTTTGTGACACTTTGTGTGTCCCGGTGGTCACTAATTGAGCAATTTTGCATATCCTAACAGCAGAAGTTTCTTAAAGGAGTATCTGCATGAAAAATAAAAAATGGATTTCCCTGGCGGCGGCAGTGGTTTTGGCGGTGACCGCGCTGCC
>CAKPGD010000096.1 GCA_934154515.1 uncultured Clostridia bacterium
AAATCAGTATTATTCTATGATATAAAAGTAGAATTAACACCATATGAACAAAAAGTAGAAGATGAAGTAAATGAATTCTTACACCAAGAAGTTACTTGGACAAAAGTTAAGAATTTCTTATTTCAAGAAGTAACTTTTGGAAAAAAGAGAAATGTTTAATATAAAATTTTTTATGTGTATTAAAAGCTGAGATTGAAACTTTAAAAGTAAATATCTTAGCTTTTTTTATATTTAGAAATAAAAAGATTGACATTTTGTAAAAATTATGTTAATCTATAAAAGCGTGAAAAAATATTGAATGAAGGTATGGAATTCTTTGATAGTTAAAATACTAAAAAGAATTTATACCAATTATGGAGGACAATGAAATGAAAAACAACGTCAATATTTCTGAAAACACTTGTGTTCGTAAAACGTACAATAATACTTATGAAACCATGTATGGGTGGGGCGCACAAAAGTATAGTTCTGGCATTGCTTCTAGTAATGTATTGCAAAAGGATGCAGAAATGAGAAGTCGGGAGGAAGAAATAGAGAACGAAGAAAAAAAGAAAGCAAATATGAGAAAGTCTATTTTTAAAATATTTATGATCATTTGGGCAGCAATATTATCTGTATTTGCAGTTTTGGTAATGCAGCCTATGGATTTGGCTACAAGTATTGTATGTGGAGTAGCTCTATTCGGACTAATGTTTGGAAGAATTGCTTCTATTTTTGAGAATATGCATTGATCTCCAAAAGAGGTTAGGCTTTTTGCCTAGCCTCTTGATTTTTTTGAATAAGTAATAAAATAAAAAAGAAAAAATGGCAATAATATATTTTTATAATAGAGCAGTCATGTGGAAATTGGAAATAAAATGTTGACAATTTACATAAAATATATTAAAATATAAATGTTCGAAATATTTGAAATGCATAAACTTTTTTGATTGCTAATTGCAAGAAAAAGTTATGCCAATTGGAGGAAAAAGAAATGAAAAAGAATAACAATGTCCGGAACAGCAATAACATTATGAATTACTGTGGTGAGGTGCCTAGCAACTATTCTACTAATCGCCCTTACTTGGAAAATTCTGCAGAATGTACTAGCCATAATCCTAATTATATGAGCCAGAGTGGTGAGGGTTATGTGGTGACGTCTAGTTATGAAGTACAGATGTACTTGGCTAGAAAAAGACAAGAAAAAATGGCGGCAAGGAAAAGGAGAAATAGGATTAAAATTGCTTTTGGAATTTTGGCACTGCTAATTCTTTTGGTAGTTGTGTTTGTATTTGTTATGACGTAATTTATCTATATTGACTTTTTCTCTAAGAAAGGGTTAGACTTTTTATTGAGCCTATCCCTTTTTCTTTTTATACTATAGAAAGCAATATTGTAATAAAATAAACAAAAAAGGAAAAAATAGCAAGAAAGACTTGCTATTTTTGAAATTTTAGAGTAAAATATAGTCGTCAAAAAAGGGAACAATCCCAAAAAGAGAAGGAAAAGCAGCTTACAAGTTAGCTAGAGCCTCAAGAAAGGAAAGAAAAAATATGAATATAATTATGTTAGGAGCACAAGGAACAGGAAAAGGAACTGTTGCAGGA
>CAKPGD010000097.1 GCA_934154515.1 uncultured Clostridia bacterium
CCTCTAAATCTAAAATCTCTAATTCCATATATTCTCCTTATTATTAAATAGTTTGCTCTTCAGTATTATCTATTGAGACTTCTGTCTCTTTTTCTGTTTTGGCGGGAGTTATATCCTCGTCTTCATAAACGGCTTGCTCGTCTTCATAATATGCCAATTGCTCGCCCGCTTTTTGATTTGAATTAGTCGTTGCCGAAAAACTCAATTTATTTACTATTACATCTTGAGATTTATCGGCTGGGAAGCTAAACTCAAGCCCGCTTGATATTGAAGCTTGCGGTAAATATATTCTCAATTCTTTACCGTTTGCGTCAGTATTAACTATCTTAATACAACGAGGTTTTATAGTGGAGGATTTTCCGCCCGTTCCCATTCTTATCATTCTTGCTGGAGTTTGTTTATAAACGATAATTAGAGTATCAGAATTAGGTTTGATATTATTGCTTTTTATCTTTATTCCGTTCTCTCCCACTTTTTCGTATGAAGCCTCTTCTATCAATATATTTGCGATAGAGGACTTTTTATAAACTTTTTCGATAGACACGGCAGAATTATCTGCGTTATAGAAAGGAACTTGAATAAGCTCGTTTAACTTATATGTTCCAGATTCCACGACATATTCTTTTTTGACTTCCGTTTTTCCGTCATATTCTTCCAAATTGTCGATACCGCCTCGCATTTCAAAATATCTTTTGAAATTAATCTCCAAGTTATCAAGCGTCACTTCCATTTTATGCTCGCTCACTAAACTTGCTATTACTCCAGCGTTATCGCTTTCTACATCAACGGTAGTCACCGTTTCTTTTAACGCCACGCTTCTTGCAGCTCCTATATCTATAAGTTGGTCGAATCTGCTACCTATTAAAACTTGGGCTGAACCGTATCTTATAGTTTGTTTGTTTTGAATGCTTGTCTGACTCATAATTTTTCTCCTATTTTTTTATTTTAGTATTTATATAAAATATTAATTATGCTTATAGCCTGATAAAATCCGTCCGCTTCGTTTTTAGTATGCGTTTCGCTATCAATATCGCAACCGCATATTTCTATATTATCTATCTTTTCTTTTAGAGACGAAAAAGACTTTCCAATATCTTTTTGTATTTCCAAAGCGGTAGTTAAATCTTTTGAATATACCGCTATTTGATAAATGCTTCTTGAATATTCGTATTCATAACGAGGTTTATTGGTTTCTAAAGAATAGACGATATAATTATTATTTATATCCACTCTTTTATCCTCTACAAAATCAAAATAAACGCCCGCTATTTCATGTTTGCAATTTTGCGATATTCTTTTTAGTATTTTATATATTGCCTTATTCATAATTTATTCCAATAATTTTATTTATATAATTTTATTTCGCTCCGCTACGAGCATTCTCAATGGCTTTATCTATTTCCCGTTTTATGCAGGAGTTTATGTATGTTTCGTTTTTATAAAAAATCGGTATTAGCAAAGGCTGTTTAGCTTGTTTTATAGTTCCGTATTCTGGGAATCTCGTATAATATCTATCGCCTTTCTCTTTATACCATTTTATTTTATTTCTACTCGGCGCTAT
>CAKPGD010000098.1 GCA_934154515.1 uncultured Clostridia bacterium
GTATGGGAGAGAAGCTATCAGCTTAATTCACCTGTTATCGATACCTGTGATAAGTATGCTGTTATAGGAGACAGGGGAGGTACCGATCTCTACATTTTCGATAATACAACCATGACAGGAAGTTCACATACACTGCTTCCTATATCTATGCTGAGGGCAGCAGATAACGGTGTTGTCTATGCCGTGCTTAATGACAGTGCGGCAGAGTATATATCTGCCTTCAAATCAGACGGAAGCGCCATAGATCTGTCTGTCAAATCGGTAATAGGCGGTGACGGGTATCCGTTTGACATAGATGTATCGCCGGACGGAACGGAGCTTATAAGCTCATATCTCAGTATTGATAACGGAAGACTGGTCAATAATGTCGTGTTCCGTAACTTCGGATCCATAGGCCAGAATGAGGATGCGAGACGAGTTGTAGGCGGCTTCAGTGAAGAATTTGCCGGACATTTGGCAGGTTTTGTCAATTTTTCATCCAATGAGTTCAGCCAGGCATTTTATGACGGAGGAGTTGTTTTCTTTTCGACAGAGGTTTTAAACAGCCCGGAGATACTTAAGACCGAGAGCTTTGAGGATAAAATAGAATCCGTAGTATGCTCGGACAGCATAGAAGCGGTAATTACAAGCTCAGAGAGCAGTGATACCGCGGACAAGCTGATCATCTATGACCTTAAGGGCAATAAGACAGGAGAAGCCGAACTTGATTATAAGTACAGAGATATCTGTGTGAGCAATAATACGGTAATGCTGCTCGGTGATAATGAGATCAGAGCATACGGCAAGAACGGTGTACTCAGAGGAGATTTCTCTTTTGCCGAAGGCGAGGTTACAGGCATAGTCGGAGGCGGAAGCGACAGTTCGATCTACATCATTACGGCAACAAATATGTACAGAGTCAGATTTTAACAGGACAGCTGCATCAAATTAACAGAATATCTTAACAGACAAGGGAGCATGTGAAAAACGAAAGTTTATTCACAGCTCCTTTTCTTATCGATTAAAGCCGGAGTGTAGTCGAAAGAAGCGGGTGCGAATTTACGTAGGATTGCGAGAGTACGGAGTACGAAGCAATCCGTATTTAATCGATAAGTTAATTCATAAAAAATATTTAAAGGGGCGATAAAGATAATCAATATGAGGCACAAAAACAGCGCACGAAAAAAAATGCATCCCAAAAGAACGGAAAAATAAGGGATTTTAGAATGTATGAGAAAAAATACATAAAATCCGATAAAAGTGCTTGTACAGAAAAATAACCATATGAAATACGAATACCTAATATACATATTATATATTTACAATATGCTACCAAGATGATTATAATGCGCATTCGTAAGGAAAACGAAGTAGCTGTTAAGGCTTAAAGCAGTGGGTTTTTTTGTACGAAAAATGTATTGATTTAGTACAAATCCGAACGATTTCTTAACTAAACAAAACAGTACGGAAGGAGTAGAATAAATGGACTATTGAAGACCTTTATGTTTAAAGTGATAAACATTAAGGAAATTAATAATCTGCATTAAAAGCAATTATGAAAGCAAACAGAAGGAAGT
>CAKPGD010000099.1 GCA_934154515.1 uncultured Clostridia bacterium
AAAATGCAAGCAGATATGGAAAAATCACAAGAAGAATTAGTATCAAAGGAATTTGATGCAACTGCTGGAGGAGGAGCAATAGAAGTTAAAGTTACAGGAGGAAAAGAAATTAAATCTATAAAAATAAGCAAAGATGTAGTAGACCCAGATGACGTAGAAATGCTACAAGATTTAATTTTAACTTGTGTAAACGAAGCATTAAGAAAAGTAGATAGTGCACAAGCACAAAGTTTAGGAAAATACAATATTCCAGGAATAATGTAGAGGTGAAACTATGTCATATTATTCACCATCAATAGAAAAACTAATAGAAGCATTTGAAAAACTACCAAGCATAGGAAATAAAACAGCAGCAAGGCTAGCATTTTATATGCTAGATAGGTCAGAAGAAGAAGTAAACGAATTCGTATCTGCAATAGTAAATGCTAAAAAGAACTTAAAATACTGTTCAAAATGCTACAATATATCTGATACAGACCCATGTGCAATATGCTCAAATCCAAAAAGAGATGAAAGTGTAATTTGCGTAGTAGAAGATGTAAAAGATGTAGTAGCAATGGAAAGAACACATGAATTTAAAGGACAATATCATGTACTACATGGTTCAATATCTCCAATGAATGGAATAGGACCAGATGAAATAAAAATAAAAGAATTACTTTCAAGATTAATGGATGGAAAAGTTAAAGAAGTTATACTTGCAACAAACCCAAGAGTAGAGGGAGAAGCAACAGCAATGTATATTTCAAAACTTGTAAAGCCACTTGGAATAAAAGTAACCAGAATAGCACATGGAATTCCAGTAGGTGGAGACTTAGAATATACAGATGAAGTAACACTAAGCAAAGCCTTAGAGGGAAGAAGAGAACTATAAAGAAAAATTTAGTATAATAAAACACTCATACTACTTATAAATTTTAAATAGTATGAGTGTTTTATTGAATTAAAATATTTAATTTAACTTTAAGTATATTAACATAATATAAGAATGAAAGGAAGCAAAAATAGCAAAAAGATATAAAAAATAGCAGAAAATATTTTTTTGAGAAAATATTTTTTGTAACGCTAAAAGAAATAGTATAAGAATATTATGCTATGATAAGAATGATTTTATATTAGCTCAAATGATAAGTTGGTACGAAAATTATATTGACTTAGCAAGAAGTTAATAGTAAAATAATTATGAATTTAAGTAATAACTTAGAAACATAAAGCACATTGAAAATTGAATAAAAAAAGTAATGAAATGTCTCCAAAAGCTTACTGATAAATGAAAAAAGTAAAAAAATATTAACAAATTTATGTAAAACAGTAAATAATGAAAATAAACAAAAATATTGAAATAAAAAATAAGTAATGTTAATTTTATAAAAGAAATTAATATAAAAAAATACCAAAGAGGAGGAAGAAAATGAAAACAAGAAGCGAACAAAACTTAAAAAAGCTTAAAAGCACAAGCTTAAAAGAAAAAGGAATAACACTAATAGCGTTAGTAATAACAATAGTGGTGTTAATAATACTAGCAGGAGT
>CAKPGD010000100.1 GCA_934154515.1 uncultured Clostridia bacterium
ATTTTCCCATGTTACTTCTCCAAATTTTATATATTGTGGTTTTGGTTCTTTTTCTTCTACTTTTATTATGTTTAATTTGCTGTCTACTGTTAAATAAAAGTTTGAATTTATTTCTTTTATTACTGCTGTTGTTGGGCTTTCCTCGTCATCTAATGTTATTTCATATTTTGTTTTATCTAATTTTTCATTTAAGTATTTTAAGCTAAATTCTTTTCCTTCTTTTACTGCTTCTATTTGTATGTTTAATATTTCTTGTTCTAATCCTTCTCTTGCCTCTTCTGTGCTATATTCATTTTTTGCTTCTTTTGCCTTTGTAAATATTCCATTTTGTCCTAGCGTTAAGTTTATCACTACTCCCGCTAATATTATTAGCACTACAATTGTGATTACCAATGCTATTAAAGTTATTCCTTTGTTTTCTTTTACTATTTTTTTCATCCTTTGTCTCCTATCAATTAATTATTTAATTATTTTATAAGAAGCTTATTTTTTAGACAATATTTTACTTGCTTTTTGCTAATAATATTTTTACATAAAATATAAAAAAATAAATAGATCTTGACAAGATCAACTATTCAGTCACAAATTGCAGAATTGTTTGGTGAAAGATATACTAAATATCTAGAAAATATAGAATTTAAAGCATATTAACAATTAAATAAAAAGAAGTAATATAGTTTTATGTTTGCTATATTACTTCTTAAAACTAGTATGAAAAAATTTACACACTAATCTTGACAAGATCTACATTATATATGGTTCGTCACTTGTTCCATTTCCTCCTGTTATCTTGATATCAGATTTTAGAGAAAAACAAGGACGAAGCCCGTACGTTTTCGAATAGCCATAAGTGCTGCCGTCGCTTTGCACACGGCACAAGCATTCACTGTCCCATTCACCATCGCTAAACACATAATTCACACAGAAAACGCAGGAAGAAGGATCCGAGAATACATAGCGAGACGCTAGGCAATAATATTTTCCTGTTGTAGATATATTTAAACTTTCTAATTGTGCCTTATCTGTTTCATAATTTGTATCTGTATCTTTCATATTATTTGCACCTTCTGCTGATGAAATAAACTCTAAAGTAACTGGTCCTGCATTTTCTGAATTTTTATTTACAAATGTTCCATTTTGATTTGTTGGTACGCTTCCTACACATCTTGCATCTGTTGCGTATTTTGTATTTAGATATTTTCCAGCTTCTGTATTTAATGTTGCTATTGCATTATTATAAGCTTCTCTTGCAGTAATCCAGTCATCTTCTTTACCTAATGTTACATCTGCTATATTTTTATCTGTTATTATTTGTACTCCATATTCTGATGTTGAATCATATAATACTCTACATATTACTACTCCATTTTCTCCTACACTTGTTACTCCTGTATTATATTTTATATAGTCTCCTGTTTTTAATTTTCTAAGTTCGCTATTACCTGGTGCTTCACTTCCACCATTTCCAGTTGTTTCTTCAATATATTGTGTTACTTCATTTAATGCTACTTGTTCGTTTGTTGCT